>JAILMX010000100.1 GCA_024692205.1 Desulfovibrio sp. | reverse complement strand
ATCTCCATCCAGAGAATATATAATGCTATGTTTATGAAGAGAAATGATTGCTCAAAAATGACCGCCAGAAGCAGACTTGCCGCTCCGCAGAATAAAAGTGTCGAAGCAGATCTGCGAAGCCCGAAAAGGAATTCGTTGCCGGTCCGTACCTTCTTTTTTTCCAAGGGCTTCCCTCCCTGCTTTTCATTCTCCACCCTGGTCAGGGCGCTGTCAATTTTTTCGTGACGTTTGGTGAATTGCGCCTTCCGCTGAAGCGAAAGCCCCCGCCTCGCGGGAGGCGGGGGCTTTTCGCAGGCGTAATGCAGTCTGCTTTGCGTTTGAACGTGCGTGGGGGCTACTTCACGAGGGCGGCGATCTTTGCGGCGGTCGCGTTCATTTCGTCCATGGAACCGTACTTGCCCTGCGGCCACATGTCGAGGCCGTCGTCCGCGAAGCGGGGGATGATGTGCCAGTGCAGGTGATCGACCATCTGCCCGGCGATGCGGCCGTTGTTCTGGAGCACGTTGAAGCCCCGGGCGCCGGTCGCCTCCATCACGGCCCTGGCCACGCGCTGCATGGCGTCGAAGATGTCGCGGCCGAGTGCCGTGTCGAGTTCGGTGACGTCCTTGAAGTGCTTTTTGGGGATGATGAGCGTGTGTCCCTTGTGCACGGGGTTGAGGTCGAGAAAGGCGTAGATCGTGTCGGATTCGAAGACCTTGGACGAGGGGATGGTGCCGTTGACGATGGCGCAGAAGATGCAGTCCATTTTTTAACTCCTGTTTTCCGTATGCGTGTTCACGAGCGGCGCGCGCCCTTGCTGCCGGCGCCGGTTTTCTTGTGCCTGGTGCGTCTGGCCCTCGCCATGCTTGACGGGGTCGGCGAGGCGGCCTTGGGCTTTCTGGCGGCCGCGATCGCCTCGGCGCTTTGCCCGACGTCGCCCTCGGGTGTGAGCGTGCCGTCACGGACGAGGGCGAGGCAGGCTGTGACGAAGCCCGCGTCGAGCGTGTGCTCGCGCACCATGGCGGCGCGTGAGACATCGCTCATGGCGCAGAGAACGGCGGGCTCGTAAATGGCCATCTGTACGTTCTCGTCGAAGGTGGGGCCGTAGCGCATGCCCATGAGGGGCCATATCCAGCGGCCGCGCTTCTCGTCGAAGCGGAAGACGAAGATCTCGACCCCGGAGCGGCGGCGGTCTGTCGCGAGCGCGGCCCGACGGCCGCCGCCCTTCACCGTGTATTCGAAAAGCATGTCTGCCTGCGGCAGGGGGCGCACCATCTTTTCCGCGTCGAAAAGGCTGGGTCGCGGCGTTTCCTCGCCCGTCGGCAGAAGGGCGCGGACGGCGTCCTCGTCACCGCAGGCGTAGACCGTGGCCTTGATGAGCTCGCCGCGCAGGTAGTCGAGCGATTTCCAGGTGAAGTTCATGCCCTTGCGCTTCAGGGGCATGACGTCGAAGAAAAGCGTTCTGACGATCTCGTTACGCCACATGACCCCTCCCGTGCCGCGTCATTGCTGCCGCGTCTGGCGCAGCCTGCGCTGGTCGCCGACGCGCACCGTGATGTGTTCGTTGTCCATGTATTCGAGAAGGGCGATGAGGTACTTTCGCGTCAGGCCCAGCAGTTCCCTGAGGGCCACGACGTCCAGATCGTCGTGGTCGGCGAACCAGGCGCGCACCTTGTCCAGCATCTCGGCCATGGCGGCACCTGAATAATACAGGCCGTCCTTCACCCGGACGAGTTCCCGGCCCTGGACGAGCAGGCGCAGCACGGGGGCAGCCTCCTTCTCGGTCACGCGCAGGCCGGCGAGAACGTCCTTGTAGTTCGGCGGGGCCATGCCGCCCTTCTCATACGCCGAAAGCAGCTTCGCCCTGAGGTCGCTCTGATCCGCGGCAAGGGTCACCGTGTGTGTTGCAAGGCGCAGGCCTTCGCCTTCGGGAATGATGGTTCTTTGCTTCAAAGCCTGTTCCAGCACCTTCTGCACGAGCTTTTCGGGCAGGCCGCGGCTCCATTTCGCAAGCAGCGCGTTGCGCGGAAAGGCGGGCTTCAGGGGATCGCGTTCATGCAGTTCGGTCGCGCGTGCAAGGCAGCCTTCAAGCAGGGCGTCGAAAGCGGGGCGCGCCATCCAAAGGCGGGCATCCCTGTCCCAGCAAAGCGCCTCGCCGCGCGAGCCCAGAAGCTGCAGGCCCGACTCCAGGGCGGAGGCGGTAAGGCCCGTCAGCACGCGAAGATGGGCGAAGCTCGCGCCCTCCCGTCCCCGCAGATCAAGCACGGCCTTTGCCATGACGGCCCGATCCGATGCCTTCCCGGCGAGGGCCTTTGCGTACAGGTCGGGCAGGGAGAGCCACAGGGCCGTCTTTTGCGCAAGGGCAGGGTCTGTCGTGCGCAGGCGCGGGGGCAGCGGGCAGACGAGCTCACCGCCGGCCACCGTGCGCAAGGGCGACGCCGCCCGCACGACGCAGCGGTCACCGAAGACGCCGGCACCCGTCAGACCGTCGGAAAAGCGTATTTCGGCAAGGGCCGTGTCACCGTGCGCAAGCGTGCTCCTGTCCCGGAAGATCAGGCGCGCCGGACATTCGTGCGTGCCATGATGGAAATGCACTTCGCCCCGGTGTCTCAGGGCTATGGGGGAAGAGGCGAGACAGGTGAGGCGTACGAGCCAGCGGTCGCTTGCGAAGAGTTCGCCCGGACGGCAGAGCACCTGTCCCCTGTCGATGTCGCCCACCTCTAGGCCCTGCACGTTGACGGCGCAGCGCTGGCCCAGGGCGGCTTTTTCGGCCGGTGTGCCGTGCCTCTGAAGCGAGCGTACGCGCGTCTCGACGTCCGCGGGCATGAAGCAGGCCTCGTCGCCGACGGCGATTTCGCCCGAGATGATCGTGCCGGTGACGATTGTGCCGTGCCCCTTGAGGCTGAAGACGCGGTCGACAGGCAGGCGGAAGATGTCGCTCGCCCGCTTCTGCGGCAGGGAGGCCGTCTCGGTGACGATATGGGCGAGCAGGGCGTCCAGCCCGTCACCGGTCGTGGCCGAGACGGGGAAGATCGGCGCGCCTTCGAGGAAGGTGCCTTTCAGGAATCCCCTGACATCCTCCGTGACGAGAGCAAGCCACTCTTTGTCGACCATGTCTGTCTTGGTCAGAGCGACGAAGCCGTGGCGTATGCCGAGCAGCGAGCAGATGTCGAGATGTTCCCGGGTCTGGGGCATGACGCCTTCGTCGGCGGCGATGACGAGCATGACAAAGTCTATGCCCGAAGCACCGGCAACCATATTCTTGACGAAGCGCTCGTGCCCCGGCACGTCCACGATGCCGAGCCTGTCGCCGCCGGGCATGTCGAGCCAGGCGAAACCGAGCTCTATGGTGATGCCGCGGCGCTTCTCCTCAAGCAGACGGTCGCAGTCGATACCGGTAAGACGGCGCACGAGCGTTGTCTTGCCATGGTCTATGTGCCCGGCAGTGCCCAGTATGACGGCCATCGAGCCCTCTTAGCGCTTGTCGATGACGCGCTTGGATTTGCTGAAGGTTCTGGGCAGGTTGGCGTAGTCGGTCACCGCCACGTCGATGCGCGCGAGGATGGACGCGTGCAGGGCCTGAGACACGGCTGCGGCGAGGGCTTCGTCGTTGCCGGCGGTCTCGTCCTGCGCTCTTTCGACCGTGAGCTTCATGTGGTCGACGGAACGCTCGTCACGGGTGAGCTCCACCTGATATTCGCCGCCGAGCTCGGGGAAGCGCCCGATGACGTCCGATATCTGGCCTGGGTAGATGTTGACGGCGCGGAAAATGATCATGTCGTCGGAACGACCGACGATGTCGCCGTGCATGGGCATGTTGAGTCCGCACGAGCACTTGTGCGTCACGATGCGCGACAGGTCGTGGGTTCTGTAGCGGATGAGCGGCACGGCCTCCTTTCTAAGCGAGGTCACCACCATTTCGCCTGTCTCGCCCTCCGGCACAGGCTCGAGGGTCTTCGGGTCGAGTATCTCGATGATGAAGAGGTCGGCCCAGTAATGCAGTCCTTCATGCCTGTCGCAGTCGATGGCCGTGCCCGGGCCGTACATCTCGGTCATGCCCGCGATGTTGAAGGTGTCGTCAAGACCGAGCTTTGCGATGATTGTCCGGCGCATCTTTTCGCTGCAGAGCTCCGAGCCCGTGATGAGGCGCTTCAGGGCGATCTTGTCGCGCAGGCCGTTGCGCTCGACTTCCTCGGCCATGAGCAGGGCCATGGAGGCGGTCGCGCCGAAACAGGTCGGCTTCATGTCCTGCAAAAACTGCATGTGCATCTCGAGGTTGCCGGGGCCGAGGGGTATGGTGAGCATGCCCGTTTTCTCGCTGCCGCCCTGAAAGGCCGCACCGGCGGTCCAAAGGCCGTAGCCTACGGCAACCTGCATGCAGTCGTCCTGGGTGAGGCCGGCGAGCTCGAAGCAACGCGCCATCTGCAGGACGAGCGTGTCCGCGTCGTTCTTTGTGTAGGCGAGCACCTTGCGTTTGCCGGTGGTGCCGCTTGAGGCGTGGATGCGCACGATGTCCCGCCTGTCCACGCAGAGCAGGGGCAGGGGATAGCCCCGGCGCAGGTCGTCGGCATCGATCGTGGGCAGACGGCGGATGTCGTCGAGGCTCTTGATATCCCCTGGCTGGACGCCGCAGGGGGCGAGTATCTCCCGGTACTGCGGCGAGTTCATCGCGCGCGAGACGGTGTTGCGAAGGCCCTCGAGCTGGATGCGGGCTATTTCTTCATCGGAATAGTTCGGTATGAAACGGTACGATTGTGCGGACATGGGGCCCCCTTTATGGCGTGTTCCTGTTGTAGCCGCGCACAAGGCCGCAAGTCAAATGCTTTTGCAGCGTAAGCGCCGATTTTGGCGGGAAAAACCCGTCCCGCACCGCCTTCTCACCGCATTTACACATGGGGGCAAACTTGTTAGACTAATTCGCTTTTCACGGCATCTTCTTCACATAAGGAGCTTCCCATGCAGATATCGGACCGCCTGAGCACTGTTAGGCCTTCGCTGACCCTTGCCGTCAACAGCAAGGCCCTTGAGCTGAAAGCGAAGGGCGTGGACATCATCAGTCTTGCCGTCGGCGAGCCCGATTTCCCCACGCCTGAGCACGTCTGCGCGGCGGCAAAGGCCGCCATTGACGAAAATTTCTGCCGCTACACGGCCGTGCCCGGCATCCCCGAGCTCAGGCGGGCGGCGGGCGAGTATTTCAAAAGGACGCACGGCGTGGCGGTGCCCCCGGAATCCGTGATCATCGGCGCTGGCGGCAAGCACTGCATCTACAATTTTTTGCAAACGACCGTGAACCCCGGCGACGAGGTGCTCATCCCCGCGCCGTACTGGCTGAGCTATCCCGACATGACCTGCCTTGCGGGCGGCAGGCCCGTGACCGTTCTGGCCGGGCCCGAGCGTGACTACAAGGTCACCATCGACATGCTCAAGGCGGCTGTCACGCCAAAGACGAAGCTCCTCATCCTGAACTCGCCGAGCAACCCGACAGGCGCGGTCTATTCGCCGGAAGAATTCGACGCCGTCATGCAGTGGGCCATGGATCAGGGGCTTTTCGTGCTTTCCGACGAAATTTACGAGCAGCTCGTCTTCGAGCCGGCCAAAGCGGGCAGCGCCATCACGTGGTTCGAGCGCTATCCCGAGCAGGTCGCCGTGCTGAACGGTCTTTCCAAAAGCTTCGCCATGACGGGCTGGCGTGTGGGCTTTTTGGCGGCGCACCCCGATTTGATCAAGAAGATGGCCTCCATGCAGGGGCACAGCACCTCGAATATCTGTTCCGTTGCGCAGAAGGCAGCCCTTGCCGCCCTCACGGGTTCCTACGACTGTGTGAGCGAGATGCGCGAGGCCTTCCGCCGCCGCCGTGATGCGGCTTACGCCATCGTCGGCAGCTGGCCGTGGGCCGTCTGTCCGAAACCCGACGGCGCCTTCTATCTTTTCGTCGACGTGCACAAGGTTTACGGCGGCGAGGTGCACAATTCGACCGAGCTCTGCACCCTGCTGCTTGAGGAGGCCCATGTCGCCCTCGTACCGGGAGCGGCCTTCGGCGACGACAGGTGCATACGCTTCTCCTACGCCGTGGCGGATGACGTGATGCAGAAGGCTCTGCGCAGCGTGGAGGCCGTGCTTTCGCGCCTTGCCGCAGCCGCCGGGCGATAACCATATACGATAGGGGGAGTTATGGAAAAGAAGCAGAAGAATCGCCCTCTCGTCATAGGGCTGGCCGGTTTCGGCACCGTGGGCGGCGGGCTCCTGAAGGTTCTGGAGTCGAACGCCGACATCATAGAGCGCCATACGGGCCGCTCCATCGTCGTGCGCAAGGTGCTTGTCCACAACATACGCAAGCCCCGGGGCGCCCTGCCCGAAGGCGCCGTTTTGACGGACAATCCGCGCGATCTGACCGATGACCCCGAAATCGACGCCGTCGTCGAGCTCATAGGCGGCATAGATGCGGCCAAGGAGCTCATCGACAGAGCCCTCGACCAGGGCAAGCACATCGTCACCGCCAACAAGGCCCTTCTGGCAGAGGCGGGACTGCCGCTTTTCCAGAAGGCCTTCAAGAAGAAGCGCATCATGCGCTACGAGGCGAGCGTGGCTGGGGCCATCCCCATCGTGCAGACCCTCAAGGAGAGTCTTGCTGGCAACCGCGTGCAGTCGCTCATGGGCATTCTGAACGGCACGAGCAACTACATACTTTCCGAGATGACGACGAACGGCCTTGATTTCGACGTCGCCCTGCGGCAGGCGCAGAGCCTGGGCTATGCCGAGGCCGACCCCTCCCTTGACATCGACGGGCAGGATGCGGCGCACAAGCTCGTTCTGCTCATCCGTCTCGCCTTCGGCGTGCATTATCCCTTCACCGCGCTTTCCATCCGCGGCATACGGGGCATGGATAGAATGGACATCACCATGGCGCGCGAGTTCGGCTATCGCGTCAAGCTTATCGGACAGGCCCGCATCGTGGGCGATGAAAAGCCCGAGAACGGTCTGCCGCGCATTGAGGCGGGCGTCTTCCCAGCGCTCGTGCCTCGCCGCTACCTGCTCGCGAGCGTCGGCGGCTCGTACAATGCCATCAGAGTAGAGGCCAATGCCGCGGGTTCCCTTTTCTTCCACGGGCGCGGCGCGGGCGACCTGCCCACGGCGAGCGCCGTTCTGGCGGACCTCATGGCGGTCGCGCGCGACGAGCGCCCGAACAACACGGGTTTCGTCGCGCAGGACCTGCCGGTCGCGACCGTTGCCTCGCCGGAGGAATCCGTCTCGCCCTATTACGTGCGCGTCATGGTCGCGGATACGCCGGGCGTCCTGCGCGACATCTCGGGCTGCATGGCGGCCGAGGGCATCAGCATGGCGCAGGTCATACAGAAGAGCGACGAGGGCAGCGGCGTGCCCCTCGTCTTCATGACGCACGAGACCTCGGCCAAGGCCATGCGGAGCGCTCTCGCCCGCGTGCTTGACCTGGGCATACTCAAGCAGTCCGCCGTCTGCTTCAAGGTCCTTCCGTAGAGGAGGGCGCTTTCCGGCATCCGCGCATGATCCTTCATCTCGACATGGATGCCTTTTTCGCTCAGGTGGAGCAGATGGACAGACCCGAGCTTCGGGGCAGGCCGGTCATCATCGGCGGCCTCGGGGCCAGGGGCGTCGTTTCCACGGCATCCTACGAGGCGCGCGCCTTCGGCGTGCATTCGGCCATGCCCATGACCACGGCGCGGCGGCTCTGCCCCAGGGGCGTCTTTCTGCCCGGCAGCTACGGGCGCTACGGGGAGCTCTCCCGCCGCATCATGGATTGCCTCGGTGATTTCTCGCCCCTGGTCGAGCCCGCGAGCATAGACGAGGCCTATGTGGACGCGACGGGCCTTGAGCGGCTTTTCGGCCCGCTGCCCGAGATGATTGCCGCCGTCAAGGCGCGGGTGGCCGAGGTGACGGGCGGACTGACCTGCTCAGTGGGCGCGGCGCCCGTCAAGTTCCTCGCCAAGATCTGTTCCGAGGTCAACAAGCCGGACGGCGTCTTCATCCTCATGCCTGAGGATGTGGACGCCTTTCTCTGCGCGCTTGCCGTCGACAAGATACCGGGGGTGGGCGACCGCATGGGCGAGAGCCTGCGCGGCTACGGCATCGACACCATTGCGCAGGCACGACGCTATCCTCAGTCCTTTTATGCCACGCGCTGGGGCAAGTGGGGCCTCGCCTTTTACGAGCGCCTCTACGGGCGCGGCAGCGACGCCGTCACCCCCGAACATGTCATGAAGAGCGAGAGCCGGGAATGCACCTTCGACGCCGACACCCTGGATCGCGCCCAGCTGGTGCGCGCCCTCATGTCGCATGCGGAGCGCGTGGGGGCCTCGCTCAGGCGGCAGGGCGTGCGCGGACGGGTCGTCACCCTCAAGGTGAAGTACGCCGATTTCCGTCTCGTGACGCGTTCGCTGACCATGGATGTGGCGACGGACGTGACGCAGACGATTTTTGAGAAGGGCTGCGAATTGCTCGATCGCCTGGCCCCCGCCTTTCCGGTCCGCCTCATCGGGCTCGGCGTCTCAGGTATCGGCCAGCGGGCCGTGCAGATGCTTCTGCCGGGCACTGAGGGGCGCGATGGTCGCGACCCCGCAAGGGAGGAGAAACGCCGGCGGCTCGACGGCGCCCTGGATGCTCTGCGCGGCAAGTTCGGCCGTGAGGTCGTGCAGCGCGGCCTGCTTTTCAGGCCCGGAAAAAGGAAAGCCGTTCCCGGTGAGGACGGCCGCCGCGACGTGGACAGTGAACGCGAGGGCGAAAGGAGGGCCGCCCCGTTTGGAGAATAGCGCGCTGTTTTTGCGCAGACGGATCCTTCGGAACAATCATGAATACCCCCAATTGCGGCCTGAG
>JAILMX010000040.1 GCA_024692205.1 Desulfovibrio sp. | reverse complement strand
CGGAAGCGATACGAAAAGATGGATATGGTCGGGCGCTATATGACCTTTGAGTATTTCCACCTGATGCTTCTCGCAGATAGCGCGTATCAACGACCTGGCCCTCTGGGCGATGTCGCCTGACAAAATCTTTTTCCTGTACTTGGTTATCCAGACCACGTGCACATGGATAGAAAAAACACTATAGGAACCTTTGCGATAATTGCTCATGCCCACAGCCTACACAAGAAACGCTAAAGCCGCCACCTAAAGGTGGGGGTTTTAACCCTCCCTGAGTGTGACAATAAACAGCCTGCTTCAGGGAGCGTCCGCCCCCTGCTTCGACAAAGCGGACAGCGGCTTCTCTCGGGGGGAGGAGGGCAAATTTTCCCCTTCGGCACGGAGGCCGTTCGCCACGGCGCCTATCATGACGCCCAGATAGCTCATGGCGAGCGCGAGCCACCATATGCGGTAGAAATCGTGGCCCGTGATGCCGTTTATGAGCCAGCCCGCGTAGCCCAGCCAGAACCAGGCCGTCAAACGCCAGTAGACGCCTTTGGCATGGCTTTCGATTTCCTCCAGAAGGCGCGGCCGGAGGTTGAGGAACGCCCAGAACAGAAAACCGAAGAGAAAAATCATTCCGAGCGTGAAGCCCGTTACGCCGTGGGCGTAGAGAAGGTCAAGATAGACGTTGTGTGGATGGCTTATGGTCACCGGATCCTTGGCGGGAATGAAGGCAAGCGATTGCAAGGTGGCGCTGTAGCGGCCCGCTCCGGCACCGAACCACGGGTATTCCTGTAGTATCCGCCACGCTATGGACCAGAGGCTCCAGCGGCCATCGTCGGCGACTCTTGCCGGAGAGAAGCGCTCTGGCTGGAAGAGGCAGAAGAGAAAAATGAGGGCTGCCGGCCAGAGGAAGCGTTTCCACATGATGCGGCGCGCGCCTATGACAGGCCACAGGATGAGAACGGCAACCACGGCGAGTATGCCGCTGCGGGCCGAGGCGCCGAAAAGAAGAAAGAACGCCGGCCACAGAATGCCTACGCACAGAAAAGCCGTCGTCGGTCGATCAAGAGATCGACGCAATACGTTCCACACACCGAAGGCGGGTATGAGGGCAAGCGCGATGTAGTTGCCCACGCAGTAGTCCGCAAGGCTCCCGGTAAGGCGTCCGTCGTGGAGAGGGTAGCCCAGTATGAAGTCATAGCCCGTGAAGGCCTGCCAGATGCCATCCATGCCTTCCCAGAAACAGGCGATGACGCTTGCCCAGACGAGGCGGCGCAGATCCTTCTCATCGCGTACGCACTCCATGGCGATGAAAGGCAGGATAAAGGCCTTGTTGACTTCTCTGCCCACATGCAGAAACGACTGCCAGACGTTGGTGGAGAAAACGATGCCTATCACGGCCATGCCGAAAAGGCAGAGAAAAAGCCACCTGACGGAAAGGCGCGCGAGCACGCTCTCATTCCATGAAAACCGGTAGTAGCCGAGCAGGAAAAGGAATGCCGCCGGCGGCAGCGCTTCGCGTACGCCGTAGCCTATGGGGAAAGAAGCGAGCGAAATCCAGAATGTCCAGAAAAGGCCGTCATGGCAGAACCGGCCCGGATCGGCCGCTATGCGCGCCTTCAGCGCGGCGTAACGCATGCGGACCGCCTCACCGAAGGTTTGCGCTCCGCCTGCGGTCAATACTATCAATTTTGACAAGGGCTCCTCCGTCTCGTTCTTATCGCCTTCTTAGGCGCTTTCCGTCAAGAGTCGGATACCCGTTCGGCACAACCGGCAATGATGCTTGACGGAGGGGGCAACGACGCATAATAAAGAGCAACAAGCATTATATCTACCCCGCTTTCAGGAGGACTCATGAAAAGTGTATGTCGTTTTCTGCTCGGGTGCGGCGCCCTTCTGCTGGGCCTCACGGTCTGCGCCGGTCAGACGTTCGCCAAAGAGAAATACATAGTCGCGAGCGACTGCACATGGCCGCCCATGGAATTTCTGAATGATCAGAAACAGGTTCAGGGCTATTCCACCGACTTCATCCGCGCAGTGGCCGAGGCCGTGGGCATTGAGGTCGAGGTGCGCAACATCGCGTGGGACGGCATCTTCGGTGGCGTCGCCACGGGGCAGTACGACATCGTGGCCTCATCGACGACCATCACCGAGGAGCGCAAAAAGCAGTTCGATTTCACCGACCCATACTTTGAAGTCCATCAGGCCGTCATCGTGCCGGCCGGGAAGCAGGTGTCCACCCTGGCTGACCTGAAGGGCAAAAAGGTCGGTGGCCAGATCGCCACGACCGGCATCTTCGTCATGCGCAATGCGAAGGTCGATTGCGAGCTCAAGGAGTATGATGACGTTGGCCTCGCCATCCAAGATCTCGTCGGCGGCCGCATCGACGCCGTCATCTGCGATGACCCCGTCGCCATGTACTATGTAAATATGAAGAAGGACTACGCCGGCAAGCTGAATCTTTCGTTCAAGACCGAGGACAAGGAACTCTACGGCTTCACCATCAAGAAAGGCCGGGAAGACCTGCTGAAGAAACTGAACGAGGGCATCGCCAAGGTCAAGGCCGCAGGCCTTGACAAGGAGTTCGCAAAAAAGTGGATGGGACAATAAGGACGGATCATGCCCGAACCCGATGAGAACCATAGCAAGGGCAATATAGTCTTGGTCACTGACGGGGCGTCCATACCGGACCCCCGTGAGTGGCGCTTGATCAATGCTTGGTCCATTTCGCTGGCGGGTGCCATCTGTGTGCTCGCAGGCCTTTTTCTCTTCTCTCCAGATCCTTACGAGCGCATCGTACGCTACCTGCCGGACGGTATGCTCGTGACATTCAAGATCACGATTATGTCCATCTGTTTCGCCGTTCCGCTCGGCCTTCTGACTGGTCTCGGCCGGATCTCCCGAAACAGGGGCATCAATCTTATCGCATCCACCTATGTGGAGATAATACGAGGCATACCGCTGCTCGTGCAGCTCTTCTACATCTATTACGCGCTTTCACGTTTCGTCACGGTCAGCGGCACGACATCGGCCGTCATCGCCATCAGCATCTGCTACGGCGCCTACATGGGCGAGGTTTTCCGCGCGGGTATCTCCGCCATACCAAAAGGGCAGACCGAGGCAGCGCGTTCACTCGGCTTCAGCCGTGTGCAGACCATGTTCCTCGTAGTGCTGCCGCAGGCGTGGCGCACGATACTTCCCCCTGTGGGCAACGAGTGTATCGCCATGCTCAAGGATACGGCCCTCGTCTCCATTATGGCCGTGCCGGACATCATGCAGCGCGCCCGTAGCTTCGTGGGAACGACATATCTCTATTTCGAAACATATACCGTTGTCGCCCTCGTCTATCTGATAATCACGCTCCTGCTTTCCAAGGCGGTGAGCATCATGGAATCAAGGCTGAACTATTATGACGGCAAATGACCCCCCGATGACGCCTGGGGCCGGTGTCCCAAACGATGCCCCGATAATATCCGTGCGCAACATCTGGAAGTTCTTCGGGAATCTCCCCGCCCTTCAGGATGTGAGTCTGGATGTGCGGGCTGGGGAACGCCTCGTCCTCATCGGACCTTCCGGTTCGGGCAAGAGCACCTTCTTGCGCGCCATCAACCGCCTTGAGGAGGTCGACCGCGGCCAGATACTGGTTAAAGGCCAGAACATCATGAGCCGAGAGAACAACATCAATCTCATTCGCCGTGACTTGGGCATGGTGTTCCAGCAGTTCAACCTTTTTCCGCACAAGACGGTTTTGCAGAACGTCTCAATGGCTCCCCTAAAGCTTTTAAAATTGAGCAGGGATGAAGCCGAAGATCGCGCGCTCGCCCTGCTCAAAAAAGTGGGCATCAGCGACAAGGCGAACGTCTATCCCGCCATGCTTTCGGGTGGCCAGCAGCAGCGCGTCGCCATCGCGCGAGCCCTCGCGATGCAGCCCTCCATCATGCTCTTCGACGAGCCGACTTCGGCCCTCGATCCCGAGATGGTGGGCGAAGTGCTCGACGTCATGGTGAACCTCGCCGAAGAGGGCATGACCATGCTCTGCGTGACGCACGAGATGGGCTTCGCCCGCACCGTGGCTGATCGCCTCATCTTCATGGCGGACGGACAGATTGTGGAATCCGGTCAGCCGGAAGCTCTCTTCACCGCCCCCCGCCATCCCCGCCTTAAGCAATTCCTCAACCAGATATTGTAATGTCCGCCCGCGGCGGCCGTAAGCGGCCGCTGCGGCGCATCCCCCACGGGAGGGGCCGATGGCCGAAAGACTGCCCGAAAAAGTAAAGGCTTTGGCAGACTCCATCTTGCCCGAAAAAGGCATGACCATGCCGCCTGCTGGCACATCCGTCGCCGTCGCCGTGAGCGGCGGTGTGGACAGCTTGTGCGCCCTTTTGATGCTCCGAGAGGCAGGCTACGATGTACATGCCCTTCACGGCGTCTTTCTGCCCGAGACGATGCATCCAGACCTCCTTTCAGGTCTGCAGATAGCCTGCAGCCGTTTAGGTGTGCCCCTGCATGTCTTGGATTTCAGCGAGACATTCTCCCAATGCGTCAGGCACCCTTGCGCTCGGGCGTGGGCCGAGGGAAAGACGCCGAACCCCTGTGCCCTGTGCAACCGCGACGTGAAATTCGGCGCCTTGATGGAGGCCGCGGAAAGCTACGGCTGCGCCATGCTTGCGACCGGTCATTACGCCCGCGTGGAGCGCTTCCCCGCGGAATCGCCCTTTTCCGTGCGCCTGTGCAGGGCCGCCGATGGGCACAAGGATCAGAGCTATTTTCTGAGCCTCGTGCCGGCAAGGCGTTTCAAAAAAGTGCTTTTTCCCTTGGGGGGGCAGAGCAAGAATGAGAGCCGGCGGATCGTGAAGCTGGCCGGCCTCGCCGTGCCCGTTCCTGATGAAAGTTCGGACATCTGTTTCGTTCCCAAACAGAACGGGGCGTTCGCGCGCCATCTTGAACGAGAATGGAGCGCCATGGGAATCGTTCCTCCGCCGGGGGGGCCTGTGTTCTTGCGCGAGGATGGCGGCGGCGAGCGCCAGATTGGAACGCATGAAGGTCTTTGGCGTTTCACCGAAGGACAGCGGCGCGGGCTCGGCATCGCCCACAGTGAGGGGGTGTATGTGCTCAGCAAGGATTCGGCGCGCAACGCTCTTATCGTCGGCCCCGCCCGCATGCTCGGCATCTCGGGGTGCGAGACGGATGCGGCGAACATTTTCTTGCCGCCTGAACTGTGGCCCGCCAAGCTCTTCGTGAGCGTGCGCTATCGGCAGAAGGCCGTTCTGGCGCACGTTTCTCGTAACGACAGGGGCCTGAGAATCGTCTTTGACGAACGGCAGGGCTTCACCGCTCCCGGTCAGATCGCGGCCGTCTATGACGGCGCGGGCCGTCTGCTCGCGGGCGGGGTGATCAGAGAGCTTCTGTAAGGCCGAAGAAACGGCGGGCATTATCCCCGCAACGCTGCCACAGCGTTTCCGGAGATGTCCCGAGGGCTTCGGCCATCCTTCGGATGGTGAAGACAGTGTAGGCAGGTTCATTGCGTGTGCCGCGCCACGGCATGGGGGAGAGGTACGGACAATCTGTTTCGAAAAGCAGACGGTCTTCTGGAATGACGGCGAGAGCATCGCGCAGGGCAGAGTTCGCCGGATAGGTCACGGGGCCCGGCACGGAGACATGCCAGCCGTTTCTGATGAGGCGCCGCGCCATGGCGGCATCACCACCGAAACAATGCCACAGCAGCGGGCGTCCGGCAAACCCCCTCGTCTCGAGAACGGTCAGACATTCGGCCTCGGCGTCTCTGCAGTGGATGACCACAGGGCGTTCCAGTTCCTTCGCCAGATCGAGCTGGCGAACGAAAAGGGCCAGCTGCACTTCGCGGGGACAATAGTCGTAGTGGTAGTCGAGACCGATCTCGCCGATGGCCCTGATTCTGGGCTCGTTCGCGAGGGCTGACCTGAGTGCGGCAAAGGCCTTTTCGTCAAATTCGAGTCCGTCGCTCGGGTGCATGCCCAGCACGAAACTCACTTCGGGGTGCCGGTCAAAGAGTTTCTTCTGTTCTTCGAAAGCCTCCGGGTCGAGAAATATGTTCATTATCCGGCTGATGCCGCAGGCATGGGCCCGTTCGAGCACGGCCTCTCTGTCCTCGTCGAAGTCTTTGTTATGCAGATGGGCGTGGCTGTCCACCCCGCCCTGCGGCATGGCCTGCGTCAGGGGATCGATACGTATTGTTTTCTTATGTCCCATGGCGTTAGGATAGCAGGGGCTGCGTGAAGCCGCAAGTGATGCCGGATTGTTGCCCCGAAACACTGCCTGAAGTTCGGCGTTTCAGAGCGGATATTGCGGGGATTGCTTTTTGCGCGTATGAAAAAGCAGACACCGGCACGGCCGGAAAACGATTTTCAGTGAGGGCATCATGCATCTGCGTAAACGCGTTCTGGTCACCGGAGGCTCTGGTTTTCTCGGCTCACATCTGTGTGAGCGCCTGCTTGGCGAGGGGCACGAAGTACTCTGCGTGGACAATTTCTTTTCGAGCGCCAGGGCCAATGTCGAGCAACTTCTCGACAATCGTCGTTTCGAGCTGATCCGCCATGACGTCACCTTTCCTCTGTATGTCGAGGTCGACGAGATCTACAACCTCGCCTGTCCGGCATCACCCATACATTACCAGCACGATCCCGTGCAGACCATCAAGACGTGTGTGCACGGCGCCATCAACATGCTGGGACTTGCCAAGCGTCTGCACTGCCGCATCTTTCAGGCATCCACGAGCGAGGTTTACGGCGACCCCGACGTGCACCCCCAGACCGAGGAGTACTGGGGACATGTAAACCCGAACGGCATCCGTTCCTGCTACGACGAGGGCAAGCGTTGCGCCGAGGCGCTCTTCTTCTCGTACTGGCGCCAGAGCAAGCTGCCCATCAAGGTCGGCCGCATCTTCAACACCTACGGGCCTAAAATGCACCCGAACGACGGACGCGTCATTTCAAACTTCATCGTGCAGGCATTGCAGGGCAAGGACATCACCATCTACGGCGACGGCAGCCAGACGCGCTCGTTCTGCTATGTGGATGACCTCATCGAGTGCATGGTGTCTTTCATGGCATCGCCCGAAGAATTCGTCGGGCCCATGAACATGGGCAACCCCGGCGAATTCACCATACGGGAGCTTGCTGAGAAGGTCGTGGACCTGACGGGCAGTCGCTCGAAGATCGTCTGCGAACCCTTGCCCAGCGACGACCCGAGACAGCGTCGCCCCGACATCTCACTCGCAAAGAAGATGCTCGGCTGGGAGCCGAAGATCAAGCTTGAGGACGGCCTGAAGAAGACGATAGCCTATTTTGACAGTCAGCTGAAAGAGGGAAGCCATACCGCGTAACCGGCATTTCAAAAGGAGATTCCCATGCCCCATCCGATCGCAACGCTTGGCGCCGGCATCAAGGCCCATCCCCTGCTCGCGCTCTTCGGAGCCAAGGTCATCCTTTCGGCAGGTCTTTTGTACATCCTTTGGAAAAAGAAACATTCCTCACCAGCGACCTAGCCGCTACGGCAATAGTATGCAGGATTTTTCGTGGATATTCTCGCTGACGCCTAGCGCTGTTTCAATCCCCGCTTGTTTGGACCAGGTGCCCTGGCCGTTGTCAGCAGGGAAGTCCCTTGGCGGCCCGTCTTTGTTTAAGGTCATCCACAACATACTCGGGCACGCACAGTCTGCCGTAGCCTGTGCCCAGATGAACCCCCGGCTTGTTGGCGCCGTGGTAGTCGCTGCCGCCTGACACCCCCAGACAGAATTCCTTCGCCCATTCCAGGCATTGCCGGGTATCGGCCGCGTCCTGCTCGGTGTGCCATGCCTCTATGGCGTCCAGACCACAGGGGACGAGGCGTTCTATAAGCGCGTGCAGCCACGCGGCTGGGCAGGCATGTCGTATGAGGGGATGGGCAAGGACGGCAGTCGCGCCATTTGCCGCAAGCAGGCGCACACCCTCCTCAGGCGTGAAAACCGCCTTGGGCACGTATGCCTTGCCCTCGTCGCCGAGATAGTCACGGAATGCCTGCGCAGCGTCGCGCACGTACCCCCGCTCGACCATAACTGCGGCCATGTGGGGCCGACCGATGGAGCCATCCCCGGCCTTTTTCTTGAGGTCGGCAAGCGTCATCGGCAGGCCGAGGGCGCAGAGTTTCTCAACCATGCGCTCGTTGCGCTGCCGTCGCCTGTTTGCCAGATCATCAAGCCCGGCCTTGAGGCGCGTCATATCCTTGGGCAACCACAGGCCGACGATGTGTATCTCGCCCTTTTCCGTCCTCGTCGAGAGTTCGCACCCCCGGATGACATCAATGCCGAATTCGCGCCCGGCGGCCTCGGCCTCGGCGAGGCCGGCCGTTGTGTCATGGTCGGTGAGAGCGATGGCGCAGAGACCCGCGGAATGGGCATTTTCAACAAGTCTGACGGGACTGTCCGTACCGTCTGAGGCGGTGCTGTGCGTATGGAGATCAACGGTTCTCATGGCTCCATGCTGATAGCATATCGAGGAGCTGTTTTCCAGCGGTTTCGAACCCTATGGACTCTATCGTGCCACGCAAGAGTACTGACCGCGGGCATGACGCAGGCCAGCGTAAAGCGCATCAGCCCCCTCGCGCAAAGCACTTGGGACGCGCGGCAACGAATCGACAAGGCGGCCTGTGTCGTGGTAGATTGCCTCCACAGGAGGTTTGCATGTTTGCCTATCTCTGGCCTATGGCGCTCGTCATCTGCGCCAACGTCCTCTACAACGTCGCCTCGAAATCCGTTCCCGGCGATTCAGACCCCTTCGCCGTGCTCGTGGTCACCTACCTGACGGCCGGGGTGCTCTCGCTTCTCGGCTTCTATCTTTTCGGCCCGCACAAGGAGGGCTTGTCCCTCGCCCTGCAGAAGACCAACTGGACGGCCATGGCCCTTGGCATCTCCATGGTCGCACTTGAGGTTGGCTTTATCTACATCTACCGCGCTGGCTGGAAGGTCAGTTCCGGAGCGCTCGTGGCCAACACGGGGCTTGCCATCGCCCTCGTCATCGTGGGCTTCGCCTTCTACAAAGAGCACATCTCCCTCCAGCAGATACTCGGCATGCTGCTCGCGACCGTCGGCGTGGCCATACTCATCGCCGACAGATGAGGAAACCTGCAAAAACAGCCACACCCTTCCCTGCGCCCAATCCAACCGCATATGACGGCGAATCTTTGTTGCATGGCTTCTGCCGGCGCAACGGCGCCGACCTCCTCCGGGAAGACCGCAGCCGCCTTTTAACGCTCATTCCGCGCAGACGGCGGCTGTGGCGGGAATCGCGTAAACGGGGAAAACGCCCACCGTCAGAAATTGCGAATGATTTCACGAAAAAAGCCTATCGACTTTTCGTCTGTGTTGCGTATACTCCCCCGCATTGTGTTTCCATACGTTCTCACCGCCCGGCCTCGGCTACGGCAAGTATTCCAATATGGGAGACTGCATATGGGTAAAAAGATGTCCCTTGCGACGAAGATATTCATCGCCCTCATCCTCGGCATCGTGGCAGGCCTGCTGCTGCAGAACAACGTCGCCTTCGCCAACGGCTACATAAAGCCCTTCGGCACGATATTCCTCAACCTCATCAAATTCATCGTCTGCCCGGTC
>JAILMX010000006.1 GCA_024692205.1 Desulfovibrio sp. | reverse complement strand
TAGGTTCAGTCTTGGCATCGTCTGCGATGACCTGGCTGAAGGTGTTTCTCATGCGGCCGGATCGGGAGATTCGTCCGCGTGATCGGGCGATGGCTCTTGGTCTTTTAATCTGGGTTTCCGGGCCCGCGTGGCGTGATGCAGAGAGCAGCGAAGCGGCGGACGGGCGGCGGACATCCGCAAAAATCGGGGCGCCTATGACATCTCCTCTGTCTCTGGCCGGTATCGGGCTCATACTCGGTACGCTTCTTCTTCTCTATGGCACGGCGCAGGCGATACGCTTCCGCAATGAGCCTCGCCGCGTCATCGCCTGGGGCGCGCTGCACGATGCGGGCATCGTCCTGATGGCCGTGTGCGTTGGCAACGCCCTCGCGGGAACGGGCCTCTGGCTCTTCCTGCTCTTCCAGGCGGCCGCCAGGCTTCTGGCGTGGTTCTCGATAACGGATCTCTCTCCCTCGTGCGGATGCGCCCCCTTGAGCGCCCTTGACGGCAGGGGACGTCTGAAACCTTGGACAGGATCGCTTTTCGCCCTCGGCATGCTTGCCGCGGTTGGCGGAACCCCCTTCCTGCTGCCTGAGGCGCGCGCCTACATAGTGCACGCCATGATCAGCGGAATGGGCAACTGGACGTGTGCCTGCGCGCTCTTCATGGCCGCCGGCACGACGGCCCTTGTCTGGCTGCATGTCGACACGGTGCGCCGCGTCTGCCTGCAGAAGGCGAAGGATGCCGATGAACCCGCAGCGGGCATCCTGCCCGCGGCGAACGACCGTAACATCCTCGTCTTCGCCTTCGGCGCCGTCGTGGCCCTGATGGGTCTTTTCCGCGGCGGGATGACCGAAGCTATCTCAGGCTGCTTCGGCCTCACCCTTGAGCATGCCGGCACGCATGGGGCCGCTCTTCTGTACTACATAGGCGCCTTCGTAACGGCGGCGGCCTTCCTCCTGCGCATGCGCTACGCCTCGTGGATCGGCACCGGTTTCGCGCTCGCAGCAATGGCCAGCGTCATCTCGACGGCCGCCGCGCCCCTGTCGCAGCTCTTCCTCGTGATGATCACGGTCGTCGGCCTGATCGTCGCGGTATACTCCGTCGGCTACATCCACGAGCGTCAGGGGTGGTACTGGTTCTTCCTGCTGCTGACCTTCGCCTCCCTGGCAGGCATCGTGACGGCCACGGACAGCACGGCCATGTTCGGCAACTGGGAGCTCATGACCTACGCCTCTTACTTCCTGGTTGTCCATGAAGGCCATCGCGACGCCTACCGGGCCGGCCTCAAGTACTACGTCATGTGCGCGGGCGGCGCGCTCTTCATGCTGCCCGGCCTGTACATGCTCGAGCAGTTCGCCATCGATCCCGGCGCGGCCGTGACAGCGGCTCCGCTGGTCTTCCAGACGGCCGCCGCCCTTTGCCTCATCGGTTTCGGCGTCAAGGCCGGTCTTGTGCCGTTCCACTCGTGGCTGCCGGACGCCCACCCCGCTGCCCCGTCTTCGGTCTCCGGCCCTCTGTCCGGTATCATAACCAAGATGGGCTTCTTCGGCCTCGTCAGCTTCATTCTCATCTACGCCGGCCGTGCGAACAGCGGCGTTGACGGCATCGCGGGCCTTTCGTGGTTCGGCGGATGGCTGACCGCCATGGGCGTGGCCACCCTGGTCTACGGCGAACTGATGGCCCTGGTTCAGCAGGACATCAAACGCATGCTCGCCTATTCGACCCTGGGCCAGATCGGTGAAGTCGCTCTGGTGCTCGGCCTCGGCACGTGGCTAGCCACGACGGGCGCTCTTTGGCATATGCTGAACCATGCCATCATGAAAGACCTGCTCTTCCTCGCGGCGGGCGCCTTCATCCTGCGAGCGGGCAGCCGCAAGCTTTCCGACCTGCGCGGCATCGGCCGCCAGATGCCGTGGACGGCCTGCTGCCTCACGGTCGGTCTGGTAAGCATCATGGGCCTGCCGCCTTTTGGCGCCTTCTACAGCAAACTGCTCATGATACAGGCGTCTGTGAACGCCGGCCATCTCGGCCTCGCGACGCTGATCTTCGTGGCATCCCTCGTGGGCGCCATCTACTACACGCGCATTCTCAAGACCATCGTCTTCGAGAAACGCGACGCTTCCCTGCCGGCTGTCAGGGAAGCGCCCCTGTCCATGCGCCTCGCCATGGGCGTTCTGGCCTTCCTGAGCCTTCTCATGGCGCTCGCGCCCCAGCTGCCGGCGAGCCTCGTGGCACCCGTCTCCTCGCTCTGCTTCGATCAGCTCGTGGCTGACGCAAGCATCATGCAGGCCCTGAACATCTCTTGGCCGATCTATGTGATCGTGCCGGTGTTCGGTGCCGTCGTGCCCGCCTTCTTCGCGAAGAACCGCGTTCTGGCCGGGCGTTCCGCGGTGGCGGTCATGCTGCTCACGGCTCTGCTCGTGCTCGTTTTCGGGCGCAGCCTTGACACGCTCTCTTACTGTTTCGCGCTCATCGTGCCTCTGGTGGCGGCCGTCAACCTGACCTACGCCATAGGCTACATGGAGCACAGCCATACGCAGTGGCGCTTTTACGCCGTCTTCGTGTGCATGTGCGGCGGCCTTGTGGGCATGGTCTCGAGCCAGTACCTGATGGGCTTCTTCCTCTTCTGGGAGATCATGAGCTCGTGGACGCTCTACATGGCCCTCGCCCATGAAGGCGACAAGCTTTCGCTGCGCGAGGCCTTCAAGTACTTCATGTTCAACATGGCGGGCGCGGGCTTCATCTTCGTGGGCCTGTGCGTGGTCGGCCCCTTCCAGGCCTTCGATGTGAGCCTGCTTGAGCACGGCCTGTCCGCCAATGTGCAGGGCGGCGCCTTCCTCGGCATGGCGCTTCTCGCCATCGGCTTCGTCATGAAGGCGGCCCAGCTTCCCTTCCGCATCGACTGGCAGATGCACCCGGCCGTGGCGCCCACGCCCGTTTCCGGCTACATCTCCTCCGTCCTGCTGAAGAGCGCGCTCGTCGCCATGGTCAAGCTCTTCATGCTGCTCGGCGGCGGCTTCGCCCTCGCCGGCGCGCTCAGCATGGACCAGCGCGAGCTTCTGAACGTCATCGTCATGTGGATCGGTGCCATCACCATCATCATGGCCGCCGTGAAGGCCATCATGACCAACGGCCTGAAGCTCATGTTCATCTACTCCACCGTGAGCCAGCTGGGCTACATGGTGGCGGCCATCGGCGCGGGCACGGCCCTCGGTTACGCGGGCGGCATGCTGCACCTCGTCAACCATGTCTTCTTCAAGGACCTGCTCTTCCTCATCTGCGGCGCGGTCATGTTCGCAAGCCATTGCGAGACCCTGGACGACCTGGGCGGCCTTGGCCGCAAGATGCCGTTCACGCTGTGCATGTTCGCCATAGCCGGCCTTTCTGTCGTGGGCGTGCCCCCGACGAGCGGCTTCTCCTCGAAGTGGCTCATCTACCACGCCCTCATGCAGGCCGGACAGCCCCTGCTCGCCCTGCTCTCGCTGGTCGGCAGCGTGCTGACTCTGGCCTACATCGCCAAGTTCATGCATGCGGCCTTCCTCGGACAGCCTTCGCCCAGGCTCGCTGAAATCGAAGAGGCCCCCAAGGTCATGCGCGTGCCCATGGCGATACTCGCCGTCGGCTGCATTGTGACGGGCGTCTTCCCCGGTCTCGCGCTCGCCCCGATCAACGGCATCCTCACTGAGTACGGCGCGCAGCCCCTCGTGATCGGCCTGTCGGGCGTGGTGAGCGGCACGGGCGCGTGGAATGCGACCGGCATGTGCGTCATGATGGCCGTCGCCTTCGGTGTGGGCGTGTACTTCATCAAGAAGTTCGTGATCCTGCGCGAAGTCGATGTGCATACCTGCGGTGAAAAGGTCGAGACTTCCATCAGCCGCCTCGGGCCCAGCAGCCTGTTCGGCGGCGTGAAGACCCTGTTCGCCGGCTTCGCCGCGAAGGAGGCCCGTTAATGGATACTCTGCTCGGAATCCTGCATATGATCATCTTCCCCGGCGGGATCTTCGCCCTCGTCCTGGGGTTCTTCTTCAAAGGCCTTGACCGCCGGGTCGTGGCGCGCCTGCAAAGGCGCGTCGGCCCGCCGCTGGCGCAGCCCTGGTACGACACGGCGAAGTTTCTGACCAAAGAAACCCTCATCCCCAAGACGGCGTGCCGCACGGCCTTTCTGTACGCGCCCGTCGTGGGCTTCACCGGCATGGCCGTGTGCGCGGCCTTCATGCCCGTGCCCGGCGTCTTCAACGGCCTGTTCAACATGGGCGACCTGCTCGTGCTGTTCTATCTGATCCCGATTCCGGCGATCGCGCTGATGATGGGCGCTTCGGCTTCGAGCTCCCCCTTCAGCTCCATCGGTTTCTCGCGTGAGATCACCATCATGATCGGCTACGAGACGCCGCTTCTCATGATCCTGCTCTCCGTCGCCATGATGGTCGGCAAGTCCATGAACGGCGGCGACTGGAGCGCGGAGTTCTCGCTGCTCAAGATCGTGGAATGGCAGCAGCAGACGGGCTCTCTGGGCTTCAACCCGGTGATGGTCCCCGCCTTCATCGCCTACCTGATCTTCCTGCCGGGTACGATGGGCGTGGCGCCCTTCGATATCCCCGAAGCCGAGACCGAAGTGCTCGAAGGCCCCCTGCTTGAATACGGCGGCCCGCTGCTCGCCCTCTTCAACGTGACGAGCGCCCTCAAGACCTTCGTCGTTCTCGGTTTGGGCGTTGCCATGTTCTTCCCCGGCACCATCAGCGACTGGTGGATCGTGAATCTCGTGTGGTACGTGATCACGCTGCTCGTGCTCATGCTGGTCTCGCTGACCGTCGTGCGCACCTGCATGGGCCGTTACCGCATCGACCAGGCTTTCCGCTTCTTCGTCACGGTGCCCACCCTGCTTGCGCTGTGCAGCCTCGTCATGGTTTGGATGATGTA
>JAILMX010000180.1 GCA_024692205.1 Desulfovibrio sp. | reverse complement strand
ACGGCAAGCCCGTGCGCATACACGACGTCGTGGTGTCGACCCAGCACAGCCCCGAAGCAAGTCAGGCAGACGTAGCCGAGGCCGTGAAGAAACATGTCATCCTGCCCGTGCTCGGCCCCTCCGGCTATTTCGACGACAGCGACTGCAAGATATTCATCAACACGACCGGCCGCTTCGTTGTCGGCGGCCCCATGGGCGACTGCGGCCTGACCGGGCGCAAGATCATTCAGGATACCTACGGGGGATCCGGACATCACGGCGGCGGCGCCTTCTCGGGCAAGGATCCCTCGAAGGTCGACCGCTCGGGCGCCTACATGGGCCGCTACATCGCCAAGAACATTGTCGCCGCGGGCCTCGCCCCCGTCTGCGAAGTGCAGATCGCCTACTGCATCGGCGTGGCAGACCCCGTGAGCGTCCTTGTCTCCTCGCAGGGCACGAGCGACGTGCCGGACGAAGTGCTAACCCGTGCCGTGCGCGAGGTCTTCGACATGCGCCCCTACTTCATCACAAAACGCCTCGACCTGAAGCGCCCGATCTATGAAAAGACGGCCTGCTACGGCCACTTCGGGCGCGAAGAGCCCGAATTCACCTGGGAGAAGACCGACGCCGCAGCCGATCTGCGCACGGCGGCCCGCGTCTAGCCACGCCCCCGTCCCAGCACAGCTTCCCCCGCTGCCCTCTCGGGCGCGGGGGTTTTTCATTCCTCCCATCTTCTGTTACGATGCGCCCGCAACGCATACAAAAAAAGGATTCCTGACCATGCCCGGCAACACATTCGGACGAATCCTCAGACTGACGACTTACGGCGAATCACATGGCGCAGGCCTCGGCGGCGTTCTCGACGGCTGCCCCGCGGGCCTTGCCATCTGCGAAGACGACCTGCAGCAGGCGCTCGACCTGCGCAAACCCGGCACAGGCGCCACGACAACGAGCCGCAAGGAAGCCGACCGCGTGCGTATCCTCGCAGGCGTCTTCGAGGGCGTGACGACCGGCACGCCGATAGCTTTCTTCATAGGCAACACCGACCAGCGCTCTCGCGACTACGGCAATCTGGCACAGGTCTTCCGCCCGGGCCATGCCGACTGGACGTACTGGAACAAATACAATGGGATACGGGATCACAGGGGCGGCGGACGGTCATCCGGCAGGGAGACGGTCGCACGCGTCGCCGGCGGCGCCATAGCGCAGAAACTACTCGCGGCCCGCGGCATAAGCATATACGCAGCGGCGATAGAGCTCGGCGGCATAGCCGTGCCCGAAGAGGCGCGCGAAATGACCAAAAGCCTCACCCGCCCCTATTTCGCCGCTTCGGACGACGTCGTCCCGCTTTGGAACGAGGCCGTCGAGACCGCCCGGCGCGACCGCGACACCCTGGGAGGCATCGTGCAGGTCGTCGTCAAGGGCGCTCCGGCAGGTCTTGGCGAGCCCGTGTTCGACAAGATCTCCGCGACCCTCGCGCACGCCCTCATGAGCGTCGGCGCCGTCAAGGGCGTCGAGATAGGCGAGGGCTTCGCAGCGGCGCGCCTGCGCGGCAGCGAGAACAACGATCCCCTCATCCCTGACCCCGTTAATCCCGGCAGGGTCACCTTTGAAAGCAACCATGCCGGCGGCATACTGGGCGGCATGACAAGCGGGCAGGACATCGTCCTGCGCTGCGCCGTAAAGCCCATAGCCTCCATCCCGCGCGAACAGCGGACCGTGGATACCCATGCCCAGGCCGCAACGCTTCTCATAGCGGGGCGCCACGATCTTTCGGCCATACCCCGCATCGTGCCCGTTCTTGCCGCGATGACGGCGCTCGCCCTCGCGGACGCCCTGCTTCTTCAGGAACGCATGGGATGCCTCGCATGAAGGGCCGTTTCGCCGACAAGCCGGAAAAGTCGGCACCGCAGCTGCCTCTTTTGGCCGCCCCCGACGAAATTACCCTGAGCGGCACCCTTGAGAGGGTTATCTTCCACAACGAGGAGAACGGCTACACGGTCTTCCGCCTCGTGCCGGAGAAGCCCGCGCCGCGCGAGCCCAAGGTGAAGGGCGCCCCTGCGCGCGGCTACACGCGCGATCCCGTCTCCTGCGTGGGGCACATGCTCAATCCGCAGACAGGCGTCAAGGTCACGGTGCACGGGCGCTGGGTGAACAACCCGCGCTTCGGCCGCCAGATCGCCTTCGACATGTGCGACGAGGTTCTGCCCGCGACGGCCGAAGGTATACGCCTCTATCTGGCATCAGGGCTTATCAAGGGAGTGGGCGAGGGCATGGCGAAGCGCATCGTGGATGCCTTCGGCACGGACACGATACGCATCCTCGACGAGGAGCCGGAGCGCCTCAAGAAGATACGCGGCATAGGCACCAAGAACTTTGAACGCATACACGCCTCGTGGATGGAGCACCGCGGCATACGCGACCTCATGCTCTTTCTGCAACCGCACGGCATAACGCCCGCCTACGCCGTGCGCATCTACCGAACCTACGGCGCGGACGCACTCTCCGTGGTGCGGGAGAACCCCTACCGACTCGCCATGGAGATACGCGGCATAGGCTTCGTCACAGCAGATGCCGTCGCGGCAAAGCTGGGCTTTGAAAAAAACGATCCCCTGCGCATCGAGGCCGGCGTACTCTACGTTCTGCAGAAGAGCACGGACGACGGCAACGTCTTCCTGCCCGAGGAAAGACTTGTACAGGCGGCCTGCGAACAGCTGCAGGGCGAGGACGGGCAGGTGCGCGCAGCCCTTGACCGGCTCGAGGCGGAGGAACGCATCGTCATCGAGGAAAGAACGCTTGCTCCTGACAAAAACACCGAAGGGGGCAATACCGAACGCGGCGTTTTCCTCAAGCGATACTTTCACTATGAATCGAAGATCGCCTATTACCTCAACCGCCTGCTCCATTCACCCAAATCGGTCTTTTTCCGCAATGCGGATCAGGTGGCGGACAAGGTGATCGCGAAAATGCCCATTGCGCTCGCCCCCGAACAGGCCGAGGCAGTGCGCACCGCCGCGAAATGCAAGGTCATGGTGCTGACGGGCGGGCCGGGTACCGGCAAGACGACCATCATCAACGCCATCATCACGCTTTTCGAACAGAACAAGGCTCGCATCCTCCTCGCGGCGCCCACCGGGCGCGCGGCCAAACGCATGGCCGAGACGAGCGGGCGCGAGGCCCGCACCATCCACCGCCTTCTGGAATACAGCCCCCAGGAGGACGGTTTCGCCCGAAATGAGGACGCCCCCCTCGCCTGCGGCCTTCTCGTCGTGGACGAGGCCTCGATGATGGATACGCTTCTTTTCTACCACCTGCTCAAGGCCGTGCCGCTCGGCTGCACAGTCGTGCTCGTGGGCGACGTTTTCCAGCTGCCCTCCGTCGGCCCCGGCACGGTGCTCGCCGACATCATCGCCTCCAAGGTCCTGCCGGTGGTGCGCCTGACGGAGATCTTCCGCCAGTCGGCGGAAAGCGCCATCATACGAAACGCGCATCTCATAAACAACGGCGAAATCCCGCCGCTCGAATCACGGCAGGACAGGCTTTCGGACTTCTACTTCATCCACTCCGTCGATCCGGAAAAAGCCGCGGAACTCATCGTCGACCTCGTCCGCAGCCACATACCCCGCCGCTTCGGCCTTGACCCGATAAACGACATACAGGTTTTGACGCCCATGCACCGCGGCGCCGTGGGGGCGGGCCTCATGAACGAACGCCTTCAGGCGGCTCTCAATCCGAACGGACTGGAAGTTCGCCGCGGCGACCGGGCCTTCCGTCTGCACGACAAAGTCATGCAGATACGCAACAACTACGACAAGGACATCTTCAACGGCGACATGGGGCGCATAAGCTATATTGACACGGCCGAGCGCACCCTGAGCGTCACCTATGACGAGCGGGTCATTCCCTACGAATTCGATGAGCTCGACGAGCTCGTGCCGGCCTATGCCATCTCCATCCACAAGTCTCAGGGATCGGAATACCCCGCCGTGGTCATTCCGCTCATGATGCAACACTATATGCTTTTGCAGCGCAATCTCGTCTATACCGGGGTGACACGCGGCAAGAAGCTCGTCGTCCTCGTCGGGGAGCCGCGGGCTCTCGCCATGGCCGTCAGGAACAACAAGACGCACAAGCGGTGGACGCGCCTAGCCTGGCGGCTCGCACCCGACGGATGACGCGCATCCGCGGCGCAAGCCCTCCCGTTTCCTGCGTCATTCGAGCGCCTCTCAATGCAGGCGGACGGCTTCCCTGTCCGGAAATCTTGCAGTGATCTCCAGCGTGCCCCCCATGGCGGCGATGATGCTCGCCAGCGTGCTGATTTGCATGTCCTCCTGCCGTTCCATCTTGGAAATGGCAGGCTGGGTGACGTTCAGGATGTCGGCCAAGTCCTTTTGTGAAAGGCCCAGCGCCGTCCGAAGGTTCCGCAGCCGCTCCTGCGCGATAAGCTGGGAGGCCCGGGCCTTGATTCTCTGGCGGCGCTCCGGTGGGAGAGATGCCATTATCTCATTGTGGGTCACGCTCATCGTCGTCTTCCTCGTGTAGGAAATTCTCGTAACGGCGTTCAGCTATCTTGACCATCCGCACGTAGAAGTTCTTATCGCCTGCCTTGCTGCCGCCGACAAGAATGATCGCCCGGCGCTTGGGGTCAAACGCGAACAGGAAGCGGTACGGCTCCCGCTGCCATACGAAGCGGAGTTCCTTGAGGTTCGGAAGATTGCCGCCCTTCAGCGTATCAACCGTTGGCCGTCCGAGGCTGGGCCCCAGCTCGGCAAGCATCGCCTGATGCGCGAGCAGTTCGTCCTGAAGCCCTTCGGGGAACTCCATAAACTCCGCCGCAAATTCGTCGCAATGAATGACCTGCCACGCCATGATATTACCTTTAGGTTATACCGTCAATCTCAAAGAACCTTGCGCTTGCCTTTGACGCGCTCATATGAAATCGACCTTCGACCAGTCGACGCGTGGACCACGTAGCATTCGTCGATGGCGGCTCTGTGCCTGCTTCAGAGCGTTGCAAAAGCCCCTAAAGGTTACGGCAAACATCGCATGGACGCAACGGAGAGAGGCGACCGACGGGACAACGTCTTGAAATAATTACTAACAGAGTAACCATTTAAAATGTATTGATATATTTGTTGTAATACGGTATCTTTTTCAACAGGAACTGTGGCGAATCACACAATATTCCAGTTTAAATGTAGTCCTATTTCAGCGTTCTCTTGCTACCACAGAAGCCCGCCATGCCGGATGCCATCGCTTTTAGCCATAACTTAACAGATGGAGATATTTAATATGAACAATACAATTGACATATATAATGAAAAAATGCAACGAACTGCTTTCATAAAATAGTATGATTTAAATATTGGATCAGAAAAATCAGCAAGAACACTTTCAACAACAATCAATAAAACACATTTAAGGAATAGTGGAATCAATTGTTTTCAATAAATAATTATTGTTCACTAAAATCAGTACTAGGTGATAGAATAGATTTCTTTCAGAATAGAGACTGTGATTATTTTATAATGAATGATATTTTTGAATTTGAAGCTAAC
>JAILMX010000179.1 GCA_024692205.1 Desulfovibrio sp. | reverse complement strand
ACCACCCATGCCCAGCTTACCGGGCAGGAGCTGGCCGCAAGCGGCATTTATCCGAACAGCGTGCGCCTCTCCATCGGCATCGAGCATATCGACGATATCCTCGCGGATCTGGAGCAGGCGCTCGCGGGCTGCGGCTAAGCCCCTGCGGAACAACAGGGAGCAAGAGAAATGTTGCCACTTGTTGCACAATGAGCAGGCTGAGCCAGCTCAAGACCGCGCCCTCTTGCCGTTGCGCGAGATGAACTTCGATTTCTTACCGTCATCGGATAAAGAATTGCGCTCAAAGCCGTGCGCGGCAAGCGTGCGGTTGAACAGGGTAAGGGAAATCCCGGCCAGGGCGGCGGCGTCTTTCTTGGTGAGCTCGCGACTGGCCCAGCGGCGGCAGGCATCCGCCACGCGCGGCGGGAGAACGGCTTGCGCCTTCTCCTTCCCCTGCTCCGCCTGT
Source organism: Desulfovibrio sp. (assembly GCA_024692205.1). Classification (GTDB taxonomy): domain Bacteria; phylum Desulfobacterota; class Desulfovibrionia; order Desulfovibrionales; family Desulfovibrionaceae; genus Desulfovibrio. The sequence continues at coordinate 11,436 of JAILMX010000179.1, read as the reverse complement.
GCGTCTCGAACCCGCTTGAGGAAGGTGGAATACGCCATGCCGCAGGCTCGCGCGGCCTCCTGATAGGACGTCTCACCCGCGAGGTAGCGCTTCGCCTGCCGCGCGAAATCCGGCGGCAATTCCCTGAAGGGCCTGCCCACCGTCACGCCGCTCGATTTCGCATCCGCATAGCCCTTTTGCTGGCGGCTGTGCGCGAATTCCCGGTTCAGCTCCAGAAGCGCTTCCAGCGAAGGACGCGGAAGATGCGCCAGCGGCCCGATTTCAAGCCCGGGATCTTCCCAGTTGATATCTGTGCCCTGCAGCGCCGCGTCGTTCAGGGCGAGCAGGCTTGCGTCTGTCGTCAGGCCCATGTCAGCCAGAGCAGCGATTGTCAGGGGGCGTCCGGCATCCATCATGGCATCTCCAGACGCGCCCGGCGGAGAAAGCTGCTTTGGGACATGCCGCACCGAAGCGCCGCATCCCGCGAGGCGAATTTGCCCTCCCGCCAGCCCCGCACCATCTCTGCGAAATTCTCGGGAAGCGGCAGACAGGGCTTGCCCCAGGGCTTTCCCGCAGCCCTGGCCTTTTTCATTCCCTGTACGGCGCGATGCCGGCGCATGGCGTTGACGAACGCGCTGTACGCGGCCACGACAGTCGCGCTGAGCGAAAGGTAGGGCGAGGTTTTGGCATGAAGTGTCGCGCCCGTGCGGCCGAGATGCACGTCAACGCCCTTGCGGGCCAGGGAGGCGAGTATTTCCACGACATCGGCCATGCCGTCGCCCAAGTGGGTCTCGCGGACGATGTGAAGGACATCCCCCTTCTTCAGGGCGCGCAGGCAGGCGGCAAGTCCGATGCGCTCCGGCGTCGAGTCCGAATACACGGCGTCATAGCGGCGCGCCGCGATAAGCGCGTTGCTTTCCGGAACAGCCGGATTGCTGAAGAAGTACAGGATATCCATCAAAAGACGCTCCGCACGTTCGTTCCGCTTTCAGCGATTCACAGCTTACGGCTCGTATTTGGCCCTTTCCGAATCCCGCCGTCAACCATTGCCGTGAGGCGAAACTCAGCAGGCGCTCACGGCCAATTTTTTAGACTAAAATATTGTCCGCTGCAAGCAAAATTTTAGTCATTGGACTGCGCGAAAAAGACTGTCTTTTACAACAGACGGAGATAACGGAATGGGGAGAGCTAAAAGCGTGTGCCGTGAAACGGGCACGCAACGAGAGTCTTCAACAGACGCGAACGCAGGAAAAAATACGAGGCGGGGTTTTCGGCGGCTCTGGCGAGCCCGTCACGGCCGAGGGTTGCGTATGTGTACGGAGGCGAATGCGCGCGGAATCAGCGCCTGGCTTCATCGCGAAAACAGCGGCCGCCGTGCGCTATTGATTTTACAGGGGAAGGCGGGTACACTGTTCACTCGAACAAACAGACTTTCCCCTTTTAATTTGAGATTAGCACAAAATCTCGCTTTTTTCAACTGTTATTTTGGGTAAAATAAAAATTTTTTGGGGATTCGGACAGAAAGGTTTATTGCCCTATGAGCACATTGGGAAGCCGCATTCGCCAGATACGCGGATCGGAATCGCAGGAAGATTTTGCCGCAAGAGTAGGCATCAGCAAGGGATCCATCGGCGGGTACGAAAGGGACGCGAACTCGCCCTCCGCCGAGGCCATCCTCAAGATATGCTCCGCCACCGGCACATCCGTTGAGTGGCTCATGACGGGGGAGGAATCGGCCTCTGACGCCCCGCACCTCATGGCGGAAACCGCCAAAGGCTATTCGCAGGCGGCCGCGCCCGACCCCGTACCCTCGCCATCCGCCGGCTCACCGGCATTCTGCCAGCACTGCGCGCGCCTTGAGGAGCGCCTGGAAAGTCTGGAGACAGAACGCCGCGAGCTCTCTCTGGAGAACCGCCAGCTCTACCGCGACAATATCTGCCTTGGGAAACAGATAGGCGACCTGCGCGAAAAGATCGCCCGCCTTGAGGTGGCGCAGACGGGCTAACGCAGCGTGCCCCTAAATGCGCAGGCTCGTCATGATGTCCGCAATGCGGGCCTTGGCAAAGAGCAGGTACGAGAGGATGAGCTCCCCTGAGTTCATCGTCGACGTGATGTACAAAGGATCATACGTGCAGATGCGGTTCATGTAGTCCATGGCCACGGCCATGTTTTCCTCGTTGTTCTTGGCCTTTATCTCTGGGTACAGCCGGTAAAGCGCATTGAGAAAATCCCGCATGACGAGCACCATGCCCTGGATTTCATAGATGCGGTTGTCCAGCGTGTAGAAAGGGATATCCTGAGCGTTTTCGAGCAGGCCCTGCGCGTAGCCCAGCATGTTCTCCCCCACCAGCAGCTGCAGAGAGGCGTAGATATCGTCGGTGCGGCAGTTGTACACCCCCTTGCCGTCGTCCAGGCTCTTCTTGTACTTCTCGATGAGCTCCAGCCCCTTCTCGTAGCTGCTTTCAGCAGAGGGAAACCAGAACTTGCGGGGATTCAGCGAAAAACAGTTGAGCCGCGCCTGGTAGAGAAAGTCGCTTTCGCGGTCGCTGGTGCCCAGCTTGGCGATCTGGGTGGAATAGATGTCCACCAGGAATTTGGTGGCGTGATAGACCCCGTACTGACGGTAGGCGCGGTTGTCGAACACGTATTTGTTGAAGATGACATCGTTGATGGACCAGCCGAAGGTTGAGTCGAGCTCGAAGCGCATCTGGTGCGTGATGGCGTCGATGAGCACCTTGCCCTTTTCGTTTTCCGGCAGGGACGCCGCTTCGGCGGGCATGGCGCAGGGCTCGGGGAAGCGCGTCGCGTCCACGACCGCATACAAACGCTGCGCGCCCCAGAAGACAAACACCAGCGCGACGAAGATGCCGCACTGCACAAGCAGGGTGCGTCCGACAATGCTCAGCTTGAGCAGCGGGGGAATATCGGGGAGTTTCATCGGCATGTCCCTCTCGTCGCCTGACGCCTACAGATTGGCGGCGTACCAGTCGCCCGCCAGACGCAGGCCGGAGCGCACGTCGTATTCCGGCTCGTAGCCCAGGAGCGTCCGGGCGCGGGTGATGTCGGCCAGCGAATGGCGGACGTCGCCCGCGCGGAAATCGCGGTGCACGGGTTCGGCCCCGGCGGCCTCGGCCTTGTGACGGGCGACTTCCTCGCGGATGAGCACGAAAAGCTCATTCAGGGTTGTGCGCTGCCCGAAGGCCACGTTGTACACCGTGTTGCGCCCCTCGTCACCGACGAGGCTCGCCAGGATGTTGGCCTGCACCACGTTGTCGATGTAGCAGAAATCGCGGCTGGTCTCGCCATCGCCGTTCACGTAGACGGTCTCGCCCTTGATGAGGCTGGCGAACCACTGGGGGATGACCGCGGCATAGGCGCCGTAGGGGTCCTGCCGCTGGCCGAAGACGTTGAAGTAGCGCAGCCCCACGGAGCTGAAACCGTAGCAGCGGGCGCACACGTCGGCGTACAGCTCGTCCACGTACTTCGTGACGGCGTAGGGCGAGAGCGGGCGGCCGATCTTGTCCTCAACCTTGGGCAGCTCCTGCGAATCGCCGTAGGTCGAGGATGAGGCCGCGTACACGAAGCTGTCCACCTTGGCGTCGCGCGCGGCGACCATCATGTTGAGGAAGCCGTCGATGTTGCAGCTGTTCGAGAGCAGGGGATCGTCGATGGAGCGCGGCACGGAGCCGAGAGCCGCCTCGTGCAGCACATGGCTGACGCCCTTGCACGCCTCGCGGCATGTGTCGAGGTCGCGTATGTCGCCCTTGATGAAGGTGAAGCGTTTCCACGCCTCGGGGCCCACGATGGCCTCTACCATGTCGAGGTTCTTCTGATAGCCCGTCAGAAAGTTGTCCAGGCCGGTAACGGTCTGCCCGAGCTTCAGCAGGTTTTCCAAGAGGTTGGAGCCGATGAAGCCTGCCACGCCTGTCACGAGCCAGCGCGCGGGGCGGGCCTGGAGGTTCTTGCAGGCGGCGTCGAATGCACCCATGTGATTTCTCCCGATGATGTGTTTTCTTTCCCCGAGGGGAGTTTTCTCCATACGCCAAGCCGGGCTCAGTGTAAAGCGCCCGGGGATTAGCCCCTCCCCGGCTCTTTTCACTGCCGGCCGCGGGTGCTATAGAGAAGGGCGTCGGCGGCTTGGCCGACATGGAGACAGCAAATGAAAATCCTCGTTCTGGGCAATCAGGGCCGGTCCGTCGCCAATTTCTGGACGGTGCTCATGCGGCAGGCCAGGGCCGCCGGGCATGACGTCGTCTGCTGCGTCCCGGGCGGCGACCCCGAGGCCGATGCGGCGATAGCCGCGCTCGGCGTGCCGATGCGCCACTACGACCTCGACCGCAAAGGGCTGAACCCAGTGAGCGACGCGCGCTCTTTCTGGCAGCTCAGGCGCATCTTCCGCGAGGAGCGGCCCGACCTGCTCTTCACCTCCACCATCAAGCCCGTCATCTACGGCTGCCTCGCCGCCCACGCGGCGGGCGTGCCCCACATCTACGCGACCATCACGGGGCTCGGCTACGCCTTCGAATCCGACAGTTTCTTCAAGAAGTGCATCCATGCGCTGAGCGTTCTCCTCTACCGCACGGCTCTGCGCCGTGCCGAGGGGGTTTTCTTTCAGAACCGCGATGACATTGCGATCTTCCGCAAAGACGGCATCATCGACGAGAGCGCCCGCGTGCTCACGGCGCGCGGAACGGGCGTGGACATACGGCGCTTCGCCGCCGCTCCCCTGCCCGACCTTCCCCCGCAGGGCCCCGTCGTCTTTCTTCTGGTCGGCCGGCTGCTCGAGGCGAAGGGCATACCCGAATACGCCGAGGCGGCGCGCATTCTCAGACAGAAATGGCCGAACGCCGCCTTCCGCCTGCTCGGCCCGAAGGAAAGCGGCCTCGGCGGCATAAGCGACGCCGACCTCGCCCGCTGGCAGCGGGAAAACGGCATCGAGTATCTTGGCGAAACGCGCGATGTCCGCCCCTATATGGCGGCCTGTCACGTGCTTGTCCTGCCCTCGTGGCGCGAGGGCACGCCGACCTCCGTCATGGAGGCGATGAGCATGGGGCGGCCTGCCGTCGTCACCGATGTGCCCGGCTGCCGCGAGGTCGTCCGCGACGGCGAGAACGGGCGCCTGTGCCCGGTGCGCGATCCCGAGGCCCTCGCGCGCGCCATGGAGCATTTTCTCGAGCATCCCGAAGACATCGCCCGCATGGGGGCGAAAGGGCGCATCCTCGCTGAGAGGGAATTCGACGCGGAAAAGGTCGCCGGCCGCATCCTCGCCGACATGCACGTGCCCTGCCCCGCCTGCGACCGCATGAGAGAACAAGGAGACTGACAGTCCATGATAAGCGCTTACCGCCGGGCCCTTCTGCAGGCCCTCGACATCATCTGCCTTCTGCTGGCCCTCGTCGTCACGAACCTCACGACCATCGAGGGCGGCCTCTACGTCTTCACCGACTACACGGGCGCCTCGATCTTCACCATCTTCTTCTACATGCTCTTTTTCTACATCATCGACGCCTACAAGGTGGGCTTCGAGGATTTCAAGGAGACCATCGGCCGGCTGCTCGTGGCCTGCGTGCTCGGCATCGTGTCAAGCGCGACCACGTCCTACGCCTTTGACCACTGGCGCTTCGACCGCACCACGCTCTTCGTGCTCTTCTCGCTTTCCTTCTTCTTCTGCTTCGCATGGCGCTGGTTCTACAACCGCAACGCCGAAAAGCTCACGCATCCCCTGCGCATCCTGCTCGTGGGCGTGGACCGCGCGGGCAAGGTGCGCCAGCTGCTTGCCGAGGGCCTGCCCAAGGCGAAAATCATCGGCTACGTCGGCGAACCCGGCCAGGACGAGGCCGCCGGCCCCTGCCTCGGCGCGCCTTTCGACGCGCTCGACATCGCCCGCACGCATCATGCCACGATGATACTGCTTCTGCCCGACGCGCCCATAGACGACGACATCGCCCACGACCTGCTCACGGCGAAACTCAGCGGCAGCATGGTGGTGGACATCCGCTCCTTCTACGAGCACGTTGTCAAGCGCCTGCCCCTCACCCAGATCACGGAGGAATGGCTGCTGCTGACCGAAGGCTTCTCGCTGAACACGCGCGGCTCCCTGCGCCGCCTGAAGCGCGCGGTCGACGTCATCTGCTCCCTGATCCTTCTCATACCCGCAACCCCCATCATGCTCCTGACGGCCGTCATCATACGCCTTGAGTCGCCGGGCCCCGTCATCTACAAGCAGGACCGCGTTGGCCTGCACGAAAAGGAGTTCACCGTCTACAAGTTCCGCTCCATGCGGGCCGACGCCGAGAAAAACGGCGCCGTCTGGGCCAAGGCCAACGACAACCGCGTGACGGCCTTCGGGCGCTTCATCCGCAAGGTGCGCATTGACGAGCTCCCCCAGATCTGGAACATCCTCAAGGGAGACATGAGCTTCATCGGCCCCCGGCCCGAACGCATGGCCTTCGTGACCAAGCTCAAGGAGAGCATCCCCTACTACAGCCTGCGCCATACCGTTAAGCCCGGGCTGACCGGCTGGGCGCAGGTATGCTACCCCTACGGCGCGAACGAGGAAGACGCCCGCCACAAGCTGGAATACGACCTCTACTACATCAAGAACATGTCGCTTCTGCTCGACATACACATCATCTTCCGCACCATCGGCGTGGTGCTCTTCCCCAAGGGCGCGCGCTAGCGCACTGTGAACGGCGCACAGAAGAGAATGACGCAGAAGCGGCGGTCCCCCGAAGGGGGCCGCCGCTTCTCTGTGGCGCAGCAGGGCGCCCGGGTCGGAATCTTCTGCTACAGCTTGAAACGGTCGTCCTTGGCGACTTCTTCCTTCACCAGGTTGAAGAGCACCGGGCTCAGAAGCAGGATGCCTATGATGTTCGGGAAGGCCATGAGCGCGTTCGCCGTATCGGCGAAAAGCCAGACCACGTCAAGGGCGAGCACGGCGCCGAGAGCGACGGCGATCGTGTAGATGATGCGGAAACGCTGCAGGTTCTTGTCGCCGAAGAGGTAGATGAAACAGCGCTCGCCGTACACGCACCAGCTGAGCACGGTCGTGAACGCGAAAAGCGTCAGGCAGATGGCCACGCCGTATTCGCCGAAGGCCGGCAGATTGATGCTGAAGGCCTCGGCCGTGAGCAGACCGCCGTTCAGCCCGCTGCACCACAGCGGGCCGCCGTCCTTCATGGAAACGAGAATGACAAAGCCCGTCATCGAGCAGATGATGATGGTGTCGATGAAGACGTCGAGCATGCCGATGGAGGCCTGTACGAGCGGCGATTCGGCGGTGGACGCCGCGTGAGCCATGGGCGCCGAGCCCAGGCCTGCCTCGTTCGAGAAGATGCCTCGCGCCATGCCCATGCGTATGGCCACCATGACCGTCGCGCCGGCGAAACCGCCCTGCGCCGCCGTAGGCGTGAAGGCATCGGTTATGACCCACCAGAAGACCGCTGGAACCGAGGTGATGTTCATGACGATGATGATGAGGCACATGCCCACGTAAACCGCGGCCATGAAGGGCACGAGCTTGCCCGCCACAGTGGCGACGCGCCTGATGCCGCCGATGAGCACGGCGCCTGCCAGCACAAGCAGGACGACGGCGGTGAGCCAGCCGGGCATATGGAAGGTCTTTTCCAGGTTCACGCTGATGGCGTTCGACTGCACCATGGCGCCGATGCCGAAACAGGCGATCATGCCGAAGATGGCGAAGGCCGTGCCAAGCCATTTCCAGCCGCTGCCCAGACCGTTCTTGATGAAATACATCGCCCCGCCCACCCAGTTGCCGTCGGGCGTTTTTTCACGAAAATGGACGGAAAGCAGCACCTCGGCGAACTTGGTCATCATCCCGACCAGGGCCGTTACCCACATCCAGAAGAGCGCGCCCGGCCCGCCGACAGCGATGGCCGTCGCAACGCCCACGATGTTGCCCGTGCCTATGTCGGCGGCAAGAGCCGTCATGAGTGCGTTCCAGGGCGAGATCTCGCCTTCCTTCGACTGATGGCGGCGGCCATGCCACAGGCATTTGTAGGCCGTTATCCAGTTGCGGAACGAAAAGAAATGCAGGCCGAGCGTGAGGTACAGGCCGGTGCCCGCCAGCAGGACCAGCATAACCGGACCCCACACAAAATCATTTACCGAATGCAGAAAGGCCGAGAAAAGCTCCATCACATCCTCCCGTGGTGTGCGTCAAAGGGCATCCTGTAGTGTATACTCCGCAAACGTCCCCTGACAAGCCCTTTTTCTCCTGGGGAGCATAAAAATCTTCAAAAACGTGGAATATGCAAACGCCGCCTCATTCCCATGAAGCGGCGCCCTCTTCCAGACAAGACTCCTGCACGAACCTAGTTCGGCTGGGCTTTCCAATCCTCTCGCTGTATGCGCCAGTGGGCGCCGTCATAGCGCAGCAGCAGCGACTTCACGCCGCGGTCGCGCTTGCCGGCGGTGTCGGCGTAAGCCTGCATCATGTCGGCCCTGACGCCGTTGCGCTCAGGCATGACACGCAGGCCGGTGAGCTGAACTTCGACGGGCCTGACGCGCTCCCACAAAAGCTTCTTCTGCGCGCGAATGGCCGCGGCGCTGACGCGGTTCTGCTGCACGGCGTCCTTGGCATAGGCCGCCATGTAGCCGTCCAGATCGGCGGCGAGCCACGCTTTGCGCCATTCCTCTATGTCGTTGTTCACTTCTTCGCTTATGAGCTCCAGGTAGTCCGCAGACAGGCCCTTCTCCGCCTGGTGGAAATCGCTCGCGACGATGCGGAATTTGCCATCCTCGCAACGGTTCCACCAGAGGATGCGCTCGCCCTGCACCATGCCCCTGGGCCCGGCGACGAGCTGGGGAGTGCGGCTCACGGCGAGGTTGTTCTCAACGCTCACTTCGGCCGGGCGGGTGATCACGCGCAGCCACGGCTGGCGGATGACTTCCTGCAGCTGCTGCTGCATCCCGCGGAAGGAACGCCCGCGCGGAACGCCCGGCAGGCGGTTGTAATTCTTTTCATCGAACAGGTCAGCAGGCACGGCCTGCCGCGCGGCGAGCGCCTTGTCGTAGCGCGCGGACTGCTCGGAAACCGCTGCGCGCAGGGCATCATCAAGCACGAGTGGTTCCGGCCCGGCAGGTTTCTTCGGGGGGTCCGGCTTCGGCGGTTCCGCCGGTTTGGGCTGCCGGGCCTCAGGCTTCTGCGGCGCAACAGGCGCATCTGCCGCTGTCTCAGGGGCGGCCGGGAGATCGACGGGGGCAGACACGGGATTTCCCGGGGCGGAAGGCTGGCTTGCGGCCGGGGCCACAGGCGCAGACGGCTCGGCGTGCGCGGACGGGGCAGACAGGCTGCTGTCAAGGGAAGGCTTCGTCCCCCAGTTCACCTCCGCAGGCGGCAAAGCCGGCGGCCGGGAGCGGGGCACCAGGGGTTCGTTCGCCGCGACAAGCTTGCCCCTGCCGTCTTCCGCGGCAGGTTTGGGCGCGGGTTTCTCGTCAGCGCTCTCCGGCATGTCGAGCCGCGGCGGCACGGGCGCCTCGGAAGCGGCATCCGTCGCGAAGGAGGCGTTCTCGGCCACGAGACGCCCCTTGAGGTACTCGGCCTTCATGCCGAGATCGCGCGGCGTCCACTCCATCCCCACGATGCGGAAACGGTTGTCCTTGCCGCGCTGCCAGTACAGGCGTCGCACGCCTTCGGTGCAGAGGTTTGAGGCGGTGTAGAACTGCTCCGACCACGTCACCCAGTAGCCCGGTCCCTCAAGCACGTGTATGTCGCGGTTGAAGAGCTTGACGTAGCTCAGTATCTTGAAAAGGCGTTCCTTGTTGGCTCGAAAGGCCGCGAAATTCTCGGTGGCGACGGAATAGGCCGCCTGATCGTAGAAATCGAACATCTTGCTCGACCGCGCGGACCAGGCGTTGCTCCAGCTCTGCATGAGGCGGCGCAGCTCCCTGGCCGTGCCCGTGTCCCGGCGGGGCAGTTTCGCCTGATCCATCTGCTCGGCCAGAACGACGGCCGTGCCCGGGGTCAGGCTGGGGCCCACGGTGTCGATCTCCTTAAGGCCGATGGCCACGCACCCCCTTGTGGGCACGAGCCCGTACCCCTTGCTGTGTATCCAGATGCCGTGGCCGGTCTTGCCGCGCAGCCGGTCGACCGGGTTCGGATAGTTCAAGGTGTAGGCGACGCCGCCGTATTCCTTGAAATCAAGTCCCTTGGCGATCTTGTACTCCACGAAGTAGATGCCCTCTGGGGTGCGCAGATCGTTCAGACTCTGCTTGTCGCCGTCGAGCTGGCCCGTCGTGCAGGGAAAGGCGTAGCGCGCCTGCAGGGGATTTTTCTTCTCGTAAAGGAAAAAGGTCTTGCGCTGTTTGTCGACGGCGACGAGATGCTGCGGCAGCCCCACATTCCACAGGGTCGCCTGCCAGTTCTCGGCACGTGCCTCGGCAAGGGCTGCCGCGACGTAAAAAAGGCACAGCAGAAATGCGCTTCCCGATAAAAAAATCAGGCGCAGCAGGGCGCTTGCGCAGAAACGGGAGAAGCTGTCGCTGTGCCCGGACGTCATGAGCGGCCCAGCTCCACGAGTTCCCGGCGCGTGAAGAGCGAAAGCAGCCTGTAGCCGGCGGCTTCGAGCTTTTCGCGGCCGCCCTCCTCCCGGTCGAGGATGGCGCAGACGCAGGTGATGGTGAGCCCCGCCGCGGCCACGCGCTCGCAGGCCTTGAGCACGGAGCCCCCCGTGGTCACGACGTCCTCAAGAACAGCCACTCTGTCGCCCTTCTGGAAATTGCCGAGCCCCTCGACGAACTGGCCGGTGCCGTGATCCTTGGCCTCTTTGCGCACGAGCAGGCCGCTCAGGGGGTGCCCCTTCTCATGCGAGATGACCGTCGTTGCCGAAACCAGAGGATCGGCGCCCATGGTCATGCCGCCGACGCCTTTGATCGTCTCGCCCCTGAGCATGTCGTAGAAAAGCGTGCCGATGAGCCATGCCCCCTCGGCGTGCAGCGCCGTCACGCGGCAGTCGAAGTAGTAGTCGCTGCGGCGGCCGCTCGCGAGCAGGAAATCGCCCTCGCGATAGGATTTTTCCACCAAAAGGCGCGCCAGACGGCGCTTGAGCTGCATGATGTCGTCGTTCACGGCTTCTCCTCCTAGCAGTCGCCCACGCCGTCGGCGAAGACGCGCGCAAAGATGGCGTCCTCGCTTTTCAGATAAAAATTCGGGTCGAAGATCTCGTCGAGCGTCTCCCTGCCGAGCAGGCCGCTGATGTCGGGATCCCCCCTGACAAGTTCGGGGAAGGAGCGGCGCGTCTCCCAGCTCCGCATGGCAAGGCGCTGCACGGCCTCATAGGCCTTCTGGCGCGGCAGGTCGCGGGCGATGAGCGCCGTGAGCACGCGCTGCGAGAAATACAGGCCGAAGGAGCGCTCCATGTTCTCGCGCATGATCTCGGGCCGCACCACGAGCCCCTTGAGCAGGCGGTTCAGGCGCGCCAGGACGTAGTCGGCGAG
>JAILMX010000172.1 GCA_024692205.1 Desulfovibrio sp. | reverse complement strand
CCCACCCCTGAGGACGCGAAAAAGGTCGCCCAGGCCGACCTCGTCGTGATGAACGGCCTTCATCTCGAGGGCTGGATCGACAGGCTCGTCCAGGCATCCGGCTGCAAGGCCCCCGTCGTGATCGCGAGCGCAGGCATCACGCCTCTCTCCATGGATGACGAGGACGGCAGCGGCGCGAAGGTCACCGACCCGCACGCCTGGCAGGACCTTGAGATAGGCATGCGCTACGTCGAGAACATCCTGGCGGGCCTTTCGGCCGCCGACCCCGCCCATGCCGGCGACTACGCGAAAAACGCCGAAGCCTACAGGGCAAAGCTTGCGGCCATGCACGCCTGGGTCAAGGAGGAGTTCGCACGCATCCCCGAGGCCAGGCGCACGATTATCACCTCGCACGACGCCTTCGGCTATCTCGCCCATGCCTACGGCGTGACCCTGCTCTCGCCCATGGGCGTTTCGACCGAATCCGAGGCCTCGGCCAAGAATGTGGCCGAGCTCATTCGCCAGATAAAGAGGGAGAAGGTCACCGCCCTTTTCGTCGAGAACATGACCGACCCCAGGCTCATGGAGAGCATCACTCGCGAGACCGGCGTGAAGGTGGGCGGTGAGCTCTTCTCCGACGCGCTTTCCGCACCGGACGGCCCGGCTGCGACCTATCTCGACATGTTCCGGCACAACGTCACCCGTATGACGCAGGCGATGAGGGGAGCGACAAAGGAATAGGTCTGCGCGCACCCCTACGCCATCAACTGGCGCGCTTTTTGCTTCATCCCTCTCCAGAACGCAGGGACGGCAGATCATGCCGTCGGTGAAAAAGGAGACGGGGCATCATGAGCGGCATTTCGGGCGTCAGCGACTACTCGACGGCATTGCAACTCTGGCAGCAGCAGAATCAGATTGCGGAAAACGACTCCCAGTCACAGTCATCGTCGGCATCGTCGCAGTCATCCGCGGCGAGCGCGCTTTCAAAGCTCGCGTCTTCAGAAAGCACGGGCGACACACTCACGCGAAAACTCTCGAGCCTGGTCGAGCTTGTCAGATACGCCATGGACGACATGGGCCTTGACGCGGACAGTCGCGTGACCTTTTCGCACCTCACGGAGTACCGCGCGAAGGTTGAAGACGACTTCAACGCCCTGCTGAAGTCGAGCCTTGAGACTGCGGGCATCGATCCCTCGGCCAAATTCACCCTGCAGGTGAACGACGGGGGCGGCGTGACGGTTCAGGGCGCCGATGCCGACACGGTGAAGGCAGTGCAGGCCGTCTTCGACACAAACGAAGACCTCGTCAAGGCCTACAAGAAGATGGAGGCCTTCTCGGGCCTGGACAAGGCGCGCGAGGCAATGCAGATCTCGCCCACGGAATCGCGCAGGCGCATACAGATGGAAAGCCTTGCCGCATGGTGGGACAATTCCGGCGACAGCGCATCCTCCTGGTTCAGCACCTATGCCGATGGATCCCTTTCGCGCATGAGCGGCATCAACCTGAGCGTTTAGAAGGGCCCGCAAAGAATCGGGTGCTCGCCGCGGCATCAGGGGGAATGTGAGGGCAAGGACGCGGTCTGAGCCGCAACGAAAAAAACGACGATAAAAGGCGGGGGAGCACGGCCCCGCCTTTTTCTGGTGTGTCAGACCGCCAGTGTGTCTTTTCCTGAAAAGCGAAAAAAACGCCCCGCCATTTCGCCGGGGCGTTTTGCATTTCCGATTCACACAGAGCTGAACAGCGTTCACATGAGAGTCTGCAAGGCGAGAGCGTCTGTGCGGCGCTTTTCCCATGGGGAAGGCTTTCTGATACGGTTCTTCAGCCGGCCTGTCAGCCTCAGATCACATCCTCCGCTTCGGCCGGAGTCACGCGGTCTTTCAGTTTCTGCTGCAGCATGAGCGGCAGGCTGTCGGGAGAGGCGGGATCGTATTCGAACATGACGGCCGTGCCGTAGCAGGAGAAATACTTGCTGCCGTCTGGATGGAAGGCCACGTTTTCATTGTAGCCCACGATGGCCTGGGC
>JAILMX010000029.1 GCA_024692205.1 Desulfovibrio sp. | reverse complement strand
GCAAGTCCAGCAATAGGGATCGACGCTGTTGGCCACATGGCACTTGTCGCAGAATTGAGAGGAATTGCTGTGGCACTTCAGGCAGGTGTTCTGAAGGCTGATGGCGAATTTCCTGCCGTCACTCGACACGTAGACGCGGTGTTCGTTGCGCAGGGCCTCGTCGCGCCACTCGTTGAGCAGGCGCATGTGGTTGGCGCGCATGAAGTCGACGCTTTCAATACAGGCTTTCTCATCGGCCGGCTTGACGATGCCCGTTTCGGTGTAGTTGTGCCCGAACAGGCCGACCCAGAAGGGGGCGGTGAGCAGGACGACAAGGATGACTATGCCGATACATACAGGTTTGGCGTTATACATCTACTCCCCCTGCTCCGCTGCGTCGTCGGCTTCCACATTCGGCAGGTCTTCCTGACGCAGGTCCATGGTGCGTTTGGCTTCGCCCTTCATCACGAGGGCGTTGGCCACAAGTTCATGCACGCCGCTGACGGTGACGCCGGGCGCCCAGTAGTCGGCGAGCGGCGGCAGGGTGGCGCGGTCGATGGCGCACACGCAGGCCATGTGGTTGACTCCGTATTTCTGCTGCACGTAGCGCAGGGCGTTGCCGCGGGGCATGCCGGAGCGCATGCGCAGTTCCATGATCTCCTCGGTGTTCAGGCCCGAACCGGCGCCGCAGCAGAAGGTCTGCTCGCGGATGGTATTTTCGGGCATCTCGACGAAGTTGTTGCACACGTGCTTGAGTATGTAACGCGGCTCTTCGAGAAGGCCCATGGCGCGCGCGGGGTTGCACGAGTCATGGAAGGTCGTGATGATGTGATCGTTACGGCTCGGGTCGAGCTTGAGCTTGTTGTGGCGGATGAGGTCGGCCGTGAACTCGGTGATGTGCACCATCTTGGTGGAAGCCGCGTTCTCGAAGACCGTACCCGTGATGGGCGACTTCGGCACTTCCATGCATGCGGGCGAGGGGCCGTTGTAGGTGTCCATGTACTGGTTGATGACGCGCCACATGTGGCCGCATTCGCCGCCGAGTATCCATTTGACGCCAAGGCGCTCCGCCTCGTGGTACATCTTGGCGTTCAGTTTCTTCGCCATGTTGAACGTGGTGAAGGAGCCGAAGTTGCCGCCTTCGGAGGCGTAGGTCGAAAGCGTGTAGTCAAGGTCGAGCTCGTGGAAGAGCAAAAGGTAGCCCATGAACGTGTAGATGCCGGGGTCGGCGAACACGTCACCCGAGGGCGTGAGGAAAAGTATCTCGTGGCCCTTCTCGTTGAAAGGGGTCTTCGGGCGGATGCCCGTCACGGTCTCGCAGTCGTCGGCGAGCATCTCGACGATCTCGACGAAGGAGTGCGGCTTGATGCCCAGGTGGTTGCCGGTGAAGCTGCAGTTCTTGACCGGATCCATGATCCAGTGAGTGCCGAGGCCGACCTCATGCAGAAGCTCACGCACGATGGCCGTGATCTCGGCCGTGTCGATGCCGTAGGGGCAGAAGAGTGAGCAGCGGCGGCATTCGGTGCACTGGTAGGCGTAGTAGAAGAGCTCCTTGACGACTTCCTTGTCCCAGCCGCGGGCGCCGACCTTCTTGCCCAGTATCTTGCCGAGCATGGTGTGGTCGCGGCGATAGAGGGAGCGGAGCAGCTCGGCGCGCAGCACGGGCATGTTCTTGGGGTCGTTCGTGCCGAGGAAGAAGTGGCACTTGTCGGCGCAGGCGCCGCAACGTACGCAGATGTCCATGAAAAGCTTGAGGGAGCGGTGCTTCTCAAGGCGTTCGGCGAAGGCGTCGCAGAGGATCTGCTCCCAGTTGTCGGGCAGGTTCCAGTCGTCGGCCGCCGGATCCCAATCGTGGGGATTGGGCATATGCATGATTTCCATGGTCTCTTTCTTTGCGGGATAGCAGAAAGAGCCGGGGGCGAACTTCGGTTTGGTGTCAAGCCACGCCTCATCCGGGAAAGCCGGACGGCTGGCAACAAGTTCTTGTGGCGTAGGTAATTTTGCCATTATGAAAGCTCCTTACTCCGCGGCCTTCTTGGGCTCGGGCTGCTTTTCCAGCGGCAGGCCGGCTTCGGCCATGGCATCGCGATAGAGGTCCTCGTACTCGGCATAGGTCAAGAACTGCTTGGGCGGATTCCACGGGTTGACGTGGCGGACGGCCCGGGTGTTGTTGGGCAGGTTGCGCGTGGGGCTGAAGAAGACGCCCAGCATGTGCGTCAGCTTCGAGAAGGGGAAGTAGATGAGCAGCGCGCACACAAAGGTGAGGTGCACGAAGAACATGGCGTTGATGCCCTCGGCCGAAACGGGCGAGAAGTGCGTCACACCCATGATGAACATCTTGACAAGGGCGATCTCGCACTTGTCAAAGTAGCGCATGCACAGACCAGAGCAGACGATGCCGAGGATCAGGAACAGCGGGAAGTAGTCGTTCATGAGCGAGAGGTAGCGCAGCCTTTCGTTGAAAATGCGCCGGCACAGCAAAAAGAGCACCGCCACGAGCAGAAGGCCGCCCGTGATGAAGAAGCGGGGCGCGCCTATTTGCATGAAGCCGTCGACCGCTTCGAGGAAGCTGACGCAGGCGGGCACGGGCTCCATGAAGAAACGGAAATGCCGCAGGAAGACGAAGAGGAAACAGTAGTGGAAGATGAGCGCGAAGCACCACAGCCACTTGGAGGAATAGTAGACGAGCCTGGGGCCGCCGTTCACGGGATCGTTTTCGTGGATGCAGGCCGCGGTGTTGCGGAAGAGCGAACGGAACAGGCAGACCTCGAGGAGCATGCGGACGAAGACGCCGAACTTTGTGTTCGGGCAGTCCCATTTCTCCTGTTTGATGAAGTCGAGCGAGCGCTCCTGCCCACCTGTGGTGGGGATGGCGAAGGGAACGGGCGACTTGGCCCAGTACACCATGCGCCAGACGAGGCCGCAGATGAAGATCAACACCGCTCCATAGGGCAGCACAACGCCGAAAAGCGCGGTAAGCCCGCAACTCGCCCCCGCCCACGCGACGGCCCCTATGAGCAGCACCAGCAGTAATGAAAGAAACATTCCCTACCTCGCTTGCCTGTAAGTTTTCCCGGCCTCGCCTATGGTGCGAATGGCCGGGTGAAAGCCCCTGCCGTCGGCCCCCTCCGGGCCGGTATCAGTTGAGCGGCGAACTCTCGTTCAGCTGCTGGGCCCAACGCTTGAGCTGGGCGTACTGATTGCGGATTTCCTTGATGCGGATGTCAGCCAGCGTCTCGCGCGCCTTGGTGTAGATGTCGAAGGCGAGAAGGGTCAGGCTGTCCACCCGCGATTCCAGCTCGAGATAGCATGCGGGAACGTCGCCCGCACCCTTTGCCATCTCGGGCAGGATGTGCTTGCGCAGAAGGGGCTTCATGAGAAAGAAGACTCCGAGCCCCTGGCTTGGCGTGAATTCCTGAACGGCCCGCAATTTGACGAAACGCTCAATGGCCTGCTTGACTGTCTGCACGTCCGTGTCGTCACCGGAGAGGGCATCGTACAGTATGCCTGCCGCCTCGCGCGTCATCGCCGCCACGGGGTTGGTGAAGGGGTCGTGCTTTGTGCGAAGAAAACCGGTCGTTTGAAATGGATATGTTGAAAAGACCGCTTCCGTCCATTCAGAGAGAATGTCGGATTTGTGCTTTTCGAAGATTTTTTTTGTTTCCATTGTCATTCGTCGGGTGCGTAAAGGATATTTTTTTCTTTTAAAGCGAAACGGGCAAGGCGTCAAGTGACATATGCGTTTTCAATTGCTTGCGCGGGTGGTTGGGCACGCTTCATGCATACACCCCTTCGAGGGGCCATGCAGAGCCCTTCGCAAGGAGCGCATTCCATGAAAACAAGAGCCTTTTCCCCCATCCTCATCCGTATAGCCGCGACTCTTCTCGTCCTTTTCTGGGCCGTGCCCGGCTGGGCCGTGCGCATCAAGGACATAGCCACGTTCTCGGGCGTGCGCGACAACCAGCTCATCGGCTACGGTCTGGTCGTCGGCCTGGCCGGCACGGGCGACAAGAAGGACTCCGTCTTCACCCTGAGCTCCATGAAGAACATGCTCGACAAGATGGGGATCGGCGTCAAATCTTCGGCACTCAAAATCAAGAATGTCGCCTCCGTCATGGTGACGGCGCGCATGCCCGTCTCGTCCAAGCCAGGCACGAAGCTCGACGTCACGGTGTCCTCCGTAGGCGACGCCACCTCTCTTATGGGCGGCGTGCTCCTTCAGACAGCCCTCAAGGGCGAGGACGGCAAGATATACTGCCTGGCCCAGGGGCCGCTCACCGTCGGCGGCTTCTCCGTGGCCGGCAATGCGGCGCAGACGAGCAAGAACGTCAACACCGTGGGCATCATCCCCGGCGGCGGCATCATCGAGCGTTCCATCCCCTTCGAGTTCAACCAGCAGAACAAGCTGACGCTCAATCTGCGGGTGGGCGACTTTTCAACGGCGCAGCATATAGCCGAGCGCCTCAACGAAGCCATGGGCGGCCCCTTCGCCCATGCCGTGGACGCCATGAGCGTCTCGATGGACGTGCCCCCGCAGCACCGCAACAATCTGGTCCCGCTCATGGCCTCGGTCGAGAACCTTGAGGTGACACCCGACACGCCGGCCAAGGTCGTGGTCGACGAGAAGACCGGCACCGTGGTGCTCGGCCGCGACGTGCGCATCTCGCGCGCGGCGGTGGCCCACGGAAATCTGCAGATAACGGTTCAGGAGAGCGAGCAGGTATCGCAGCCCGGCCCCTTCTCGCAGGGCCAGACGGTCGTCACCCCGCAGACCGACCTCAACACGCGTGAGGAAAATCGCCGTCTCGTCATGGTCGAGGGCGCGACCCTTCAGGAACTCGTCGACGGGCTGAACGCCATAGGCGCCACTCCGCGCGATCTCATTTCCATCCTGCGC
>JAILMX010000022.1 GCA_024692205.1 Desulfovibrio sp. | reverse complement strand
TCCTCGACCGGGAGGAGGGCGGCCGCGAAAAGCTCGAAGCCGCCGGCTACAGGCTGCTTTCGCTCTTCACGCGCAGGGAACTCGTAGCGCTGGGCCGATCATGATGTCCAACCACAGCGATGGCAAGTCCCGCTGCGGACACGCGCTCGCATGCCTTGAGCACGGAGCCCCCCGTGGTCACGACGTCCTCGAGGACTGCCACTCTGTCGCCCTTCTGAAAATTGCCGAGACCCTCAACGAACTGGCCGGTGCCGTGATCCTTTGCCTCCTTGCGCACGAGCAGGCCGTTCAGGGGGTGCCCCTTCTCATGCGAGATGACCGTTGTTGCCGAAACAAGAGGATCGGCACCCATGGTCATGCCGCCGACGCCTTTGATTTTCTCGTCCTTGAGCATGTCGTAGAAAAGCGTTCCGATGAGCCACGCTCCTTCGGCGTGCAGCGCCGTCACGCGGCAGTCGAAGTAGTAGTCGCTGCGCCGCCCGCTCGCGAGCAGAAAATCCCCCTCACGATAGGATTTTTCCACCAAAAGACGCGCCAGGCGGCGCTTGAGCTGCATGATGTCGTCGTTCACGGCGTACCTCCTAGTAGTCGGCCACTCCCTCGGTGAAGACACGCGCATAGATGGCGTCCTCGTTTCTCAGGTAGAATTTCGGATCGAAGATTTCGTCAAGCTTCTCCTTGCCGAGCAGGCCGCTGATGGTGGGATCCCACTTGACGAGCTCGGGGAAGGATCGGCGCGTCTCCCAGCTCTGCATGGCAAGGCGCTGCACGGTCTCATAGGCCTTCTGACGCGGCAGATCGTGGGCGATGAGCGCCGTGAGCACGCGCTGCGAAAAGTACAGGCCGAAAGAGCGTTCCATGTTCTCTCGCATGATCTCGGGCCGCACGACCAGCCCCTTGAGGAGGCGGTTCAGGCGCTCCAGGATGTAGTCGGCGAGGATGGTCGAATCGGGCATGATGACGCGCTCGACCGAGGAATGGCTGATGTCGCGCTCATGCCAGAGGGCCTGATCTTCCATGGCCGCGAGAGCGTTCGTGCGCAGAAGGCGCGAAAGGCCGCACATATTTTCGGCGGAGATGGGGTTCTTCTTGTGCGGCATGGCCGAAGAGCCCTTCTGCCCCTTGCCGAAGCCTTCCTCCACCTCGCGCACCTCGGTGCGCTGCAGGTGTCTGATCTCCGTGCAGAGGCGCTCGATGCCACCGGCCATCACGGCGAGGGAGGTGAAAAACTGCGCGTAGCGGTCGCGCTGGATGATCTGCGTTGAGTGCGGATCTGCCTTGAGGCCCAGGCGCAGCATGGTCTTCGCCTCAAGCTCGGGCGAAACGAAGGCGAAGGTGCCGACGGCGCCCGATATCTTGCCGACGCGCACGCTCTCAAGCCCGGCCTCGACGCGCTTGAGATGACGCGCGAACTCGGCGTAGAAGCCGGCCATCTTGAGGCCGAAGCTCGTGGGTTCGGCATGGATGCCGTGCGTGCGCCCCATGCAGAGCACGCCCTTGTATTTGCGCGCAAGCTCTTCGATGGTGTCAAGAAGCGTGCGGATGTCGGCCTTCAGTATCTCGCCCGCCTGTTTGAAGAGCAGGGCGTTCGCCGTGTCAACGATGTCGGAAGACGTGCAGCCGAGATGGATGAAGCGGGCGTCGGGGCCGATTTTCTCTTCCAGGGAGGTCAGAAAAGCGATGACGTCGTGGCGCGTCGTCTCCTCAATGGTGAGAATGCGGTCCACGTCGATCGCCGCCTTCTCGCGGATGACCTTCACGGATTCCGCGGGCACGCGGCCGAGCTCGGCCCATGCCTCGCAAACGGCTATCTCGACGTCGAGCCATGCTTTGTAGCGGTTCTCAAGGGTCCAGATGTTCCCCATTTCCGGCCGGGTATAGCGATCGCTCATGTTTCCTCCGCGGGGAGTCCGCTATGTGGATTTCTTTGCCTTCTTCGAGCCATTTGCAGGGGCGGCGGGCTTCGCGGCAGGCGCGCTCTTTTCGGCGGGGGTCTTCGCGCCGTCCCCGGTCTTGGCGGGGGCAGCGTCTTCCTTCGCGGGCGAAGCGCCGCTCTTGGCGGAATCATCGGAAGAAGGCCCGGCCGAAGCGCCGCTGTCCTCCTTCACGCCCTTGCGGTAGCCGTAGTCCGTGACATACCAGCCCCCGCCCTTGAGGACGAAGGACGTCTCGGAGATGAGCCTCGGCGAGGACGTGCCGCAGTCGGGGCAGCATTCTTCAGCATGCGCCTCGGAGACCTTGCACCATTCTTCAAAAACACGCTGACACTTGGGACATTGATATTCGTAAATGGGCATGATGCTGTGAAATACGGGGCTGCGCGAGAGATGCGCGCAGCCCGTTGAGCGAAAGGACAGACGCCCTTTCGCGATTGCGTTCGGGCTAGGCCTTGGCAGCTTTGGCGGCGCGCACACGGGCCTTCAGATTCTGCTCGCGGCGCTTACGGCGGCGATCCAGTTCCTTCTTGCGTTCCACTTTCTTGTGAGCCATGTCTATTCCTCCAAAAGGTATTTTCTTCCTGTCAGATCAGATGACAACCTTTGTCAATATACGGATTTGCCGTCAAAGTCCAGCCTGCAAGCCCCCCTTTTCGCAGGTTTTTCCATCACGGCACGTCGAAATAGCCGCTGACCGATGCCGTGCGGACGATGGGGCATTGTGGAAAGCCCTCCCCGGCGAGCGCTTCGCAAAGGCGCGCGTCAAGAGCACGTTCCGCTTCGGCGCAGACGTCCGCCGGCCCGGGTGCATCGCCGGGCAGGCTCTGCACCTGCAGCAGGGGCTCGGGGGCAAGCCGCAGGCGATAATCCCGGTTCACGCCGAAGTCGGCGAAAACGCGCCCCACGGCGGCCTCGGCACGGGCGATCCGTTCAAGCGTCTCCGTATCCGGGGGCAAACCGTAGGCAAGGCGCGTCAGAAGGCACGGGCGGGCCTTCTGACCGGGCTCGTCCAGGCCCGTCGCGGCGGCGAGGGCGCGTATCCCGGCCTTGGTCAGTCCGGCCTCCTGCAGGGGCGACCGGACACCGCCCTCGGCAAGGGCGCGGCTCCCCGGGCGGTACACGGCAGCGTCGTCGGCGTTGGTGCCGTCGCACAGCACGCGTTCCCCTTCGCCCAAGGAAAAAAGCGCATCCCGAAAGGCCGCGATGAGAGTCTTTTTGCAGGCATAGCACCGCTCGCGGCCGTTCACGGCAACCTGCGGCGCGGTGAGCACATCGACGGCGACCGTATGCAACGCAAGCCCCCTCACGGCGGCCCATTCGACGGCATGAGCCGTCTCATCCGGCGACAGATGCGGGCCCAGGGCATGCAGGGCAAGCACGTCGCAGCCGCAGAGCTGCGCGAGATGGCAGAGCAGACGGCTGTCCACTCCGCCGGAAAGCATGACAGCCATCGGCGAAAGACGGCGCAGCGCCCCGGCCAGGGCTTCGGGCACGGCCGCCGCATGCGGCGCGTGAAGGGACGCCTTACCAGGCAAGGCGCACCTTGGCCCCGCGGCCGGCCATGACGTTCTTGCACTCACGTATGCTGTACTGTCCGTAATGGACGATGCTCGCGATGAGAGCCGCAGATGCCCCGCCAGCGCTCACGGCCTCGTACAGATGCTCCGGCCGTCCCGCGCCGCCGGAGGCTATGACCGGGATGGTCACGGCATCGACGATAGCGCGCGTCAGGCGCAGTTCGTAGCCGTCGCGCGTGCCGTCCGCGTCTATCGAATTGACGCAGATCTCGCCCGCGCCCAGTTCTTCGCATTTGCGGGCCCAGGCGAGGGCGTCGAGCCCGGTGTGCAGGCGGCCGCCGTGGATGACGATCTCATAACCAGAGGGGATGGCCTCGCTCTGGGGAACGGCCAGCACATCCATGCCGACGACGACGGCCTGCGAGCCGAAGGCCTCGGCCCCCTGCGTGATCAGGGCGGGATTCTTCACCGCCGCGGAATTGATGGAGATCTTCTCCGCGCCTGCGAGCAGCACGGCCCGCATATCCGCCACGGAGGCGATGCCCCCGCCAACGCTGAAGGGGATGAATATCTGCGAAGCGACCCGCTCGACCACATCGAGGAAGATGCCGCGCGCCTCGGCGGAGGCCGTGATGTCATAGAAAACGATCTCGTCGGCGCCTTCCTCGTAGTAGCGGCGGGCGCTCTCCACCGGGTCGCCGATGTCCAGATTGCCGGTGAACTTTATCCCCTTGGTGAGACGGCCGTTGCGGACATCCAGACAGACGATGAGCCGTTTACTGAGCATTGTGCCCCCCCGTGCAGTATTCGTGGAAGTTGCGGAGAATGGCGAGGCCGGGCCGGCCGCTCTTCTCGGGGTGGAACTGCACGGCCCAGAGGCCGTCGCGCCCGTAGACGGAGCAGAACTCACCGCCGTAAACGGTCGTCGCGATGACGAGCCCGGGGGCGGGATCGGTGTAATAGCCGTGCACGAAATAAAACTCGGCCTTTTCGTCCACGCCGTCGAGCAGGCGGCAGGCACGCCGCACATGCAGACTGTTCCAGCCCATGTGCGGGACGGGAGCGGGGCTGCCGTCCTCCTGTCTGAGCCCATCGGCGAAACGGCGGCACGTTCCCGGCACGATGCCGAGAGTCTCCGTGCCCCCGTCCTCCTCGCTGCGCTCCAGAAGTATCTGACAGCCGAGGCAGATGCCGAGCAGGGGCTGGCCGGCGGCCACGGCACGCTTCAGCACGGCGTCAAGGCCCGTGCGGGCGAGCTCGCCCATTGCCTGCCCCGCAGCGCCCACCCCGGGGAAGAGGATGCCGTCGGCCGCCGCTATTTGCGAGGGGTCGGCGGTGACGGCGCACGGTATACCGAGGGATTCGAGCGCGCGGCGCACGCTCGTCTGATTGCCCGCCCTGTAGTCGATAATGGCCAGCATAGGCTTCCCTTTGTTTGAACATGGCAGAAAAAAAGTAGCATACGCGCGAGAGCCTTCCAACGCAATGGCGGGGATTGGCCTGCAAAGGACGTATCGTAGAGATTCCAGGCCGCGCACGGACACAGGCTGACGGAACGCCGTTTCTGCCGGCATGGCCCATCGGCAATGCCGAAGGAGCGGGCATGGCTTGCCATCGTGGGCATTATCCTATACAGCAAGCTTGCCTGCGGCCGATTCAGCCGCCCTCACCCTTTCCCTGAAGGTACGCATGCCCGACAATGCTTCTTCCCTGCCCATAGCCATGTTCGATTCCGGTATGGGGGGGCTGACGGTCTTCAAGGCTCTCGCCGAACGTCTGCCGACCGAAGACCTCCTCTACCTTGGCGACACGGCCCGCCTGCCCTACGGCACAAAGGGGCGCGACACCATCATACGCTACTCACTGCTTGCGGCGCGCACGCTCGTTGAACGGCACATAAAGATGCTCGTCATAGCCTGCAACACGGCAACGGCAATGGCCCTGCCGACGCTGCGGCAAGAGCTGGCCCCCCTGCCCGTGCTCGGCGTTATCGAGCCCGGGGCGCGCGCCGCGGCAGCAGCGACGCGCAACGGCGAGATCGCCGTGATCGCCACCGAAGCAACGGTCAGGAGCTGCGTCTACCAGAAGGCGATCGAGGCCCTGAGGCCGGACGCCCACACACGCGCCAAGGTCTGCACGCTTTTTGTCTCCATGGCCGAAGAGGGGCTGATGGAAGGCCCGCTCGCCGAAGGCATCGCCCACCACTATCTGGACGGCATCTTCGGGGCTGAGGCCGCTTTGCCCCGCCCCGACACGCTTTTGCTCGGCTGCACGCACTTTCCCCTCTTCAAAGCGGCACTGAAAAATGTGCTCGGCCCTCGAGTACGCGTCGTTGACCCGGCATCGACCGTTGCCGAGACCGTCGAAAGGGAGCTTAATGCCCGCAACCTGCTCCGCACTGATGGGGAGGCGCCGGTCCGCCACTTCATGACAACGGACAATCGGGAGCGCTTCGCCCGAACGGGCAGCCTTTTTCTCGGCGGTGATCTTTCGCCGGAAGAAATAGAGCTCGTCGATCTGTAACCGATCTCCCGGGCCAGAACTCTTTTCGGTTGACAGGGGCAACGTCATTTCATAGATAGGAGAAAAGCTCATTCTGCTGCATGGCAGCACGACTTTTAAAAACCGGAGAACCCAACGATGACAAAAGCAGAACTTGTTGAAAAAATCCGCGCCAAAAGTGAGGGGTTGACCAAGGCAAAGGCAGAAGAAGCCCTTGACGCCATCGTCGCCACCCTGCGGGAAGCCCTTGCCGCCGGAGATACCGTCGTCTTCACCGGCTTTGGACGATTCAAAGTCGCGACCCGCGCCGCCCGCAAGGGACGCAACCCCCGCACCGGCGCCGAAATCACCATCCCCGCCGGCAAAATCGCCCGTTTCACGCCCGGCAAGGCCCTCAAGGACGCGCTCAACTAGACGTTCACTTCTTGTTGTTGAAAAACGGGGCCTCCTCCATGCGGAGCGGCCCCGTTTTTTCGCCATCTGCGGGTGAAATCGCAGCATCTTTTATACTGCGCCGATTCCGGCTTGACTTTTTCGCATTTGTCAGGCAATAAGGGTCTTCCCATTTCGGAGGTTCAAGAAATGTACGCTATTATCGAAACCGGCGGCAAACAATACCGCGTTGAAGAAGGTTGCAAACTCATCGTTGAAAAGCTTCCCGCCGAAACCGGCAGCAGCATTACCCTTGACAAAGTGCTGATGCTCGGCGGCGGCGACTGCAAGGTCGGCACCCCCTATGTTCAGGGAGCCTCTGTCACCGCCGAAGTGGTGGAGCAGGGCCGCGGCCCCCGCATCCGCGTCTTCAAGCGCTGGCGCCGTAACGACTCCCGTTGCCTGCGCGGACATCGTCAGGCCTGCACCACGCTTCGCGTGAAGAGCATCACAGCCTAAGCACAATGAATTTCGGGCGCTCGTCCAGCTCTGCTGGGCTAGGCCCCTCTGGAGGATACCATGGCTCATAAGAAAGCAGGCGGTTCGTCCCGCAACGGTCGCGACAGCGCCGGTCAGCGCCGAGGCGTGAAACGCTTCGGCGGCGAACAGGTGACTGCCGGTAACATCATCGTGCGTCAGCTCGGCACGACGGTCTACCCCGGCGTCAATGTCGGCATGGGCAGGGATTACACCCTTTTCGCCAAGGCCGACGGCGTTGTGCGCTTTGAAAAGTTCATCCGCAAGCGTCGCGTTCTCAAGCGCGTCCATGTGGATGCCGTCGTCGCCGAATAGGCGCTGACCAAGCGTTCAGCAAACGATTTTTTCAGGGAAGGGCCGGACAGCCGGTTCTTCCCTTTTTGTATTCTCCGAGGTTTCCCATGCGTTTTGTCGATGAAGCACAGATTCTGGTCAAGGCCGGCCACGGCGGAAGCGGCTGCGTCTCGTTCAGACGGGAAAAATTCATCCCCAAGGGCGGGCCGGACGGCGGCAACGGCGGCAACGGCGGCTCCATATACCTGCAGGCGGACGGCCGCCTTCTCTCGCTCTACGATTTCCGCCTGAAGCGCTCGTACACGGCACGCAACGGCCAGCCTGGCCAGGGCAGTCAGTGTGACGGGCACAAAGGCGAGGATCTCGTCCTCCACCTGCCCGTGGGCACGCTCGTCTACATCTGCCGGAACGGCGGGGAAGAGCTTTTGGCCGATCTCAGCGATCCCAGCGAGAAAGTCCTCGCGGCCCGCGGCGGCCGCGGGGGCAAGGGCAACGAATTCTTCAAGACTTCGACACAGCGCGCTCCCCGTTTCGCCCAGCCCGGCGAGGACGGCGAAGAGCTGCATCTGCGCCTCGAGCTCAAGATCCTGGCCGACGTCGGCCTGCTCGGTCTGCCGAACGCCGGCAAATCAACCTTCATCTCGGCCGTCTCGGCGGCTCGCCCCCGCATCGCCCCCTATCCCTTCACGACGCTTGAGCCGAATCTCGGCGTCGTCATCGACGAGAACGATCCGGACATGCGCATCGTCATGGCGGACATACCGGGCCTTGTCGAGGGCGCGCATGCCGGCCAGGGTCTCGGGCACCGTTTTCTCAAGCATGTGGAGCGCACGCGCTTTCTCGTGCACATACTGAGCGCCGAAGACGTGGACGACACAGACCCGTGGGCCGGCTTCGCCCTCATCAACGAAGAGCTCAGCCTATTCGACCGCGAGCTTGGCGAACGTGAGCAGATAGAAGTAGTCAACAAGATCGACCTGCTCCCCCCCGAAAAGCTCGAAGCCCTGCAAGAACGCGCGAAAGCCGACGGCAGACAGGTCTTCTTCATCTCCGCCAAGGAAAAGATTGGCCTTGAGCCCCTCATGGCGGAGATCTGGCGACGCCAGAAGGCGCTTGCCCCGAACGCCCCACTCGTCCGTCATACCGCCCCCCTTCCGGCTTGTATCGGAGGCATCGATGGGGAAAAGGAGCCGCCGTCCTCCGATGCCGATGCCGTGGCGGATGCCAGAGCCTGCCGTGTCATTGAAGGGCAGGAACCGCTCGAAACGGATGAGGGCGTTGTCGTACGCGACCCTGAATTTCCCGACATAGAGGTCATCTACACCCATGAGTGACGCATCTTCCCTTGCGGACAAAGACTGGCGTGCTGAACGAGACAGGGTGACGGCACAGGCCCGCACCATCATCGTCAAGGTTGGCAGCGCCGTGCTCACGAACGCCAATGGGCTTGACGGCGGCATCATGCGCGCTCTGGCACGCCAACTGGCACTCATCAAGGCCGCTGGAGCGAAAGAGCGCCGTCTGATTCTTGTCACCTCGGCGGCCGTCGCCGCCGGGCGTGCCGTGCTCGCTGCCCATAACCATGACCTTGCGGCCGATGCCACAGGACTTTCCGCGCGGCAGGCCGTGGCCGCCATCGGACAGTGCCAGCTCATGCGTGTGTGGGACGAGGCTTTCGCCCGCCACGACATCCCCACGGCGCAAGTGCTTCTGACACGAGAGGACCTGCGGGCGCGTCAGCGTTTTCTGAACGTGCGCAACACCTTCGCGGAGCTTCTCGCCTGGGGCGTTCTGCCCATCGTCAACGAGAACGACACCGTCTCCGTGCAGGAACTCAAGTTCGGCGACAACGACAGCCTTTCAAGCCTGCTCGCCAACCTCGTCGGGGCGGATCTCTGCGTCAACCTGACTTCTGCCCCCGGGGTCCGCGCGGCAGACCCGCGAACGGATCCCGACGCCCCCATACTTGACCACATCGACGATGCCGCGGCGCTTGACCTGAACCGCATGTGCGGCGGCAAGACGACCGTGGGCACGGGCGGCATGTACTCAAAACTGCGGGCGGCACGGCGCTCAGCCCAGATCGGCGTGCCCACCCTTATACTGCCCGGGCGGGAGACCGACATCCTGACCCGCGCCTTCGCGCCGGGCTCGCGGACGGGCACGTGGGTGCGGCCGTCCAGGCATGCCATCTCACGCCGCAAGTTCTGGTTGGCCTATCAGGCCGAACCCGCCGGCGCCGTCGTCATCGATGACGGTGCGGCCGACGCCCTCCTGCACAAAGGCGGCAGCCTTCTGCCGGGCGGCATCAGGAGTGTCGAGGGCAGCTTTCAGAAAGGAGCCCTCGTCAGCGTACGCCACAGGGGGCGCGACGTCGGCGTTGGACTCACGAACTACACGGCCGCCGAGCTCAAGAAAATCATGGGGCTAAAGCGCATAGAGGTCGCCGCCGTACTCGGCGACGCCCATTACCCCGAAGTCATCCACAGGGACAATCTTCTCCTCGACGCGGCGGTCTAGCCCTCGCGCCGGCGCCTTCACGCCGCCATGAAAAGCCCCGGATATCTCCGGGGCTTTCGTTTTCCAGAAATCGCGGGGGTTCCCCCGCCTTCCTCCGCTACCTGGCAAGCGCCTCCCGGGCGAGCCCGGAAACGGTCTTTTCGAGGCACTTCTCGCCGTCGAAGACGATGCAGACGTCTTCTATCCCGGCGTCGGCAAGACGGCGCAGGGCCGGGGCGTCCATCATGTCCTGAGGCAGGCGCGAGAGCGCCCACGCCGCCATGCCCCGGCAGACGACATCCGTATCGGCAAGGCCCCTGCGCAGCCAGGGGCGCGCGTAGTCGCCCAGTTCGGGTCTGGCCTCAAGCATGCGACCGATGGCCCAGTAGCACGAGCGGCGCAAAAGGTCGTTGTCGCAGTAGTTGTCGTCATGCCCCAGATCAATGACATACGACACGAGTATGCGGCCGAATCCCTTCGCCAACGTGGGGCTTTCGGCGAGCGTTTCCCCGAAGGCCTCGGGCACGCCCCAGCCGATGTTGCCGGATTCCTCGCTCAAGTGCCACATGTAGCGCCGTATGATTTCCTGTCCCTTGGCGGGCGCGCTTGCGGAAAGACGCGCGCAGGTCAGGCCGAGCGCCACAGCGGCGCGATGCCTGAGCAGCGGTTCTCCGGGCAGAAAGGAAAAGAGCGGCCCCACAGCGGCCGTGCCCAGGGCGGCCATCCCGTCAAGGTGCGAGCGCCACGCCGCTTCGGAAAGATACTCCTTGAAAGCCTGTTTCACAGCACGCATACGGGGCATACGGCCTCCGACGATGAACAGTTACGGGTTGCAGAAGGAAATCACCGGAACGGAATGATCGAAATCCCTGCTCATGCCTCCCGCCGGGAAGGACATGGCGAGCACGATGCCGCTGAACCGGGGGCCCATCGCCGTGAACATGGCACTATCTGGCGAAGCGGCGCAGTTTCTCACGCACCATGCTCAGCATGGCCGTGTAGTTCGCCTCATCGCGCAGGAGCGTATCCACGCCCGGAAAGGTGCTGATGAGCACGCCGCGCCACATCGCCTGCTGAAAGACGGGCAGAGGCGCCGGCAGGCCGAGGGGGGGCACGGCGTCCTCGCCGAAGACCATGACGAAACGCGCCCCGAGGAGCGCTATGCCCGACCAGAAGATTTCCGGCGCGGGCGTCATCGCGCCCTCGACGGGCAGGCACACAGGCCAGAAGGTGTGCGTTCCGGCGGGGTGGTTCATGTCGCGCAGAAGGCGCCCGATAAAGGCGCGGCGATCATCCAGCCCCTCGGTCTTTTCGCCGAGCAGATCCTGACCGAGGCGCGCATACGTCCATGCCACGCGTCCGCGGCGCGTCGCGTTCAGTCGCTCCCGCCACAGCGCAGGCCAGTCTTCCTGAGGCGTGAGAGGCGGCAACGACGGTGCGGCGGCAGACGGGGCCGTCCTTGGGGGCGTCTTCTCCCGCGATTTCGCCTGCGCAGGCCGACCGGCCGCTGCGGGCCCGCCCGTTCTGGGGGCCTGTTGCGCGTTCACCCGTGCGTCTCCTCCGCGCATCGGGGGGCGACCGCGAGGCATCGACCGTTGTGCCGGTGCGGTACGCGGGGGGCCATTCTGGACTATGAGCGAGAATTCCGGCGGCACATCCTCTTCCTGCAGCAGACAGCGCAGGCCGTGGCCCCGCCACAGGACGGAAAGCGGACTTACGGGCGCAAAAGCCATGAACACAGCCCCCAGGCGACATCGGCCTTGCTCATGGCAGGCCAGGATTCCTCGTTCCCCGCCGCATCGACCACCACAACACGGTTCGACAGAGCTCCGAAAGCCCCGTCTTCACCATTGACGCGGTTGGCGGCCAGGATGTCCGCGTTTTTTCGCGCGCGTTTCGCATGGGCGAGCGGCGCGAGATCGGCCGTCTCCGCAACGGTTTCGGCCGCGAAGGCGAGAATCTTCTGCCCCGGCCTGCGGTCGGCTGCGAGCGTCTGCAATATATCGGGATTGCGATGAAATTTCACGGAGAAGCCCTCCGGCGCATCCGCCTTGCAAAACTTCACGTCCTGCCCGCCGGCATACGGGTCCGGCCCGAAATCAGCGACGGCAGCGCTGAACATGCCGATGTCGGCGTCAGGCCACAGGTCGCGGGCCGCCTCGAACATTGCCTTCGCATCCGTCACGTCCACGCGGCGCACCTCCTGCGGCAGGGTTGCACGTATGCCGGGGCCGCACACGCAGGTCACGTAAGCGCCGCGCATCCATGCCGCCGCGGCGAGCGCCGCGCCCATGCGACCGCTTGAGGGGTTTGACCAGAAACGCACGCCGTCCCACGCCTCGCGCGTGGGACCGAGCGTCACCATGACGCGCAGCCCTGCCATGTCCTGCGGCGCGAGGGCGCGCAGGCCCGCCAAAAATATCTCGCTCAGCGGGGCGAGCCGCCCCTGCCCCGTATCGCCGCAGGCCGTTTCCCCGCTCACCGGCATGACGAAGCGCGCCCCGTAGGACGCCAGGCAGGCGACATTCGTCTGCGTCGCCGGGTGCGCCCACATGCGCGGATTCATGGCAGGCGCGATGACGAGCGGCCCGTCAAAGGCCAGCGCCTGCGCTGACACCATGTCGCATGCCGCCCCGCGCGCGAGGCGCGAAAGGGCATCGGCCGATGCCGGAGCAACGACCATGGCCTGCGCCCTCTGCCCGGGTTCCAGGTGGGCGAAGGGTTCCTGCCCATCGGCGAACATGTCGCCGTAGATGGGCATGGCGCCGAGAGATTCAAACAGCATGGGGGCAACAAAGCGCCGCGCTCCGGCGCTGAGCGTGACCGAGACATGCAGGCCGAGCCGGCCCCACGCGCGCACGAGATCCGCCGCGCGGTAACAGGCCACGGAACCGCACACGGCCAGGTGCAGCCTTTTGCCGTCAAATGTGGTGCTGTCGTCAAAAACGGTTCCGAGCTCGCTCACGGGCCTCTCCTTTCGCCGCATGCCGGGGAGGCCGCCGCGGCACAGCGCCCAGATCGGGAGTGACAAGCGCGCGCCGCGCGGCTATACTGCCGGCGATTCTCTCACCACTCCATACTAGCCTCTCACCCGCCCCCTGACAAGTACACGCGGCGTTTCTGGAGATGCGAAGGACACGCCATGACTGATGAGAAAGACTACCTTCTGACAAGCTACGATTTCGAGCTGCCCCCCGAGCGCATCGCCCAATTCCCGCCAGCAAAACGCGGCGATTCCCGCCTGCTCGTCATGCCGCGCAAGGGCCCCGAAGAAGTCCTGCCCGAGCTTATTCACACGAACTTTTCCGCCCTGCCGAATTTTCTGCCGAAAGACGCCCTGCTCGTGGTCAACAATTCGCGCGTCCTGCAGGCTCGCCTCCTCGGCCAGCGCTCGACAGGGGGCAAGGTGGAGTTTCTCCTGCTCACGCCCCTGCCGCTTCTGCTCGCCGCGGCGAAAGCCGACCCTGCGGACGGCGAAGGTGCCTTCCGCGCCGAGGCCGAGGGGCTTCTGCGCTGTGGGGCCCGCGTTCGCGACGGCGAGACCTTCACCTTCGGCCGCATAGGGGTGACGGTGCTCTCAAGCGGCGCGTTCGGGCACAGGCGCGTCTCCCTCTTCTGGCGGGGCGACCTCGCGCAGGCCTTCGCCGAGACGGGGCACATCCCCCTGCCGCCCTACATTCGCCGCGCCGACACGGCCGAGGATCGCGAGCGGTATCAGACCGTTTACGCACGGAACGACAAGTCGGGTTCAGTCGCCGCGCCCACCGCCGGCCTGCACTTCACCCCCGCCATGCGGGAGACACTTTCGCAACGCGGCATCGAATGGGCGGAGGTCACGCTCTACGTGGGCTACGGCACCTTCAGCCCGGTACGCTGTGAGGACATACGCACCCATGTCATGCACAAGGAATACATTGAAATCCCGCAGGCGACCGCCGATGCCGTGAACCTCGCTAAGAAGGCTGGTCGCGCGGTTGTCTGCGTGGGCACGACAAGCCTGCGCACACTGGAAGGCGTTGCGGCTGCCTGCGGGCAGGTGCAGGCATGGAGCGGCTGGACGGACATCTTCCTCTATCCCGGGCAGGAGATACGCGTGGCCGACGCCCTCATCACCAACTTCCACCTGCCGGAATCCTCGCTCCTCATGCTTGTCTCGGCCTTCGCCGGGCGCAGACGAATGCTCTCCGCCTACCGCGAGGCAGTCGCCCGAGGCTACCGCTTCTTCTCCTACGGGGATGCGATGCTGATACGATAACAAATCAATTCATTGTGCATGATTGCCGTTTTTTCCTGATAATCGGGAATCACATTCCCGATTATCGGGAATTGAAGTCCTGATTTTCGAGAAAAAAAGCAATGCTGAAATCTCTTCTCGCCATCAGCGCCGGGGCATCCCTCGGGGCCATACTGCGCTGGGGACTCGGGCTTGCGCTGAACGCCGCCTTCCCGCTCATCCCCTTGGGCACGCTCGCCGCGAACCTGATCGGCGGCTTCTGCATGGGCCTTGCCATCGGCGCCTTCGCCCTTTTCCCTTCCCTCGGCAACGAGTGGCGGCTTCTGATAATCACGGGTTTTCTGGGCGCACTCACGACCTTCTCGACCTACTCGGCAGAGGTGGTGTCGCTCTTCCAGAAAGGCAGGTTCTTCATCGCCCTCGCGGCAGTCCTCATCCACAACGTGGGGGCATTGCTCATGACCTTTCTGGGGATGGAGGCGTTTGCGATGCTGCGGACGCTTTGCAAGCAATAGTTGCTTGTTTCAATCCACGCGTTCCCATGAAGCGTTGTCCAAAGGCGCATCGCCAATTCTACAGAAAACCCCGCCGGCAATGACACCGACGGGGATTTTTGGTTGTGACTGTTGCAGCCTTTCCTCTAGTGCGCCGACTTTCTGCCATCACTGCCGAAAAGGCGGCTGATGACCACGAAGAAGACGGGGATGAAGTAGATGCCGAGCACGGTTGAGAGGAAGGTGCCACCGATGATGCCCGTGCCGATGGCGTGCTGGCTGTTCGCGCCCGCGCCGTGGCTCATGGTCAGCGGCGTAACGCCCAGGAGAAAGGCGAGCGAGGTCATGACAATGGGGCGCAGGCGCAGCTTCGCGGCCTCCACCGCAGCCTTGGCAAGGCTCTTGCCTTCACGGTTGAGCGAGCGCGCGAACTCCACGATGAGGATGGCGTTCTTGGCCGACAGGCCTATGACCGCCAGGATGCCCACCTGAAAGTACACATCGTTGTACATGCCGCGCGCGCTTGAAAGCGCGATAGCCCCGAGCACGCCGATTGGCACAACGAGAATGACCGCGAAGGGGATGCTCCAGCTCTCGTAGAGAGCGGCGAGGCAGAGAAAGACCACGAGAATGGAGAAGACGTAGAGCCATACCGTGCTTGAGCCCGCCTGGTTCTCCTGATAGCTCAGGCCCGTCCACTCAAGTCCTATGCCGGGCGTCAGCTCCCCGACAAGCCGTACGAGCTCGTTCATGGCGTCGCCCGAGCTCACGCCGGGCGCGGGGGATGCCTCGATGATGGTCGAGGGCACGCCGTTGAAACGCTCCAGCTGTGCCGGACCGAAGGTCCACCGCACTGTCGCGAAGGCGTCGAGGGGCACCATGCGCCCCTTCGCATTGCGGAAATACCACATGCCTATGTCGTCCGGGTTCATGCGGTACGGCGCATCGCCCTGAACGTACACGCGCTTCACGCGGCCGCGGTCGACGAAGTCGTTCACATACAGGCCGCCCCACGCCGCGTTCAGGTCGTCATTGATGCTGCCGGGATCGAGGCTGAACACGCCCGCCTTGAGGTCGTCGATGTCGAGCCGCAGCTGGGGCACGTCCTCCAGCGAGGACGTGCGCGCGTTGAAGAGCAGCGGGCTCTTCGCCGCGCGGTCGAGCAGCTCCTCGCGGGCGGCCACGAGCGCCTCGTAG
Source organism: Desulfovibrio sp. (assembly GCA_024692205.1). Taxonomy (GTDB): domain Bacteria; phylum Desulfobacterota; class Desulfovibrionia; order Desulfovibrionales; family Desulfovibrionaceae; genus Desulfovibrio. The sequence goes on along the minus strand of JAILMX010000022.1, from coordinate 6,654 downwards.
CCGAGATTTCCCTGATCCTCAAGCTGCATGGATATGCCCGATGCCGAACCGAGGCCGCGCACCTGCGGAGGCTGAAAGAACATGATGCGCGCATCGGGATGCGAGGCGAAACGCGCGCGGGCACGGTTCACGATGGCTTCGGCGCCCTGCGAGGCGTCCGGCCTGTCATCCCAGTGCTTCAGCTGCATGTAGCCGGAGGCCACGTTCTGCCCGCGGCTGCCGTAGGGGCCGAGGCCGAGCATCATGCCCACGCCCTGTATGTTCCCCGCCTCTTCGTTCAGGAAGTAGGACTCGATCTCCTTCAGCACGACGATGGTCTTTTCGCGCGGGGACCCCGGGGGCATGAAGACGTTGACGTTGATGAAGCCCTGATCCTCCACCGGCAGGAAGGAGGTCGGCATCTGCCTCAGCCCGTACACGGCCGCGCAGGCGAGCAGAAGCCACGCCACCATGACGAGGCCGCGGCGGTGTATCCATACACGCACGCCTTCGCTGTAGGATTCGGTCGCGCGGGCGAGCATGCCGTTGAACCAGCCAAAGGGCCCGTGAACGAGTTCCTTCTTCTCCGGCCGCAGAAGCAGCGCGCACATGGTCGGCGTCACCACGATGGCCACGAAGACCGAAAGCACCATGGCCGAGACGATTGTCAGCGAGAACTGCCGGTAGATGGCCCCCGTCATGCCGCTGAAGAAGGCCATGGGCAGAAAGACCGCCGAGAGAACCGCCGCCACGCCGATGAGCGCGCCCGTGATCTGCTGCATAGACTTGCGTATGGCATCGCGCGGGCCGAGGCCCTCCACACGCATGATGCGCTCGGTGTTCTCCACAACAACGATGGCGTCGTCCACGAGCAGGCCTATGGCGAGCACGAGCCCGAACATGCTGAGCGTGTTGATGGACGAACCGAAGGCCGACATGATGCCGAAGGTGCCGAGCAGCACGATGGGCACGGCCATGGTGGGGATAAGCGTGGCCCGCCAGTCCTGCAGAAAGAGAAACATGACGCCCGCCACGAGGATGATGGCCTCGATGAGGGTGCGCACCACGCTCTTGATGGACTGCCGGATGAAGGGCACCGTGTCGTAGGGAACCTCATAGGTCAGACCGGTGGGGAAATACTGGCGCATGTGCTCCATGAAGGCATCCACGCGCTCGGCAGTGTCCATGGCGTTCGCGCCCTCGGCGAGCTGTATGCCCACGGAGACCGCCGGCACGGCGTTGAATCGCGAGCTGATCGTGTACGATTGCAGGCCCATCTCCACACGGGCCACGTCGCGTATGCGCACGGCCGAGCCGTCCTCGTTGACGCGCACGACCACGTTCTGGAACTGTTCGATGTTCTCGAGCTTGGCGCGCGAAAGCAGGGTGACATTGATCTCCTGCCCGGGCACGCTCGGCAGGCCACCGACCTGCCCCACGGAGATCTGCTGGTTCTGCGATTTCAAGGCCTTCACCACGTCGCTCGGCGTCAAGCTGAACGAACGCAGAAGGTTCGGGTTCAGCCAGATGCGCATGGCGTAGGGCGAGCCGAAGAGCATGGCGTCGCCCACGCCGTCGATGCGGCTCAGGGGGTCGATGAGCACCGAGGCGATGAAGTCGCCTATGTCCTGAACGGGCGTCCTGCCCGCGGGGTCGAGGAAGGAATAAAACTTGAGGAAGGAATCGGAGACCTTGCGGACGCGTATGCCCTGGTTCTTGACGCTTTCGGGCAGCATGGGCAGAGCCAGCTGCAAACGGTTCTGCACCTGCATCTGAGCGATGTCGGGATCGACCTCGGGTGAAAAGGTGAGGCCCATGCGGGTACGGCCCTCGGCGCTGTTCGTGGTCGAGATGTACAGCAGATTGTCCAGGCCCACCATGCGCTGCTCGATGACCTGCGCGATGGAATCCTGCATGGTCTTCGCCGAGGCGCCGTCATAGTCGACCATCAGGCTGATGGTGGGCGGAACAAGGTGGGGGAACTGCGCGACAGGCAGGGTGAAGACGGCGAGAGTGCCGGCCAGCATGATAAGGATGGCGATGACGCTCGCAAAGACGGGCCGGTCGATGAAGAAGTGCGACATGGCACTAGTCCCGCGGCTTGGCCGAACCGGATGACGCGCCCGTTTCGGCGGGAAGGGTCGCCTTCACGCGCACATGGTCGCCCTGGTGAAGACGGCGCAGGCCGTCCACAACGACCTTCTCGCCGGGCGAGAGCCCCTCGCCCACGATCCAGTTGCGCCCCACACGTTCGCGCACCTCGACAGGCCGTTCCTCTATGATGCCGTCCTTCCCCAGCACAAAGACCATGGCCACGCCCCGCGCGTTGCGGCGCACGGCCCGCTGCGGCACGAGCAGGGCAGCCTTCTCCACCCCCTCGTTCACTATGGCGCGCACATACATTCCGGGCAAAAGCACTCCGTCGGGATTGGGAAAGACCGCCCGCAGAAGCACCATGCCTGTGCTTTCGTCCACGGTTATGTCGGAGAACTGCAGCTCCCCCGCCGCCGGGTATTCCTTCTGCGTCTCAAGACGCAGACGCACAGCCGCGCTCTTCTCGCCCGGGCGGCTCAGACTTCCGGCGGCATAGCGGTCGCGCAGCTTGAGCAGAGCCAGGCTTGAGCGGGTCATGTCCACATACACAGGGTCGAGCTGCTGGATGACGGCGAGCGGTTCCGTCTGGTTCGCCGTGACGAGCGCACCCTGGGTCATGCGCGACTTGCCGATGCGGCCTGTTATGGGCGCGAGCACGTCGGTGTAGCGCAGCTCAATCTCGGCCGTGCGCAGAGCGGCCTTCGCCACCTCCACGTCGGCCAGGGCCTGCAGATAGGCTGCCTCGGCCTCCTCCATGTCCTGCTTGCTCACGGCATGCGAACCGAGAAGCGAATGGCAGCGCGCGCGGCGCTGCGTCGCCGCCGTCAGCTGCGCTGCGGCGCGCGCAAGCGTGGCCCGGGCACGCGCGACGGCCGCCTCATAGGTGGCTGGGTCTATCTTGTAGAGGGACTGCCCTTCCTTGACAAGCGAGCCCTCAGTGAAAAGCTGGCGCTGGAGTATGCCGCTCACCTGCGGTCGCACCTCAGCCCGGCGGTAGGCGCTGACCCGACCCGACAGTTCGGCTGTCAGGGGCACGTTCTGCGCCGCAAGTTCCTGCACGGAGACTTCCGGCTCCTTGGCGCCGCGTTGAGCGTCACCGCGCTCGCATCCTCCGCAGAACAGGGTGAAAACGATGAGGACCAGCGCACAGCAATGGAAAAAAACGGTGTATTTCATAACGCACACTTGAGGGTCTGAACGTCCATCGGGATACAGGCATGACTTTGTCTTCTGTAATCTCTCTCGACCTTTCCCGTCAACTGAAACGCGCCCCTAACCATTTTTTAGAGATTGTCTTGAAAGTCTTTTTGGACTATAAGAAGCGAAGCACGAAGCCGATGCTTCCTGTGTTTCTTTATTTCTTATGTAATCCACCACTTTTTCATTGCTGGGATATGATGCTGCGCCTCACAATTCTTTTCCTCGCCGCCTTTCTCTGTTTTCCATCCTTCGCGGATGCCCGCAACCGGCCGGCCGCCCGACCGGCACGGGTCGCGCCGCCGGCCATGCCCGAGCAACGCGTCGTCGATGTCTGCTCCGCAATCCTCTTCGACATGGACAACGACGCCATCCTCTTCGAGCAGAACGCCGACCAGAAAATTCCGCCGGCATCCCTCACAAAAATCATGACGATCTTCCTCGCCCTCGATTTCGTTGATGCCGGACACGCAACCCTCGACAGTCCGGTCACGATCAGCAAGCTCGCCGCGAACACCGGAGATTCGCGCATGGGACTCAAGGAGGGTGAGACAGTTCGCCTCGGCGAACTTTTGCGGGGCATGGCCATCGCCTCCGGCAATGACGCGAGCGCGGCCGTCGCCGAATTCGTGGGCGGCTCAATACCGGCCTTCGTCAAAATGATGAACACGCGCGCGCAGCGGCTCGGCATGCACGACACGCGCTTCGTCAATCCCCATGGGCTGCCGGCCAAAGGCCAGCGCACCACGGCGCGCGACATGCTGACCCTTGCTCGGGCCTACCTGAAAAAGCACCCCGACGCGCTCGCCATCCACAACGAACACACCATAAAACACGGGCAGCGCGTCTCGTGGAACCGAAACCCCCTGCTCGGTCAGTACCGTGGCGCGGACGGCCTCAAGACAGGCTGGGTGCGCGCCTCCGGCTACAACCTCATAGCGACGGCCCTGCGGGACAACCACCGCCTTGTCTCCGTCGTTCTCGGCGCGCCCGACCCGCACGATCGCGGCATCGAGACCTGCCGCATACTCGACGCGGGTTTTCTGGTGTGCGAAGGCAAGGCATGCACCGTACCCGACGTTCTGCCCGCCCTTCTGCCCGAAGACTATTCCCTCGACCCGAACCTCATCAAGCACGAGGCGCGCCAGAAATACGGCTACGTGACTGACGGCCATTCACGCGCCCCCCGCGCACAAGCTCAGGGGACGCCGCAGAACCGCCGCGCCCAGAGGGGCAACAGATCTCAGGCCGGACAGAAGCCCTCCGCAAGCAGGCCCCAGCAGAAAAACGGCGGGAAAAACGCAAACCGCAGCGGAAAAAAACAGAAAAACGAGCAGAAGCCGCAGAAAAAAAAGAAGAAGTAGCCCCTTTCCGGTCTGGTTCAGAGCCTCTCATTCACGCCCGGCGAGCTGAGAACTCAGTGATGCCGGGCGCTTTTTTCTGCGGGAAAAAGGAAGGGCCCTCTAGAGCATTTTGGGGTTACTTTAAGAAAAGTCACCCATACGCCGCCTTCGCTTCATCGCTGCTGTCTTCATCCGTAGCTTCCTTCGTCGCAACGGCTGAAGCGCGGAAAAAAACGCCGTTTTCCCGCTCGTTTAGCTCTGCTGTCTGTCTGCGTAAGGCCTTACGGCCAACGCAGACGCCCCTGCGGGGCGGCCTTCGGCCAGCACGGCGCGGGTGGCTGCTCTAAGCGCAGCCGGAGACGAGATGCAGAAGTGTGTAGCACGCGTAGCCCATGACGCCCGCTGCGGGCAGGGTGAGAATCCATGCGGTCACAAGATTGGCAGCAACGCCCCACCGCACCGCGGAAAGGCGTTTCGTCGCCCCCACGCCGCAGATACACGACGATATGGTGTGGGTGGTGCTGATGGGTGCGCCCAGGGCTGAAGCCCCGGTTATGACAAGCGTCGCCGAAATCTCTGCCGTGAAACCATGGTACGGTTCCAGCTTGAAAATTCCCGTGCCCATGGTGCGGATAATTTTCCACCCGCCGACGGCCGTGCCGAGCGCCATTGAACCGGCACAGGCCAGCTTGACCCACAGGGGGATGTGTTCCACGGAATCCTGAAAGCCGAAGATCATGAGGGCAAGCGTCACGATGCCCATGGTCTTCTGGGCATCGTTCAGGCCATGGCTCGTCGCCATCATCCCCGCCGAACAGAGCTGCAATCTGCGGAAAACGAGCCCCACCGTGCGCCGCCGAACCCGGGCGAGCAGCCAGTACATGCCCCACATCAGGAGAAAACCGGCCACGAAGCCGGAAAGAGGCGCAACGAGCAGGGGCAGGAGTACCTTGTCCACAATGCCCGCGATGTTGAGGGCAGAGAAGCCCTGATTCGCAACAGCCGCGCCGCAAAGGCCGCCGATGAGCGCGTGCGACGACGATGACGGGATGCCGAAATACCAGGTGACGGCGTTCCATGCGATGGCCCCGGCAAGGGCCGCGAGCACAAGTATCTGGCTTGCCGCCACGACCTCGGGCAGCACGATGCCGCCGCCCAGGGTCTTGGCAACGGCCGTGCCGAGCAGGGCCCCGCAGAGATTGAGTGAGGCTGCGGCCCAGACCGCTATGCGCGGCGACAAGACCTTTGTGGAGACGACGGATGCTATGGCGTTCGCGCAGTCATGCGCGCCGTTCGTGAAGTCGAAGAGAACGGCGGCGGCGACGATGACGACCAGAAGAAAAGGCACGTCAAACATTTTTCATTACCGCTTCCTCCACCGTCTCGCCAAGGTCAGCGATGTGGTGCAGAAGCAGGTTGAGGTGCTCGTAGATCTGCGTCCACTTGAGTATCTGCATCACGTCCTGATAGGCGTAGATCGCACGGTCCTCCATCAGCTCGGCCAGACCTATGCTGAGCAGCGAGTCCGCCTCGCTCCTGAGCTCGCGAAAACCGTGGGTCTTGTGGCAGTCCTTTCTGTGCCTGAGCCCGTCCAGCATGACGGCCGTCAGCGAGAGCATGCCCTGAATGCTGCGCGCCATGCGCTGCGCGGGGAAGACCTTGCGCCGAAACTCGAAGATATTCAGGCGTATGCTCAGGCCGTACAGGCAGTCCATGGCCTCTTCCTGCTTCTGGGCGATCCGCAGCAGATCCTCCCGGTCGATGGGCGTTATGAAGGTCTGCGAAAGCCCGCGTATTATCCTCCCGTACAGGGCATCGCCCTTCTCCTCAAGAGCCGCGTTCTCCCGATGCAGGGCGTTGCACTGAACCTGGTCGTTCGTCTCAAGCAGAAGCACGAGCTTGTCGGTCATCTGCCTCAGGCGGGCGTTCTGCTCGTCGAGCATGTCGAAAAAGGGCAGGCTCTTCGGCATGAGAAATCCGAACATGGTGTCTCCATCAAAAAACCCCCTGCGACGGTATGCCGCAGGGGGTTTTTTTTACA
>JAILMX010000014.1 GCA_024692205.1 Desulfovibrio sp. | reverse complement strand
GAACGCCGTCAAGACCGGCTACTGGCAGCTCTACCGCTACAACCCCGACCTCGTCGCCGAGCGCAAGAACCCCTTCGTGCTCGACAGCAAGGCCCCGACCGAAAGCCTCGAGGACTTCCTGAGCGGCGAGAACCGCTACGCATCCCTCGCGAAGGCGGATCCGGAAACGTCCCGCAAGCTGCGTGACGAGCTGGCCGCCCAGTACGAGAGACGCTACGCGCTGTACAAGCAGCTGGCCGACATGCCGGTGCCTGACGCGGAAAACAAGTAAGCGACCCAACGACGAACGCCCGGCACCCCTGCCGGGCGTTCGTGCCTTCACGCAACGGCCTGACGGCCGCACACACTTTTCCCCCACCCGATGGGGACATGGGAGACAACAATGCGATTTGATGCTCTTACCCTTCTCGGCACGGCGACCCAGGCCACACAGGCCGCCCTGTCGAACGCCCTTGCGCAGCTCCTGCGCGGCCTGGGCAAACGCGCCGCGCAGATCGGCTGCGCCGACGCCGAGAAGAAACTCGCCGCCCTCGCGGCTGAAAACGACCGCGTTATCGTGGCCGGCACCGGTGCCGCAGCCATGAAGGACGAGGCCCTCGCCGCCTCGCGTGCAGGCTGCCCCGTGCTGCTCGTCATGGACGGTGTCAAAGGGTTTGCCGCCGTGCGCGATGACATCGCCAAGGCCATCGCCCTGCTCCAGCCCTGCTCGGTCTACCTCACCGGCATCGTCGTGACGGGCGCCGACCTGACCCGCGCCGAAGAAGACGCCCTGAACGATGATTTCGGCAAGAACGGCGAGAACCCCGTGCGCATCATCTGCGAGGACATTGCCCAGGCCAAGGACGCCGAAGACGCCCTGCGCATCCTCGCGCGCCATGCCGACTGCGACATTCTGGGCAAGCGCCTGTCCGCCGATAAACCCGTGATGAGCCCCGCGCTCTTCGAGCTGACCCTGGCCGAACGCGCCCGTGAAAAGAAACAGCGCATCGTCCTCGCCGAAGGCGAGGAGGAGCGCATCCTGCGCGCGACGGACGTCCTGCTGCGCCGTCAGATAGCCGACATCATCCTTCTGGGCGATGTGGACGCCATCAAGGCGAAAGCGGCATCGCTTTCGCTCGACATCGCCGCCGCGACCCTCATCGACCCGAAGAACTCGCCGAAATACGAGGATTACGCGAACACCTTCTATGAGCTGCGCAAGGCCAAGGGCGTCACCCCCGAAGACGCCAGGAAAACCATGCTCGACGCGACGGTGTACGGCACCATGATGGTCAAGAAGGGCGACGCCGACGGCATGGTCAGCGGCGCCGTGAACACCACGGCGCACACCATCCGCCCGGCCCTGCAGTTCGTGAAGACGCGCCCGGGATTCTCCGTTGTTTCATCCTGCTTCCTCATGTGCCTGAAGGACCGTGTGCTCGTCTTCGGCGACTGCGCGGTGAATCCGAACCCCGACGCGAAGCAGCTCGCCGAGATCGCCGTCGCCACGGCGCAGACGGCCAAAGCCTTTGGCATCGAACCGCGCGTGGCCATGCTCTCCTACTCCACCGGTAAATCCGGCAAGGGTCCTGACGTCGACGTCGTTGTTGAAGCGACCGCTCTCGCCAAACAGATGGCGCCCGATCTCGTCATCGATGGTCCGCTGCAGTACGACGCGGCCTTCGACCCGACCGTCGCCAAGACCAAGATGCCGAACAGCCCCGTTGCCGGCAAAGCGACCGTCTTCATCTTCCCCGATCTCAACACGGGCAATAACGCGTACAAGGCGGTGCAGCGCGCCGCGAACGCCATCGCCATCGGCCCCGTGCTTCAGGGCCTGAACAAGCCCGTCAACGACCTGTCGCGCGGCTGCCTTGTTGCAGACATCGTCAACACCGTCGCCATAACCGCGGTTCAGGCCGCACAGGAGGCCTAACCATGAAAATACTCGTCCTCAATGCGGGCTCGTCCTCATGCAAATACAAACTGTATGAGATGAACACGCAGACCTCGCTCTGCTCTGGCACGGTCGAACGCATCGGCGAGGCTCAAGGTCGCCTGACCCACAAGATCGAGGTGAAGGGCCGCGAGGAGAAAATCGTCGTCGAGGAGGCCTTTGCCGACCATGCCGCGGCGATGAACAAGGTCATCAACCTCATCAGGGATCCCGTGAAGGGCGTCATCAGCGACATGAAGGAGATAGCGGCCATCGGCCACCGAGTTCTGCACGGCGGCTGCCACCTGACGGCGCCGGCGCTTGTGAACGAAAAGGTCAAGAAAACCATCGCCGAGACCATCCCCCTGGGGCCCCTGCACAACCCGGCGAACCTCATGGGCATCGAGGTGGCGGAGAAGCTCTTTCCCGGCGTGCCCAACGTGGCCGTCTTTGACACCGCCTTCGGCATGAGCATGCCGCCTGAGGCGTACACCTACGCCCTGCCGCAGGATCTCTGCGAAGAGCTGCATATCCGCCGCTACGGCTTCCACGGCACCTCGCACACCTATCTCGTGGAACGCCTGACCGCGCAGCTGAAGAAACCGCAGGATGCGGTGAACTGCATCACCCTGCATCTGGGCAATGGATCCTCCATGGGCTGCGTGAAAAACGGCAAGTGCATCGACACGAGCATGGGCCTGACTCCCCTCGAGGGCCTCGTCATGGGTACGCGCTGCGGCAGCGTCGACCCGGCCATAGGCCCCTTCCTGATGAAGGAGAAAGGCCTCACCGCCGACGAGGTGGACACGATCTTCAACAAGAAATCGGGCATGCTCGGCCTGTGCGGCATGATCGACATGCGCGACGTCCACACCGCCGTGGAGAAGGGCGATAAGAAGGCTCTGCTCGCCAAGAACATCCTCATCCGCACCATCAGAAAACAGCTGGGCGCCTATTTCTTCCTTCTGGAAGGCAAGGTCGACGCCATGGTCTTCAGCGCCGGCATAGGCGAAAACGACGATGTGACCCGCGCGGGCATCTGCGCCGGGCTGGAGGGTCTCGGCATCAAGATGGACTTTGAGCTCAACAAGAAACGCAGCGGAGAGGAGCGCCTCATCTCCACCCCCGACAGCAAAGTAAAGATATTCATTATCCCCACGAACGAGGAGCTGCAGATAGCGCTTACGGCCTTGCGCATCGTGAACGGCTGATCTGCACGTCTAGCGGAGGTGCATCATGCGGGATTCCGTTTTCGTCGCTGTTCCTTCCGACGGTCCCGGCGGACTGGACGCCGCACCGTGCGCCCATTTCAGCCGTTGCGCCTGCTACACCCTCGCCCGGATACACGGCGAGACGATAAGCGACATCAGCATCCTCCCGAACAGCGGGCGCGAGCAGAGCGACTGCCTGCGGCCGCTGAAGGAACTCGCGGGCCTCGGCATCAAGGCGATTCTGGCTGGCGGCATGGGCCTGCGCCCGCTCATGGGAATGGAGTCTCTCGGCATCACCCCCTACTACAACGCGGGGCACGCCACGGTGCGCGCCACGCTTGAGGCTTTCGCCGAAGGGCGCCTGCCGCGCTTCGCCGAGGACAACACCCGCAAGGGCGGCCATTGACGCAATACCGGGGATGCCCCCCGAACGTACGATAACGAAAGGCCGGCGTTTTTCGCCGGCCTTTCCCGTTCAACAGAGGGGATGGGCCGCCCTGCGGCATTTGCCGGGGCAACGCCTGCGGCGGAAATCTTCGCCGCTGAAATCGAAACGGAATGCAAAACGGCCCCGCCGGAGATTCCGAAGGGGCCGCAG
>JAILMX010000065.1 GCA_024692205.1 Desulfovibrio sp. | reverse complement strand
GTTGTGCCAGCACCACCACAGGTTGTTGGCAAGCTCGCGCAGGCGCGAGAGCTCGGGAGGGAGCTTCGAAACGGCGAGCATGGGCCGCAGGAAGGGCGTTGCCGAGGAGGTGGCCGCCATGATGGTGCTGCTGATCTTCATGGAGGTGTCAGCGGGGTCCATGCGGCCCTCGGCCTTGGTCAGGGCTATTGTGAAGGCCTCTATGTAGTTCTTGTAGAAAAGACTCCAGTCCGTCTTTTCGGCGAGAGCGCGCGTGGCCTTGCGCCATTCGGCGATTTCTTCTTCCGTGGCTGTCGCCGCCCGCAGGATGCGCTCATGCAGGTCTTTCACTGTCTGGTCATAGTTTTTGCCGCGACGGTTCATGACGACAACGCCTTCCTGCGGGGCGTCCATCGGGCTGTTTTGATCCGCTGCCCACATGCCGAAGCCGGAAAGGTCAGTCGTCAGCGTGGGAACGGCCCATGCGGCGCTTTCCTGCGGCGTGTAGCCCCACGGCTCGTACCACGAGGGGAAGAAACCGTAGTCGCAGGCCGCGATGACCTCTTCATAGGGAATGTTGAGGAAGCCGTCGTGCCCGTCGAGCATGGCCGGCACGAAGATGACCTTGACGTTGTCGCCGGGCGCGTTGTTCAGGCCCAGCCGCCGGCAGGCCGTGATGATGGAGTCGTGCGGCTCATCCCACACATGGTGGGTGCAGATGAAGTTCTGCCCGTCGGGGGCGGTTGCGGCCGGGTCGCCGGAAACGGCCTGGTCGTTCACGCCCGTGTGTCCGCCCATGACGAGGCAGAGCGCCAGCACATGCGTGTTCGTGCCGTTCAGGTGGCGGTTCACCTGGGCGAGGGCTTCCAGAAAGACGTCCACGCCTTTGTTGTGCATCTCGTAGCGGCCGGAGATGGCGACGATGCGCGTCGACTCGGGCAGGTCGCTGCGCAGAAAGCGCCTGGCGGCATCCAGAATGTGTCCTCGCCAGACGAGGGGGTTTTCGCGCTTTATTGAGAAATTGGGGATCACCCGCATGTCCAGGCCGTTCGTCGTGATGACGGCGGGGTGGCAGCCGAGGAAAACGGCCGCTTCCTCCCCCGTGATGGCGCTCACGGTGGTGAACGCGTCCGCCTCCCGGGCGGAGGTGCTCTCCATCGACCATTTCGCCGTGACGTTCATCACGCCGGCTTCGTTCGCGGGGTTGTAGTTGCGCAGGTTCGCGTAGATGTCCGCGCCGGAGCCCGCGAGCGAGCGGCCGAGTATGGTTGCGTGGGTGGTGAAGACCGTGCCGATCTCCGGCTTCTCGCGCTTGAGTTGAAGCAGGCCGGCGCCGCACATCCATTCGTGGAAGAGCGCTACGGAACGTCCGTGTTCGTACGCAACGGTCGCCTCATGGACGGTGGCGATGACCTCTCCGCAGGCGGAGGCGAACATGACGGGTTCTATGTAATCCCAGCCGCCCGAGAGGGAGTCGACCCCGTATGCCTTCCACAGTTCGTGAAGGAGCTGGTTGGAATCGTAGCGTTTCGAGGAATCGACCAAGATGACGCGCGGCCTGCCGGGGATATTCCAGCGGCCGAGGCGGCATTTCAGGTCCTTGACGGCGAGGGCCGGCCGGATGAGATCCCATACGGGCTCGTTGGTCTCCTCGAAGCCGGAGTTCTGCTGAAGGCTCGGGCCGAGCAGGAAGTAGTCGTCGTCGAAATGGTCGCGTGTCTGCAGAACCTTGCTGCTGACAACGGAATAGATGCCGCCGACCTTGTTGCAAACTTCCCAGCTGACTTCAAAAAGAGTGACGGGGGTCTGGTTGAAAAGCATATCCCTTTCCTTGTTGAAGTTCTTCCGCTCACAAAGAATCGCCAGTTCTCTTCATACCGCAACGGAAATGACTTTGCCATAGTCTGAAGGGCGGTTTCGCGGATTTGTCGACACTAAACCTCAGTCTGCGTCCTTTGCCTTCTTCGCGCTCTTTCTGCGGGCCCCTGCCGTTTTCCCCTGGTTTTTCGCGGCTGTTTTGCCCGCTTCCTGGGATGCGGCTTTCCCCGGCTTCTGTGACTTCGCCGCGGGGGAGGCGCTTTTCTGGGCCTCCTGCGTTTTGGCTTTCAGGGGCTGGGCTTTTGCGGAGGACTTTTTTGCTGACGCGTTACGGGTGGTTTTCTTGCCGGCGCTTTCAGAGGCCGCCTTTTCGACGGCGGCAAGGCGCAGGGAGAAGTCCGCGAGCACGTTCATGTAGACGATGTAGGCGTCGTAAGGGCTTTCAAAGGGGTTCGGTCTGTAGGCCAACTTCTGCGTGAACCATTTCGTGGACATGTTGAGGAAATGGTCGGTCGTCTGCAGGCGGCCGAAATCGCGCAGCATCTCGGGATTTTTGATCTTCGCCATGCGGTTGGAGAGGTCGTAGAGCGCGTGGACGGCATCCTTCTGTGTGTTGTTTCCGAGCCATGCGGAGAGGTCGGCGGCATTGGCGTCACGGCTGATGGCCTGCGGCACGTCTATCGTGTCACGCGCGGGAAGCCTGCGGCAGGCCTCGCGCGGGGTGATGAAGGTGCAGCCGCGGTCGAGCATGGCTTTCGGCAGGGCCTCAAGAAAAGCGAATACGCCCGTTTCCGCAGGATTGAGCAGGCCGAAGGCGCGGGCCCCCCAGAAGATGTTCAGGATGTCGGCCTTTCCGTCAAGGGCTGCGCACCAGTCGGCGTATTTTTCAGCGGTGAGGGGCCATTCGCTCCAGGAGCGGTCAGAGAAACGCCGGTGCACGTCTTCGCTCAGGCTGCGGTTGCGCAGGAAAAGGCGCATGTCCGGCGCGGAGATGGGCGCGTAGGCGTAGTTCGCGCTGCGCCAGCCGAGAATCTGGTCCACGCCTTCGGAAAGGGCGGCCTTGAAGCCAAGGCGGGACAGCAAGACAGAAAGGTCGTTGTTGTAGATGAGTTCTGCGTTCAGGAACGTCGTGGGCTTCTTGCCGAAGAGATCTTTTATTCGGGCGGAATGCTCCTTGACCTGGCGCGCGAACTCGTCGGGGGCGTAGAAGTGGGCGAGGGGGTGGTACTGCGTCTCGCCGATGAATTCCACGCAATCAGTGTCGGCTAGGGCTTTCAGCCCGTCCAGGGCCTCGGGCACGTATTGATCGAAAAGGTCGAGCGTCGTGCCCGATACGGCGAGAGACACCTTGAAGGCTCCCTCGTGACGGCGGATAAGCTTGAGCAAGAGGGCGCTCAGCGGCAGGTAGCATGCGCGGGCATGCTGCACCATGCGGTTGCAGTTCTTGTCGTCGTCCTCGTAGATGTCGTTTTCGCCGAGGTCGAAGACCGTGTATCGGCGGAGCTGATACGGTTCGTGCAGTGTCAGGCAAAGGTTTATCGCCGGCATGTTTCCCTCCCCGTGACGGCGTCGTAGACGGTCAGAAGCTGCGACGCGGCGTTTTCCCATCGTATGGATTTCATCTCTTCGCGGCAGTTGCTCACTATCTCCTCGGCGAGAGCCGGGTGGGTGAGCACGGCGCATATCTTGTCGGCCATGTCGCGGACATCCCAGAAATTCGTCTTGAGGGCGTTTCGCAGTATCTCGGAAACGCCCGACTGGCGCGAGAGCAGGACCGGCACGTCATAGAGCATGGCTTCGAGCGGGGTTATGCCGAAAGGCTCGGAGACCGAAGGCATGACGTACAGGTCGCTCATGGCGAACATCCTGTCCACGTCGACCCCGCGGAGAAAGCCGGCGAAGTGGAA
>JAILMX010000231.1 GCA_024692205.1 Desulfovibrio sp. | reverse complement strand
CGGTGCCGGTTTTTCTTCAGGCTGCACCGCCTGCGCGAGCAATGCGTCGAGATCTTCCTCGGCGGAAGCGGGCGCGGAAGCGGGAACCCCGTGGAGCAGGGCATCCAAATCATTATCCGGCTGCTCCTGGACTAGTTCCGGCGGCGGGGTGTCACCTTTCAGCTGTTCCGCTGTCTGAAGGGCCTCGTTCAGCAATGCGTCGAGGTCGAGCTCATCTCGATTGTTCTGGTCGTTTGCCGGCGTCATTTCGGCGCCATTTGTTGCATCCGCCGTCTTTGCGCCGTTAGGAGATCCGGAATCCTTAGCAGGGAGGAGGGGCGCCCCGGAGCCCGTGGCTTTTTCGCCGTCGGGAGTAAGACCCAGCTCGTTGAGCATCTTGTCCATATCCATCAGGTCGATGTCCTCGGAGGCGTTCTTTTTTTTGTTGGAATCCAGATTGCTCAGCATGGCATCGAGTTCCGCGGCTTCCTTCAAGGTCTTTTGATCATTGAGGGCCTGGACGTGCTCCTCCTCGGGTTTAGCGTCCTCAGGTTCAGGCGTGCCCCGTTCTATCAGTTCCGTGAGGTCTATGATCTCTTCATTTTCGTCAGCCATGCTCGCCCCGCTTTTCGAGAGATGCTTCGTGAAAACACGAATCAGTTTATTGTATCAGGTAGAGATGAAAGAATCAAATAGGCGTGCCGTCAAGCCGTGCCCCGGCTGACGGCATAGCCCCGCGGCGTCAGCATGTAGCGTCCCGCACGGCGTGATGAGCTGTTGCCGATGATGACGATGGAGAGCATGTCGGCGAGTTCGGGATTGAATTGCCCGAGGGCGTGGACGGAAACGGATTGCCCCGGACGGAATGCCTTGCGGACGAGGCCAACGGGGGTGTTCGGGGCGCGGTGCATGCGCGCGTTTTCGATTGCCTCGGCGAGGTGAAGGGGACGGCCCTTCGAGCGCGGATTGTAGAGGACGCAAACGAAGTCGGCTTCAAAAGCGGCACGAAGGCGTTTTCGTATGGTTTCGATGGGCGTCAGCAGGTCGCTCAGACTGATGCATGCGAAATCGTGCATGAGCGGAGCGCCAAGCAGGGCCGCCGCTGCGCACAGGGCGGGCACCCCGGGAACGACTGTGAGATTCAGTCTGTCGAGAAGTCCCCTGGCCTCCATGAGCTCTATTGTCAGGCCAGCCAGCGCGTAGATTCCCGGATCTCCGGAGCAGACGAGGGCTGTCTTTTCTCCGGAAAGGGCCGCGTCCAAGGCTAGGCTGCAGCGTTCTTCCTCGTGGCGCATGCCCGAGCTGACGAGTCTTTTGCCGGCTTTCAGTGCGTCGGGCAGAAGGTCGAGATACAGGGGGTAACCGGCGAGGCAGTCCGCATTCTCAATCGCCGCGCGGGCTTGCGGGGTCAGGCATTCTTCACGGCCGGGCCCTATGCCGACGACGAAGATTTCAGCTGTCATCCTCCCCTCCTGCCGGTGCCTTGGCAACGGCAAAGGTCATTGTACCGCATGCGGCTGTTTTGGGGACGACAAGTTCCGCCTGTCCTCCTCCGTTTTCCGCACCGAAGAGCGCAGCGGCCTCGCTCACGCTGAAAGGCCGCGTACCGAAACGCCTGGCGCAAGCCTCCGATTGGTTAGGCGTCTGGCGGGAGGCGAGCAATGCTGCGGGAAAAAGCCTGAGCCGTACGCCG
Source organism: Desulfovibrio sp. (assembly GCA_024692205.1). GTDB lineage: Bacteria > Desulfobacterota > Desulfovibrionia > Desulfovibrionales > Desulfovibrionaceae > Desulfovibrio. The sequence continues at coordinate 12,068 of JAILMX010000231.1, read as the reverse complement.
AGGCGTTGTGCCGCGGTCACGATGGCCGCCTCGTCGCCTTTTTCCTCTGCCGTCGAGACGGAGGCGATGAGCGCCTCATCGATGCCGTTTGTTTTGAGGAAAGCCCTGAGTGCCGTGAAAGCCTCTTGCGCGTCGACACCCCGGCGACAGCCCATGCCGAGGCAGTAGGTCGGAAGAACGACGCGCAGAAGATCGAGCTCTTTAGGGGGTATCGTCCCCCGGCTCACCGAGACAACAGGATTAATCGGAGAATGTTTCCCGCATTCCCTGCCGGCGTGTGCACCGGCTTTCAGGGGCGGCAGACTTGCGATGCGCTTGAAAAAAGGGGAATGCGCCGCGGGGAGGAGCCCTTTCGGGTCATGCAGCCGCAAGGGGCGCCCTTCGAGCAGGCACGCCTGCGCCTTGGGCAGAATCTCCCAGTCGGCTATGCGCAAGCCCGCGTCGCGCACGATCAGGTCGAGAGAAGGAATGGCCTGCGGTTTTTTTTTCGGTGTCCGCCTTCCTGCTTCTGCGGGTGAGGGATCTAGCTTTTGATCCGATGCCGTCGTGATGACGGGATGCGCTGAAAGAATGCCCGCAAGGTGGCGCGTGAGAGCGTTGCCACCGCCCCAGTGACCGGAAAGCAGGCTTATGACATGGCGTCCCGCGGGATCAATGACAATCACCGGGGGATCGGCGTTTTTGTGGATGAGCAGGGGGGCGATGACGCGTACGGCTATGCCGCAGGCGCCTATGCAGACATGGGCTGCGTAGCGTGTCCAGTGGTCGGCGAGAAATGCCGGCAGGGAATCGAAGGCGAGGCAATCCTTTCCGGCGAAGCGGGTGGGAGCGCAGATGTCACAGTCGGCGGTCGGGCCGGCGGCAGGTGACTGCCACGGCGCATTCTTCAGAAGGGTAGCAAGGCGGCGTGCCAAGCCGAGGCCTTTTCGGCTCAACACCCAGCACGCCAGACGCGGCACTCTCAAAAACGGACCTTCCGGGCGGCGTCCAAGGCCTTTTCGAAGTCGTTGTCACAGTGGGCGAAGGAAACCATGCCCGTCTCGAAGCCGGAAGGGGCCATGAAGATGCCCTGCTCCCGCATCTGCTTATAGAACGATGTGAAAAGGTCGTGGTCGCAGGCCTGTGCGTCCGCGAAGTTCATGACGGGATTCTCGCTGAAGAAAATGCAGAACATCGAGGCTATGGTAGGCACATGCACGGGAACGCCCTGGCTGGCGAGAATGTCACGCATCTGCGTTGCGAAAGCTCGGGTTTTCGCTTCAAGAGCGTCATAATCCTTCATTTTCAGAAGGCGCAGGGTCGCAAGGCCGGCCGCCATGGCCAGCGGATTGCCCGAGAGAGTCCCTGCCTGATAGACTTCTCCCTTGGGAGCGACGTGATCCATGTAGGTCGTTTTGCCACCGAACGCGCCGACCGGCAGGCCCCCGCCGATGACCTTGCCGAAGGTCGTGAGATCGGGATCTATGCCGAAGCGAGCCTGGGCCCCTCCGAAAGCGGCGCGGAAGCCCGTTATCACCTCGTCGAAGATGAGCAGAGCACCATGGTTACGCGTGCAATCGCGCAGGCCCTCGAGAAAGCCCTCTTTTGGCAGCACGAGGCCCATGTTTGCGGCCACGGGCTCGACGATAACCGCGGCGATGTCGTCGCCATGAGCCTCAAAGGCCGCTTTGACGGCTTCAAGGTCGTTGTAGGGGGCGAGCAGGGTGTCGCGCACGACGGCTTCGGGCACGCCGGGCGTGCCGGGTATGGAGAACGTGGCCACGCCTGAGCCGGCTGCGGCGAGAAAGGGATCGGCATGCCCGTGGTAGCATCCAATGAATTTGAGCACTTTGTTGCGCTTCGTGATACCGCGGGCGAGACGCAGCGCGCTCATCGTCGCCTCAGTACCCGAATTGACCATGCGTGTCGATTCGAGGGAGGGCATGGCGTCGATGACTGCTTCTGCCAGTTCAACCTCGGCAGCGCAGGGAGCCCCGTAGCTTGTCCCCCGGGCCGCAGCTTCGCGTATCGCCCGTGTGACCGTGGGCTCGTCATGCCCGAGGAGCATCGGGCCCCAGGAAAGCACGAAATCCACGTAGTCGCGACCGTCGGCGTCGACGATGTGGCTGCCGTGCGCCTCACGGATGAAGAGGGGCTCGCTGTCAACATTGTGGCATGCGCGCACAGGGCTGTTGACGCCGCCCGGGATGCATGCGCAGGCCCTTGCGAAAAGCTCGGACGAACGGTCGGACATAGATTCACTCCGCGGGAAAATAGGTCATTGAGGTTTTCTTGAGTTCCTTGATGCTGTAGAGGACGGCATGTTCGTTGAAGTGCTCGTGCTCGGCGAGGGCGCGGATGACTTTCTCGCATTCCTCGGCGCTTTTGCCGTGAATCATGGTGTAAAAGGTATACGGCCAGTCCGGGGATGGTGAGGGCCTGTAATAGACATGGGAGATCCGCTGGTAGCCGGCGGCGACCTTTCCGCACCCTTCGGCCTGCTCGGGCGCGATCTTCCACGCGACCATGGCGTTGTGCGTCCAAGCCGTCCGCCTGTGTCGTATGCTCGCGCCGAAGCGGCGGATGGTGCCGGAGGCCTTGAGAGCCCGCAGGAGGGTGAGAACGTCGTCCTCATCCGTCCCGCAGGCCGAGGCGATATCCGCGAAGGGGGTCAGGCTGTCGGGCAGGTCTGCCTGCACGATGCCGAGAACGGCCCTTTCTTTTTCCGTGAATTCCCGTGCCACGTGCGCGCCGCCGATCAGCGGGTGAAGGAGCGGGCGAACAAATCCTGTATGGCCACTCTGCCGTTGTTCTCGAGGAAGCGCGTTCCCGTGGCCGTGAAGTGCTTGGCGTTGATGACGGGATTTTCCGCGACGGCCCAGTCATCATTCGACCATGAGAACCATTTCCCAGAGGGCTGGTCGAATACCAGAAGCGGTTTGTTGCAGATCTTCGCCAGTTCCGCACCCCAGCCTGTGCCGCCTTTGACGGTCTTGTCCTCTTGTATGGCGCCGATCACGATGATCTGGTCGCCGCTAGAAACCTGCCAGCAGATGGACTGCAGGACCTTACGGAACATCGGGGCGCGTGTGTATTCGCGGTTCATCAGTTTTGAGACGTATGTCAGGCTCACGTCTTTGAGCGCGAGCTCCTCGCTCGTGAGGATGCGGACACCGCGCTTGCGTTCGGCCTGATGCCCTTCGAAACTGTAGTTGACTTCTTCAATGCCCCAGTTTTCGGCCAGGGATCCGAAGAATTGTTCCGTACCGGCGGCGCCGCCGCTGTAAAGGATGCAGGAAACGGGGTTGAGCATGATGTACCTCGCGTTTATTTAAATGAAGTATATCCAGGTAAGCAGAACGAACAGGGGGATGAGTATGCAGCCCGACCACAGCATGTAGCCGAAAAAGCTCGGCATGCTGACGCCGGATTCTTCCGCTATGGAGCGCACCATGAAGTTCGGCGCGTTTCCGATGTAGGTGTTCGCGCCCATGAAGACGGCGCCGGCTGAAATGGCGGCAAGGGTCGTGGCCCATTCTCCCATCAGGTGGGCGGGGTCCCCGCCTGCCGTGTTGAAGAAGACGAGATAGGTCGGCGCATTGTCCAGGAAGCTCGAAAGGGCGCCTGTGAGCCAGAAGTACATGGCGTTCACCGGCTGGCCGTCGTGGGACACCATCTGGATGACCGGGGCCAGGGCGCCGTGCTCTCCGGCCCGCAGGATGGCGAGGGCGGGGATCATGCTGAGGAAGATGCCGAAGAAGAGCTTGGCAACTTCGGCGATGGGGCCCCAGGTGAAGCCGTTGCGCTCGCGGCATTCATGCGAGGTCAGCTTGAGGGAAAGGCCTGCTATGCCGAGCAGGGCGAGGTCGCGCAGAAGGTTCTGGCCTTCGATGGAAACATTGTAGATGTTGATGAATTCGCCCAGCTTGAACATGCCGGAAAGCAGCACTGCGGCAACGATGCCGAGAAGAAGAAGCAGGTTGATGCCGCCCTCGATGCCGAGCTTTTCATCGGAATCGGCGCTTTCGGGGGGGACGGGGCGGCCTTCCTTGGCGTAGAGGATGCTGTCGAGCACGAAAAAGAGGCCGAGCAGTATTGCGCTTGCGATCAGGGTCGTCTGGTACAGGTGGATGGCTGTCCAGAAGAAGCTGACCCCCTTGAGGAAGCCCAGGAAGAGCGGCGGGTCGCCTAAAGGCGAGAGCGAGCCGCCGATGTTGGCGACGAGGAAAATGAAGAAGACGACGGAATGCACGCGGTATTTCCTGTGGGCGTTTGCTCTGAGCAGGGGGCGGATGAGCAGCATGGCGGCGCCGGTCGTGCCCATCCAGCTGGCGAGCAGCGTGCCCACGGCGAAGATGCCCGTGTTGACGGCGGGCGTGCCTACGAGGGTGCCCTTGAGGCGGACGCCTCCCGCGACCGTGAAGAGGGCGAAGAGCAGGATGATGAAGGGCACGTAGTCGGCCAGTATGATCTCGAGAAACTCAAAAAGGGCAGTCTGATAGCCGAAGACGATGAGGCAAGGGATGAGGAAGGCCATGCCCCAGAAGACGGAGACCTTGCCGAAGTGGTTCTCCCAAAAGGCGGGGATTGTGAGCGGGGCTATGGCTATGGAAAGCAACATGCAGACGAAAGGTATGATCCACCAGATGGAAAGATCCGCGCCGGAAAGATGAGGCGCTCCCTCGGAGGCCAGCGCCGGGGAGACGAGACAGAGCAGAAGCAGACCGAGGGCCGGCAGCGCTGCGGATAAAGGTTTGAGCATGGGATGTTCCTGTTATGTTAAAAATGAAAAATAGAGCGTTACGTTTTCTTATTCTAAAAAAAAACAGATGCCTTGGCAACATCGGACCCGGCCGCATGCGGGCTCTTCTTGCCTAAGGCCGTCTAATCTGGCAGATTCCATGTCCGAGGGAGACACCATGAAAATTGAAAACGATACCCCCGCTCCCGTTCGCGAGCGCACACCCCGCAGGGCGGCGCGCCTTCGGCAGGTCCTCTCGCACCGTCAGCCCGATCTGACGCTCGTGCTCGCGAACATCCACGATCCTCACAATGTGTCGGCCATATACCGTTCGTGCGACGCCTTCGGCGTTGACGCCGTGCACCTGTACTACACAGACACCGCATTCCCGGCGTTGAGCAGCAAGACCTCCGCCTCGGCGCGCAAGTGGGTGCGAACAGTGCGCCATAACGACTTGGGGGAGCTGGCAGGCGCCCTTGCCGGGCATCAGGTGCTCGTGACCTTGTGCACGCCCGAGGCAAAGCCCATGCGTGACTATGATTTCACCAGACCCACCGCCATCGTCATGGGCAACGAGCACAGCGGCGTCGCCGAGGAGCTCATGGGCATGGCCGACGGCTTGCTCTACATCCCCATGTACGGCATGATACAGAGCTTCAACGTCTCTGTCGCGGCGGCCATAATACTCGCTGAAGCTGCGCGGCAGCGCGCGTTGGCCGGCTTTTACGACGCCCCGCGCATACCGGGGGATGCCCTTGAGGCGCGCCTTGCGGAGTGGCTGGAAAAATAGGTGCGGATGCGTGGATCCGTATGCAAAGAACCCAAAGGAGTTTGCCATATGAAAAAACTGATCATTGCTTTCCTTGTTATTGAAGCCATTGCCTTTCTGACGTGGCAGGCGTTCAAGCCGATGCCCCTGACGCCGCAGCAGGTTTCCCGTCTGGATGTCGCCAGCAGCGCGGAGCAGCTTATCCTCGTCGGCGGCACCGGCGGTTCAAATGCCGTATTCTCACTGTATGAGAAGAAGGACGGACTCTGGAAAGAAGTGTTCACCACGAATGCCTTCATTGGTAAGAACGGTCTTGGCAAGACGCGCGAGGGTGATTCCAAATCTCCGATAGGCATCTTCCATTTCACGAAGGCATTTGGCATTGCCCCTGACCCTGGGTGTACAATGCCTTACACACAGGTAGACGATACGCACTATTGGGTTGGAGATTCATCTTCAATTCTCTATAATCAATTTACAACAACAAAGAATGGAGCTGTATTTGATAAGAATGAAAGTGAGCATATTATTGAATACACAAAACCCTATCAATACTGCCTGAATATCAGCTACAATGAAGATGGCAAGCCTGGTCTTGGTTCGGCTATTTTCCTGCACTGCTATTCTAAAAATTCCTATACGGGCGGTTGTGTCGCTATCCCGGAAGATGATATGCGTCAACTCCTGCGTCGTGTTCAGCCTGGATGTAAAATAGTCATTGCATCACTTAAGAATCTTTCCAGTTTTTAATGAGCAAGCACTGCAAACAGAAGCTCTGATGGAAATCAAATGAAAGTGCCATAAGAAGTTTTTTCTTGCTTGCGTGCTTGAGATTGACTTGATTGCAGATCTGTTTTTTCATTGAGATGATCAAGCATTTTGAGAGATGCAGGGAAAACTTGAAGATGCTCTGATTATATTGAACAGCGGAAGACCGTATGAAAAACGAAGCGCTTTCCTGCATTCACATAGAGAACGCCCGTCAGCACAATCTCAAGAACATAAGCCTTGACATACCGCGCAACGAGCTCGTCGTCGTCTGCGGGCCGTCGGGCTCGGGCAAGTCGACGCTGGCATTCGACATCGTCTACGCCGAAGGGCAGCGGCGCTATGTGGAATCCCTCTCGGCCTATGCCAGGCAGTTTCTGCCGCAGATGGAGAAGCCCGATGTCGAGAAGATAGAGGGCCTTTCGCCGGCCATCTCGCTTGAGCAGCAGGGAGGCTCCCACAATCCCCGCTCCACGGTTGGCACCGTGACGGAGATCTACGATTTCCTGCGCGTTTTTTTCGCACGTCTCGGCACCGTGTACTGTCCGCAGTGCGGGCGCCCGATCGAGGCACGCTCCGTTGATGAGATCATCGCCGACATCCTCGCCATGCCTGCAGGCACGAAGTTCATGCTCATGGCGCCCCTTGTCGAAAGGCAGAAGGGAACCCATCAGGACCTGCTGAAAAAGTTGCGGGCTTCGGGTTTCGTCCGGGTGCGCGTCGACGGAGCCTTCCATACGCTGGACAGCGTGCCGGAGCTTGAAAAGAACAGGAAGCATTCGATCGACCTCGTCGTCGACCGCCTCGTCGTCAAGGAAGGCATGCGCGGGCGGCTTGCCGATTCCGTTGAGCTCGCCCTCCGTCAGGGCGAGGGGCGCCTTGTGGTATACGAGCCGGACAAGCCGGAAGGGGAGCGCGCCACCTTCTTCTCCACGACGCAGGCCTGCCCTGTCTGCCACATCTCCCTGCCCGCGCCGAGCCCGCAGCTCTTCTCCTTCAACGGACCGCAGGGCGCGTGTCCGCGTTGCGTCGGCCTCGGCAGCGTCGATTATTTCGAGCCGCGCCTCATCGCGCCGAACCGGGGGCTTTCGCTCAACACCGGGGCTCTTCTGCCGTGGGCGGGCAAGAGCGTCTTCGCCCGTTACGAAAAAGCCCTGCGGGCGCTCGGCGAACGTTTCGGCTTCTCCCTTTCCGATCCCCTGGACAGGTTTTCCGACGACGCCCTCGCCGCGCTTTTCTACGGTGAAGGTGAGGACGGCCGGCCTGCGGCTGGTTCTCTGGGGCTTCGGCGCAACTGGATGGGCGGCAACGTCGCCCTCGGCGCGGCGGGCGACTATCAGAGCGGCCATTTTGAAGACGCACGCAGGATTCAGGCCGCCGTGACCGTCAGCGAGAAGCGTTGGCCAGGCGTGGTACCGCTTTTGGAAAAGGGCATGCAGTACGGCGACGCGTGGCGGGAAGAGCTCGCCCGCTACCGGCAGACGACGGACTGCCCTGACTGTCACGGAGCGCGTTTGCGGCAGGAGGCCCTGTGCGTTCGCGTTGACGACCTCAACATCGCCTCGTTCTGCGCGCTTTCCGTGGAGCGGGAGATTGCGTGGCTTTCCTCGCGTGCCTTCGCCGGCCGGCAGGCACGGATCTTCGAGCCTCTTGTCAAGGAGCTCTCCTCGCGCCTTTCCTTTCTGCGCAATGTGGGTCTCGAGTATCTTTCCCTTTCGCGCGCCATGATGACCCTTTCCGGTGGGGAGGCGCAACGGATACGGCTCGCCTCGCAGCTCGGTTCCGGCCTTGTCGGGGTGACCTATGTGCTTGATGAGCCCTCCATCGGCCTGCATCCGCGAGACAACGAGCGCCTGCTCGGCACCCTCCGGTCGTTGCAGTCACGGGGCAACACCGTGCTCGTCGTCGAGCACGATGCCGCAACCATATGCGCCGCGGATACCGTTGTCGAGCTCGGGCCTGGTTCCGGCGAGCTGGGCGGCGAGCTCATGTACCTCGGCGGGGTGGACAGGCTTCTGCGCTCATCCGATACCCTGACCGCGCGCTATCTGCGGGGGGACGAAACAAGCCCCATGCCCGACGTGCGGCGGGATGCGAAGGGCTGGCTTGAGCTGAAAAACGTCACGACGAACAATCTGCGCGGCATAGACTGCCGCATCCCCATGGGCGTGCTCACCTGCGTGACAGGCGTTTCCGGTTCCGGCAAAAGCTCGCTCGTGGTCGACACGCTGTACAAGCACCTGGCGCTCTCGCTCGGCATGCGTGTCGACCAGCCGGGCAGCATCGGGGGGCTTTTCTGGGAGGAGGGTGCCCGCCCTGTGGAGCGCCTCGTCGCCATAGACCAGACGCCCATAGGCCGTACGCCACGGTCCAACCCGGCGACCTATACGAAGATCTTCGACGAGATACGCTCCATTTTCGCCATGACGCCCGACGCACGCAAGCGCGGCTACACGGCGAGCCGTTTCAGCTTCAATGTCCGTGGCGGCCGGTGCGAGGCATGCGGCGGCGACGGGCAGGTGCGCGTGGAGATGCACTTCCTCCCCGACATATTCGTCACCTGCGACGTCTGCCAGGGCAGGCGCTACAATCACGAAACCCTAGAGGTCCGCTACAAGGGCCTCAACATCGCGGATGTCCTGGAACTGAGCGTCCATCAGGCGCGTTCGTTTTTCGAGAGCTATCCCGCGCTTGAGAGGCGGCTCGGCGTGCTTGAGGACGTGGGGCTCGGCTACCTGCGGCTGGGGCAGCCGGCGACAACGCTTTCCGGCGGCGAGGCGCAGCGCATCAAGATATCGCGCGAGCTCGGCAAGCGTTCCCTGCCCGACACCCTGTACATCCTGGACGAACCGACGACGGGCCTGCACATGCAGGAGGTCGGCAAGCTCATCCAGGTGCTGCACGCCCTGGTTGACAAGGGCGCTTCCGTCGTCGTCATCGAACACAATACGGACATGATCCTTGCGGCGGACTATGTGCTGGACATGGGTCCCGGCGGGGGGGAGAACGGCGGCCTTGTCGTCTCCAAGGGAACTCCGGAGGCCATCGTGGCCGACCCCGAATCCGTGACGGGTCACTTCCTCATGCAGGACAGGATAGACCGCAGAAAGCGCGGCCAGCTGCGCCGCTGAAGGGTGCCCGACCGGAGGGCGTGCTGTTTTGGTTGTCTGGAAGCAGTCTTGCGGGAAACCATGAGCAGGACGACGGAGATAGCCGATGTACGCCGCATGGCCGCGGTATTTCCATTGATGGGCGCGAACCCTCTGAAAAAGCCCCCCTGCCGGCTCGACCTATGCCGCCGGGCGGGGGCATGCCCCCGCCCGCCTTTGTCAATGCCATTGCCTGCCGGGGCTATATCTTCGGCTGCACCCCCGACCATATCCTTTCGTTGATGAAGCTCGTGATCCCATACTTGATAGTGGGGAGAAGGCCCAGCTTCCTGGTGGCGCCGCCCTTGTTTGTCTCCACCACATCGCCCATGACGTCCAGGAAGGTTTCGGGATTGGCGCGGCGGCTGTGGTCCTTCTCCTCCTCGGCCTTCAGGGCGTTCAGGGTGTTCAGGGCCTTGGTCCGCAGGGCGCTGATGATTTCGTTGACCGCCGCGTCATGCTGCGGGTGCGCCGTGTTCTCCAGGGCGTCCTTGTGCTGGTTCCACACTGCGAGCAAGGTGGGGTCCTTGTCCACGTTCTTTGCCTTGAAATCCACGAGGAAGTTGGGGAAGCTGAGAGCCGTGCGAACGTCCTGCTCCTGTTCCTGGTTCAGTTCCGAGTTCTCATCCTGTATCTGCGCAATGTAGCTGTCGATATACCCCATCACGGACTGGTGGGTCTGGTTTTCATCGGCCATGGCGGCCATGACCGTGTGGTTGATGCTGCGGTCAAACGGCAGAATTTCCGGAAAATTCTGAGATCTGATTGTGTCGATGGCCCGCATTTCCTCACTGATGTGGTTCATGAGGGTGATCATCTCGTTGATGGAGTTCGCCAAACGTATCTGGCTGCCGGAGAAATTGAAGATGGCATGGGGGATTTCCACCCCGTTGCGCTGAATCTCTCCTAGGATGGCGGCAATGCGGCCGCCGGTGTCGCCCATGTCACCCTTTTGCATGATGACGCGCACGCTCTCCAGAATCTGCTGCTTCTTGCTGTCGAAGACAGCCTGAGCCTGGGGGGGCAGCATGGAGCGGAAGGCATCCAGAAACTTTGAGGATTGCCTGGTGGTTGTGGCCACGATCATGGTCATGACCGAGCTCTGCTGTTCCTGCGTGAGCTTGGTGGCGTTGCCGAAGTCGATGACCGTGAGCTTCTTGCCGTCGCTCATGATGTTGCCCGCGTGCAGGTCGCCGTGGAAGAAGCCCTGCTCGCCGAAGATGCCTTCGGTCACCCAGACGTCGGCCAGGGCGGTGAGCTGCTTGTGCCGGGCGGCTGCCTGGTCGTACAGTTCCTGCAGGCGCGCCTTGACGGGATCGAGCTCGTTCAGGCGCCCTTCGGGCACCTCATACACCACCCTGCTGCGCTGGCCCTGGGCGTCGAATTCCTCCGTTCTGCCGAGATTCTGGCCCATGCGGGCGATTTCTTCCCTGGTATCCCTGAGAAAACCGTCGAGAGTGGTGCCGGGGGCCATTTCCATGGCCATGGAATTGCCCTTGGGGGGGATGTCCTCCACGACCTTGACGCTCTGGATGCTGCGCTCCTGGCCGTCAAAGGGCTTGTCGTACACGACGCCGGCCTTGGCGTTGCCCGCTTCGATGCCGAAATCCAGCTCCTCAATGATGCCTTCCATCTGGCCCCGGAAGGTTCCCAGCATGCCGGGAACCTTGGCGGCCGCCTTCTCGAAGATGGGCCTCTCGCGCTGCACGCGGTTTGGCGCGTCGGGCCGCAGTATCTTGACCACGCATTCGCGCGCCTGCCCGTTCTGATCGGTGATGCGGCAGCGGAATGCCTGGCCCACGCTGGCCGCGCCCAGGGAGGAGAGCACCTCGATGTTGCGGATGCGCCCGTTGGAACTGTTGACCATGTCGAGCAGGTTGGCCTCCACGATGTCCGGGGGAATGGGCGCCAGGCGGCTCTTCATGTCCTGGCAGGCTATGCGCAGGTCCTGCGGCAGGCCGGGCCCGTCGAGACCCTGGAAGATCTTCTGCAGCACCGGGCCGGCGCCCTTGAGCATGGCGCCCAGCTTCTGCATGGCAGTGGCGTTCGCCGGGGCGTAGCGCAGGCCCGCCGAAACCATGGAGCGCTTGTCCGCAAGCGGCATGCTCTGGAAATAGTCCTGGATGACGAACTTGACGAACTTGCCAAGGCCGTCGCTGCTGAAATCCGTGCCGGCGGACGCAACCAGGGTGTTCAGGTCGGTTGCCTGAAGCTGCGCCAGACGCAGCTGGTGCGCCTGCTCCGCGTTGGCCGGCGCGGCATCCGGGGCGTTGCCTTGTTCCCCGGCGATGGGCTGGCCATCGTGGTTGACGCCGAGCGCCGACTCGGCCTCGGCCTGGGCTGCCTGGGCCTCGGTCTGCGCCTTGACCTTGGCCGCCTCGGTCTGGGCCTTGGCGGTCTGGGCCTCTTCACGGGCCTTCACGTTGACGGTATGGGCTGCGCTCGCGTCGTCAAAGGCCTTCTTGGCCTCGTCAACTTCCGCCTGATGCTGATTGGCCGTGGCCCTGGCCGTGACGGCCTGCTGCCGCGCCTGCACGGCGTTCGCGCGGGCGTCGTCGGCGGCTTGCTGGGCTGTTCTCGCGTCCGCCAGAACCTGGGGATCGACGGCCTGTACTGCCGCATTGGCCGCGTTGCGGGCCTGAGTCGCCTCGGCGCGGGCGCT
>JAILMX010000084.1 GCA_024692205.1 Desulfovibrio sp. | reverse complement strand
CGCGGGCCGAAATTTTCAGGGAAGGCCGTGTCATTTCGCGGGCGACAGAAAATACTGCCAGACGAGCGTGACGAAAAGCAGGCCCAGCGTGAGCAGAAGAAAGCGCCTGACGGTTCTGGATCCTGTGCGGATGGCAAGGCGGCTGCCCATCCAGTTGCCTGTGATGCAGGCTGCGGCCATGGGTATGCCCGCCGCCCAGAACATGTTTTCCGTCGCAATGAAGGTGACGACGCCGCTTACGTTCGAGGCGAGGTTCAGCACTTTTGCGGTCGCCGATGCCGCCAGAAGCCGCATGCACAGAATCCAGTGGAAGGCGATGATGAGAAAACTGCCCGTCCCCGGGCCGTAGAAACCGTCGTACATGCCGATAGCGAAGCAGAGCGCAGGCAGCACGAGCCAGAGGCGCGGGCCGGACACTTCCATGGCCATCGTGTCATCGCGCCGCGAGGGCAGAAGGGTGAGCAGCATCGCCGGCGGCAGCAGTGCCACGAGCACCTTGCTCAGGATGGCGTTGTCGATGGACAGGGCGAGCATGGCCCCGAAGCAGGAGCCGAGAAGCGAGAATGGGACGCCTGTCAGCGCCGCACGCCATTGGACGAGACCGCTTTTGGAGAAGGTGCCGAGGGCCACGCAGGTGCCGAGGCAGGCGCTGAACTTGTTCGCCGAGAGGGCGCAGTGCGGCGGCACGCCGGCGATAAGCAGGGCGGGCAGGGTTATGAGCCCGCCCCCGCCGGCGATGGAATCGATGAAGCCGCCGACGAAGGCGCCTGCGCAGCAGATGGTGAGAGCGGTGACGGAGAGTGTGAACATTACCACTTCTCGAAGATGATCCATGCGGCCGCCACGATGAGCGCGAAGCCGACGATATGGTTCCAGCGCAGGCTTTCGTGCAGCCAGAAGACCGAGAAGACCATGAAGACCGTGAGGGAGATGACCTCCTGTATGGTCTTGAGCTCAGCGGCGGAGAAATGGCCGTAGCCTATGCGGTTGGCCGGAACCTGCAGCATGTATTCGAAGAAGGCCAGCCCCCAGCTCGAGAGGATGACGGCGGGCAGGGCCATGCCCTTGTACCGCAGATGGCCGTACCAGGCGAAGGTCATGAAGACATTGGAAAGAACGAGCAGGCCGATGGTTGCTACGGGGACGGGCAGATGCATGGTTGTCTCGATGCGGTTTGGGCACGGAGCGTTTGGTTTTCGCATTGGGCACGCCGACAGCTGCCGGACACGAAAGCCTTCGGGGGCCGGCGCAAAGGGGGTGGCGTGAAATGTGTTTGTCCTGTATAATTCAAGCATCGGAGGTTTGCAAGCGGCGTTTCCTTCGGGGGCCGCTCCAGATGGGTATGCCGGCCTTTTCGGCGCGCGTGGTTTCTGGCAAATACGGACAGAGGGGTCTTGTGAATATTCAGCAGCGGCTCGACATCAAGATTATGATAATCGGGATTGTCGTTCTTTTCGTTCTTTTGTTGGCCACGCAGCTGATACTGCGGCGCGCCGGCACCGAGCGGCTTCTTTCGCGTAACGAGATCTTTCTCGAGCAAAGCTCCAAGGATGCGGTGCAGTTCATCAATGCGCTCCTCACCCAGGCAGAAGTGTCGCTTATACGGTCGGCCCGAACAATAGCACGGCCCATTCCAGGGTCTCGCGATGCCATGGCCGCGCGGCTGAAACACGAAAAGAAGAACATGTCCTTCCGTGACCTCTTCTTCGTCTACACAAGCGGCGTGATTATGACGACGGGGGGAAAGGTCGATTATTACGCCGACAGGAATTATCTCATCCCGGCTTTTTCCGGGCGCACCGACAGCGTCGTCGTGGATGCTTCCCTGAGCACGCAGCAGCCGCTTCTCCTTTACTACACGCCCGTCTATGATGAAGAAGAGGAGATAGTTGGCGCACTTTCCGGTACGCTTGAACTGTCCGTACTCAAGGGGCTTCTCAAGACATCGTATTTCGACGTTCCGACAAGCGATTACATCTGCGATGCAAAAGGAAACATCCTCGTCTCCACCCGGGGGGAGAAGGGAAGTATCCTTTCGGAAGAGTATCTTTCGGGAATTTCGAGTGCGGACAGCCGCAGGCAGCTGCAGGATGCCTTCGAGGGGGGAAGGTCGTGTTCCTACACCTATGCCGGCACAGACGGGGATGCCTCCACGTTCGTCATGCCCCTGTGGCGGGGGCGCCTTTTTCTCGTGAAAACGATCCCTGCAAAATTCAATGCCGAGATCCTGGCCGAGACGAATCGTGATTCCCTGATCGCCCTCTGCCTGACGACGGCCATATTCCTCCTCGTCATGCTGGCCCTCATCTCCGCCACGCGACGGCAGGAGAGGCACCTGAAGGAAAAGAACGTCGAGGCATTCAAAATCATTAACAGCGTGCAGCGCATGTACATAGGATTCTGCCTGATCGATTTCGCTGCGGGCACCTACACCTTCCTTGACGAGAAGGATGAGGAGAAGGACGCGGACACGGGGGAGGAAACCTCCTCCTTTCGGGAACGTTTCTGCATACCGGCGCAGGGCGAAAGCGGTGATTCTTCCTACTGTTTACTCCGCAGCGGCCCCCTAGGCGACTTGTACGACCACTTCCGCCTGCTGTGCGGCGAGAAAGCCAGCCAGGAGCTCTTCGCCTTCGACAAACTCACGAGCGGGGCATCCTTCACCCAGACCGAGTATCTGATCGCCAACAGGGATCACTGCTGGGAAAAGGCATCCCTCATCGCGACGGCCTTTCGCGACGGCCATGTGACACAGGCGCTTCTGGCCCTGCAGGATATTACGAGTCTGAAAATTGAAGAGCAGAACACGCAACAGCGCCTGCGGCAGGCCCTGGAAGCGACAGAGCAGCAAAAGGAGCAGCTTGAAAAGCTCAATAGAAAGATAGAGGAGCACAACCTCTCCCTGCGGCTGACGTTGACGCAGGAGGAGCAGTACCGGCAGGCGATCATTTCCGAATCCATCTCGGTGTACAACATCAATGTCTCACTCAACCTCATAGAGGATGAGATCTACGAGCGCATCAACGGCAAGAGCATGCCCCTCGTCAGTCTCGCTGGCTTCGAGCTCCCCTGCAGGGCCTCGTCCTTCTTCCGCAGATGGGCGGAGCTCTACGTCGCCGAATACGACCGCGACACCTATCGGAATAACCTCGATGTCTCCTATCTGCTCGATGCCTACCGCCTGGGGCGCACCGCGCTGAGCTTTGAATACCGATGCACAGCCTACCGTGAAAAGCCGGCCATCTTGCGGCATACGCTTCTGCTCATACGCGTGCCGACGACAGGCGACATCATCGCCATGTGCAGCATTAAGGACGTGACCGAAACGAGGGCGCGTGAGGAGAGCACAGCCTATGCCCTGAAGGAGGCCTACGCCGCCGCCATGCAGGCGAGTTCTGCAAAGACCGATTTCCTTTCGCGCATGTCGCACGACATCCGCACTCCCCTCAACGCCATAACGGGCATGACCGAAATAGCCCTGCAGCACAGGGGTGAAGCCGAGCGCGTCGTGGACTGCCTGAAGAAGATCGCGCTTTCAAGCCGCCATCTGCTTCAGCTCGTCAACGAAGTGCTCGACATGTCGCGCATTGAGAGCGGCGTGATCAAGCTATCCGAAAAGGGCTTCAGCCTGAGCAAGTTCTTCGAGAGCCTCGCATCCATGTTTCGTCCGCAGGCAGAAGTGAACGGACTGACATTCAATCTCGCCTGCGAGGGCGTGCAGAATGTCGATGTCATGGGCGATGAGTCCCGCCTCATGCAGATCTGCGTCAACATACTGGGCAATGCCGTCAAATTTACGCACGAAGGCGGGCAGTTCGGGCTGGAGGCGGTCGAGTTGCCGTCATCCCTTGCGGGATACTACACCTACCGATTCGTCTTCAGCGATTCGGGCATGGGCATGTCCCCCGAATTCGTGAAGCACATCTTCGAGCCTTTCTCACGGGCCACCGACAGCCGCACGAGCAAGATAGAAGGCTCCGGCCTCGGCATGGCCATCGTTCATTCACTGGTCAACCTCATGAACGGCACGATCACGGTCGAGAGCACGCCCGGCGAGGGAAGCACGTTCACAGTCTCTTTTTCCCTCAAGGCGGACACTGCCGCATCCGCGACGGATACGGCCGGCGCGGACGCAGCGCTTCAGGCATCTGGGAAAGATGGCGG
The DNA here is from genome assembly GCA_024692205.1 of Desulfovibrio sp. Lineage (GTDB taxonomy): Bacteria > Desulfobacterota > Desulfovibrionia > Desulfovibrionales > Desulfovibrionaceae > Desulfovibrio. Next base: position 29,142 of record JAILMX010000084.1, on the reverse strand, counting down.
CATCCTGGGAAGAAAGCTCCTCATCGTCGACGACAACGAGATGAACCGCGAGATCGCCGTGGAGCTTCTGCAGGCCGTCGGCTTTGATATCGACACGGCCTGTGACGGGCAGGAATGCGTCGACAAGCTCTGTAACGCCCCCGCCGGTCGTTACGATCTCGTTCTGATGGATGTTCAGATGCCTGTCATGGATGGTTACGCGGCGACGCGTGCCATCAGGGCGCAAGGGCGTGAGGATCTTGCCCGGCTGCCCATCGTCGCCATGACGGCGAACGCCTTTTCCGATGACGTGCATCAGGCCCTAGAGTCCGGCATGAACGCGCACATCTCCAAACCCATAGAGGTGGAGCACGTGTGCGCGGTCATCGGCGAGGTCCTGCACACGTCGGCGCAACACGCCGATTAGACGCAACCCAGCCTTCACCGGGAAAAAAAGCAAGCCCTTCTATGTGTTCGGAGGGCTTTTTTCAGGTATGCGTTGCGCAGATGCTCGGATGTTCGGCCTGGTGGGGCTTCAAGGCGATGCCTAGTCAAGCGTTCCGGCCGCAGCGCCCGCTTCGGCGAATTCGCGCAATGCCTGCAGGGATTGCCGCGCCTCTTCAGGCGGCAAGGCCCGTATGGCGAAACCGGCATGCACGATCAGGTAATCACCCACCTTAGGCGGTTCGGGCAGAAGCATGAGGGAGGCGCGCAGATAGGTCTCGCTGTTTCCCACGCGTACACGGGCCATGTCGGCATTTTCCATTTCGACGATCTGGGCTGGTATGGCAAGGCACATAGAGACCTCCGTTACTGCGAGGGCAGAGTGAAAGAAGGGGAGGCAGAGGCCGTCGATGCGGCCTGTGCCTCCCCTTCTGTTGGCGGTTATCGTTTACTTCGTGTTGTTGCGCTTCTTTTTGATGGGGTAGAGCACCGTGTTCCAGTAGAGGACGTAGAACGGCAGCACCACAAACATCATGATGTAGGCAAGACTCTTGGTGAACAGAAAGTAATCATAGAAGATAGGGAATTCCATTTCGTTCTCCTTCTGCCTAGTGGGCATCCTTGAAATCGGGATGTTCGTACAAGATCGGCATGTGGTAGACGATGAAGCGGTAGCAGGTAACGATCATTGTCACCACGAAGACGGAGATGCAGATTTCCCACAGGCTCGGGAAGTAGCGTTCGGCGGCAGGGAGCTGGTAGTTGAACGCGATCATGCAGATGTTGAAGCGGTTCAGAACGATACCGGCGACAGCATTCATGGAGGCGTACTGGCAGAGCCTGACGTTGCCCTCACGCGAACCCTTGGCGTACAGGAGAGCGGGCAGGAGCACGAAGCCGAACATCTCGACCATCCACCACAGGCCGTAGCCGGTGAAGAGGTAGGGGATGTTGGCCTGCACGAGCATGTCGATGAACTTCAGCATGAAGTAGGCCATCAGGATGAATGAGGCGGCCTTTGCGAAGCTCAGGGTCACGCAGTCACTTTCGCGAAGATGCTGCGCGTCCATGTACTGATGCACTCCCTTATGCGCGAAGAAGCCTTCAAAGATGACCATGGAGGCACCGGCCACCATGGAGCTTACGAAGAAGAACATCGGCAGGAAGGGCGAGTACCACAGCGGATGCAGCTTGCCGGGACAGATCAGGTAGAGAGAGCCCAGCGAAGACTGGTGCAGGGTGGACAGGGTCACGCCGAAGATCGTCAGCAGGATGTTGATCTTGTTGACGAAGAAACGCCATTTAAGGGCGATGGGGAAACGGCGGGAGAGCCACTCTGCCGGAGCAATGGAGAACTCGGTGAAGAGTACCGTCAGGTACGTGGCGACGCACAGGCCGACTTCGAAGAGCACGGATGTCGTGCCGGGGAAGAAGAACATGAAGGGCAGGCGCAGCGGATGACCCAGGTCATACAGAAGCGCGACAACCACGAAGGCGTAGCCCAGAAAGGCCGTGGGCACGGCCGGGCGGGCGGCGGAATGGAAGTGCTTCATGCCCATGACGTAGCAAGCGACGGTGGTGAAGTAGCCGCCGGCCGCGAGGCAGACGCCGCAGAGAAGGTCAAAGCCGATCCACATGCCCCAGGGGGCATTGTCGTCAAGGTTGGCGACGGAGCCGATGCCCTGGGTGAAGCGGATGAAGGTTATCACCAGGCCCACAGTCAGAATGATCCACGTGATGATGTTCCCCAAAGTCGGCCGCAGCAGCGGAGACATGTTGAACATTTTCTCCCGGGTGGGAATGGGAATGTTGATAGCGTGATTTTCCATTTACGCATCCTCCCCGTGCTTTGCGGCCGCATCGTCACGGGCTTTCAGTGCTTCCGCCATGGCCTTGCGGGCACGGTCGGCGGCACCGTCGCCTTCGGTCTCTTGAATCTTGCGCACGACGGCATCCACGGCTGCCGTCACGTCTTCACGGGCCTCGCGCACGGTCTTCTCCTGCTCGGCCTTGTACATGGCCTCGCGGCGCTTGGTCATGGCCCACGCGCCGCCGAAGAGAACGGGCCAGAAGGAGACGATCATGGGCACGGCACCGAGAGCGCCGTAGGTCAATTCACCCATCGGCTGGTTGCCGAGGTGCGTGTCCAGACCGAGCTGCTTGAGTTCGGGGCCGGCAAGGGCGGGGTTCTCGGGCGGAACCTTGGGACCCTTCGGATTGGCGGGGGCCAGAACCATCCAGGCCGTGCCACCGGCATCATGCTCGCCGTAGATGTAGTCGAGGTATTTCTCGGGGTTGCTGGCGATGCGCGCGCGGGCGACCTTGATGAGGTCGGTACGGCGGCCGAAGGTCAAGGCCTCCATGGGGCATGCCTCGACGCAGCCGGGCAGTTCGTTTTTGTCCAGGCGCGGCTTGCAGAAGGTACACTTCTGAACCAGCGGATCCCACGCTTCGTCATACTGGAAACCGGGGGCGTAGAAGGGACAGGCGATCATGCAGTAACGGCAGCCCACGCACTGCGTTCCGTCGTACTGCACGCTGCCGTCGGGCTGTTTTGTGAAGCACTTGGCGAAGCAGGCCGAGGCGCACGCCGGGTCGTTGCAGTGGAAGCACTGCAGCTTGCGGAACACCGGCTTGCCGTTCATCGTGTACTTGTTGACGACGGTCCACTGCTTGGCGGAGGTGCGGCGGCGGGTTTCGCAGACGCTCGTGTCGGTGAAAGGCTTTTCGGGCTTGGGAAGTTTATTGACAATGTTGCAGGCCTGCTCGCAACGGCGGCAGCCGACGCAGCGTGTCGTGTCGTGCAACACGCCGTAGCTTTCAGGATAGTAGGGGAACGTATGCACGCCGGCCTTGGCGGGGGTCGCGGTCGTGGTGACGCCCGCAGCCGTGACTACGCTCGCGCTGCCGAGAAAGGCAAGGAATTTTCTGCGATTCATTATTTAGAACCTCCCTTCTGCGCGACGCGCTCCTTGTGGCAGCCGGTGCAGTCGGTCTTGGCGGGGCGCTTGACGTTCATGCCGTCATGACAGCCCATGCACTGCAGGTGGTAGGCGGCCTTGAGCGGGGGACGTCCGGGATTCTGCTTGTCGATGCCGGGCGCATGGCAGCTGACGCACTTGGGCGGCGTGACCGAGGCGGGGCTGTGGTGGTGGCAGGTCTGGCAGAGCGTCTCTCGTGTCGAGTGGAAAGCCTGAGCCAGCTTGTCGCCGGAAATGCGCTTCATGATGGAGTTGACGTGACGGGCGTGGTTGAACACGTTCGCTTCGTACTTGTCGACGAGCGTGCCGATCTTGACCTTGAGGGCCATGGCGCCAGGGTCGGCGTATTGTACCGGTTTCTTGCTGTCGACGGCCTGCTGGGCCAGCGCTTCGTTGACGTCGGGATCCATCTTGCCGGCCAGAGCATCGGCTGTCTGGGTCGCGCTCATGCCTTCGACGCCCGTATGGCACACGGCGCACCAAGCGGCATCACGCTTGGGGGTGACGACGGCATGGCAACCTGAGCATTCTCGGCGCTCTGTGTAGCGCTTCTCGTGGCAGCTCACACAGCTCTGCGGCGTACGGGCGCCCTTGCGCTGGATGATGTTGTCGGCGTGCATGGCGCGGTCAAGAGTGACGAAGTTGCCGTCTTTCTTGCCCTCGACCGTGTGGCAAGAACTGCATGCCACCGGATCGCCGGTGTGGTGACAGGATTCACACTCCTGAACAGTGGACTCATGAAGCTTGTGGTTGAAGACCACAGGTTTCATGCCCATAGCCCCGGAATTGGGCTGATTGCTCACGGGAAAGAGAACCATGGCAGCAGGTGCTCCGCTGTCGGTCGCGGCGAGAGCGGGGGCCGCATTCGTGCCTTCCGCGCCTCGGAACAACAGACACGCAGCGCCGGCCAGGACTATCGCCGTCAGCAGCAGCATTTTGGTGCCGTTCCTCATAAGTTTGTCCTTTTCTACAGACAGTCCCCAGAAAAACCCGCCGAAGCACCATGCTACGGAGGGTATGCAGATTGGCTTGAAAATAGCGCATTTTAAAGGCCTACGTCAAGGGCCATGGTGCTCTGAAACCGTCCTCTTTCCATACAACAGTCCGGAACGGCATGAATTATAAGAAAAAGCCTTGCAATTTCCCGAACTGCTCCCGGCGGATACGGAGAGGGTGAAGGCGGGGGGCAAGGACGGCTGTTTGACAGCATCCCACCCACGGGATATGAGGATGGAAAGCCTCCGAACCAGGCGTATGCGCGCGACGCAGCGGCCCGTGCCGCTGCCCCTCCCCGCGCGGAAATCTCAGCTGCGAAGCGAGCGGAGCATATATGAAAATACAATTTCTCGGCGCGGCACGTACCGTAACCGGTTCCTGTTATGCCGTGGAGGCCTGCGGAAAGCGTTTCTTCGTCGACTGCGGTATGCATCAAGGCAACAAGGCGATTGAAGAGCGCAACAGAAACGTGCGTCCCTATCAGCCCGGAAACGTGGACTTCGTCCTCGTGACGCACGCGCACATCGACCATTCCGGCCTGTTGCCGATGCTCGTGAAAGAGGGCTTCCAAAACCCCGTATACTGCACCCGCGCAACCGCCGAACTGCTCGATATCATGCTGCAGGACAGCGCTCACATTCAGGAGATGGAGGCGCGCAACGCCGCGCGCAAATACGAACGACGGGGGCTCGGTACGCCCCCGGCTCCGCTGTACACCCTGGAGGACGCGCAGAAGGCGTCAAAGCTTCTGCGCCCCGTCGATTACCATGCCGCATTCGAGCCCGCCCCAGGCATACGCGCCGTCTACTACGAGGCCGGGCACATACTCGGTTCAGGCACCATCCGCCTTGAGGTGATCGAGGACGGAAAGACGACATCCATCATTTTTTCAGGCGACATAGGCCGCCCGAAGGCCCTCATAATCCGCGATCCCGAGATACCGCCGCATGCTGACTATGTTTTCATGGAGTCCACTTACGGCGACCGCGATCATAAGAATGAGGCCACGAGCATAGACGAACTGGCGCAGGCCATAGACTGGAGCTATTCCCACCGCGAAAAGGTCATCATCCCGGCCTTTGCCGTGGAACGCACGCAGGAGATACTGTACTGCCTGCACACCCTGGCCGCGCAGGGCAAACTGCCCGACGACATGCCCGTCTTCGTGGACAGCCCCCTCGCCATCCGCGCGACCGAGATCTTCTCGCGCAGCCGGGATCTCTTCGATGCGAAGACGGCCGAGACCCTCGCCAAGGGCGACGACGTCTTTGCGCTGCCGAACCTGCGCTACACCCTGAGTACCCAGGAATCCCAGGCTCTCAACGCGCTCTCCGGCCCGGCAATCGTCATCTCGGCCTCGGGCATGTGCAACGCTGGCCGCATAAAGCATCATCTGCGCCATAACATCTGGAAGCCGGGGGCGAGCATCGTCTTCGTCGGCTATCAGGCCGTGGGCACGCCTGGGCGCAAGATCGTCGAGAAGGCCAAGAAAATTACGCTGTTCGGCGAAGACGTTGATATTGCCGCGCGCATCTTCACGATCAACGGCTTTTCGGCCCATGCGGGCCAGACGCAGCTGCTCGAGTGGCTCAAGCCTCTTGTCGGGGGCGGCACGAAGGTCGTTCTCGTTCACGGCGAGGCATCCGCCCAGGACACTCTCGCCGCACTCATCAAGGAGCGCTATGCTATCACGCCGATCGTGCCCGATTACCTTGAGGAGGTAACGGTCGAAGGCGAGACCGTGCGCGAAACGGTCATGCATGAAAAGGAGGCCCGCCCCGCCATCGACTGGAAGTTCCTTTCGGAGGAGGTTGAACGCAAGTGGGCGAAGTTCCAGGAGAAGCTCGCCAATATCGACAGCCGCCCGTGGGAGCAGCAGACCGATATCGAAGACGCTCTCGCCAAGATGGAATTCTATCTGACGCGTCTTATTTCGAGAATGTAGGGGGCGTATGCGCATCATCGCCGGAACCCTTGGCGGCAGACTGCTGAAAAGCCCGGCGGGGTCGGATTGCCGCCCTGCCATGGGCCGCACCCGTGAAGCGCTTTTCTCCATGCTCGGTGCGCGCGGCATCCTTTGGGAAGAGATTTCGGTCATGGACATATTCGCCGGCAGCGGCAGCCTTGCCCTCGAAGCCCTGAGCCGGGGCGCGCGGCGTGCTCTCGTCGTGGAGAACGCACCGCACATACTGCGCTGCCTTCGCGCCAACATTGCCACTCTCGGCCTTGAGGGGCGCGTCGATGTCGTCACCGATGACGCCCTGGGCTTTCTGCGGCGCGGTGCGGCCGAACCGTTCGGCATGGTCTTCATAGACCCGCCGTACCGGAAGGATCTCGCCTCGCCGGCACTGCGCTTCCTCGTGCAGAAAGGCTGGCTTGCGGACGGGGCCCTTGTGTCGGCCGAGATAGAAAAGGATCTGCGCTTCACCGTTCCGGACGCCCTGCAGGAAGTTGCCGAGCGCCTTTTCGGCCAGACGCGCGTGCGCATCTGGCGTTACCGGCCGGAGGGCGCAGACAGGACGGAGAAAACGCGATGAGATGCGCCCTGTATCCCGGCACGTTCGACCCCGTGACGAACGGTCATATCAGCCTCATTGAGCGCGGTCTGGACGTCTTCGACAGAATTATCGTCGCCGTCGCCAAGGACACGCCGAAGACGCCCCTCTTTTCCCTGGAGGAACGCGTGGCCCTTGCGACGGAGGCATTGGCCCGCGAGCCCCGCGTCACGGTCATGCCCTATGCCGGCCTGACCGTCGAATTTGCGGAGAAGCAGCATGTCTGCGCCCTTCTGCGAGGGCTGAGGGCCGTCTCGGATTTCGAGTACGAGTTCCAGATAGCCCTCATGAACCGCAGGTTGAAGAAGTACATGCAGACGGTCTTTCTGATGACCGATTACAAATGGCTCTACATCAGCTCGACCATAGTCAAGACGGTGGCCGCCCAGGGCGGTGACATAAGCGGTCTCGTGCCGGCAAATGTCGAACCGATCCTTCTGGAGCGCATGAAGGCGCATCGGGAGGCCAGTGCGGACAGGTCCGCCTGATGGGTGCCGCAAGCCTGCCGGTGATCTGTTTCGCCGGGCCGACAGGCTCCGGCAAGACTGCCATCGCGCTCATGCTGGCCGAAAGACTGGACGGCGAGGTCATCAACGCCGATTCCCGTCAGGTCTATGCCGATTTTCCTCTCATCTGCGCTCAGCCGACCCCCGGGGAACAGGGCCGGGTTCCCCACCATCTCTACGGCTTTCTGTCCACTGATCGGAAGATAAGCGCCGGACAGTGGGGAGGGCTCGCCGCCGAACGCGTCCGCCAGGTGCTCGACCGTGGAAAAACGCCCCTGCTCGTCGGCGGCACGGGCATGTATTTCCATGCCCTTCTGCACGGCATAGCCGACATCCCCCCCGTGGATCCCGCCGTTTCGTCCTCGCTGGAAGCCCGGGTGGATGCCGAGGGCGCGCCGGCGCTCCATGCCGAACTTGCCCGCCATGACCCCGCCTATGCGGTGCGCATCCATCCGAACGACAGGCAGCGCATCGTGCGCGCCCTTGAGGTGCTGCAGGGAACGGGCAGGCCTTTCAGCTGGTGGCATGAGAACGCCATGGCCCCCCCCCTGTGCAAGGGCCCACTGCTCGTTCTTGACGCGCGCCTGCCATGGCTTGAGCCCAGACTCGCCCGGCGGATGGACGAGATGCTTGCGGGCGGGGCCATTGATGAGGCGCGGCGGGCTCTGTCGCGTTGCGGCGATGGCCGAGCCCCGGGCTGGTCGGCAATAGGGTGCGCCGAGGCATTCGCCTTTCTCAAGGGGAGCATCAATGCCGCTGAGTGCCGCCGTCTGTGGCTGCACAATACCCGCATGTACGCGAAGCGGCAGATAACGTGGTTCCGCGGAAGAAAAGAAGCCGTCTTCCTGCCACCGCACGATGCGGACGCCGTACTTGATGCGGCGCGCCGCCTGAGGCCGGGGGAGCTGGGCTGAGCGGGCACCGCCATGCCGCAGCCGTACAAAGCGCCCTCTTACCATGACTGACGAAAAGGAGGCATCATGTTCGAACTTCAGCAGAACATAGTGGATGATCTGCAATCCCTCACCACCGAATCCTGGCGCACCTTCCGCATTATGGCGGAGCTCGTGCAGGGGCTTGAGGAGCTCAACGCCATCAAAAAATCCTGCATCTCAATTTTCGGCTCGGCGCGCTGCAAGCCCGGCAGCAAGGAATATCAGGACGCGGAGCAGATAGCGAATCATCTGGCCCAGGCCGGCTACGGCATCATTTCCGGCGGCGGGCCCGGCATCATGGAGGCCGCCAACAAGGGCGCATCCGATGCCGGGGGGGTCTCCGTCGGCCTGCACATCCACCTGCCGCATGAACAGGGCTGCAACGAGTATGTGAAGACGCGCTGTAATTTTCGCTATTTCTTTCTGCGCAAGCTCATGTTCGTCAAATATTCCATGGCCTATGTGGTCATGCCAGGCGGCATGGGCACGATAGACGAGCTCTCCGAGGCCTTCGTGCTCGCCCAGACAAGGCGGATACGCCCCTTCCCCATCGTGCTCTATGATTCGACCTATTGGAAGGGCTTCAGCGACTGGCTGCGCGGTACGATGGTCGAGCGCGGCTTTATCGACGCGTCTGAGATAGACCGCCTTGTGAGCCACTGCGACACGCCTGAAGAAGTCGTGGCGCACATCTCGAAAATTGTCATCCTGTAGCCGCATACGCGCGTTCGTTCCGGCCGGGCCCTGCCCTGTTCCGCCCCCCGGCCTCGACTGGCACGGGCTCATGGGCAGGGCGATCGCTCAGGCACGCCTGGCGGCGGCGGAAGAAGAGGTTCCCGTCGGCGCCGTCATTGCCGATGCCTCGGGGCGCATCCTTGCCGAATGCCGCAACGCCTGCGCCGCCCTGAACGACGTGACGGCCCATGCGGAAATCCTGGCCCTGCGGGAAGCGGGGCGCGCCGTCGGCAACTACAGGCTGAACGGGTGTGTTCTGGTCGTCACGCTTGAGCCGTGCGCCATGTGCGCGGCGGCCATCGTGCAGGCACGGCTTGCCGGCATCGTCTACGGGGCGGCTGACGCCCTTGCCGGGGCGGTCGTTTCCCGGGCCGAGTATCTGGACGCCCCCGCCTGTCCGGGAGAGCCCGTCTGGCATATGGGCGGCGTGATGAGCCTTGAATGCGCGACCCTCCTGCGGGATTTCTTCGCCAGGCGGCGTTAGTTCACGCGGCTTGCGTTTCGTTTGCCGAACGGGTACAAGAGGGTAAGTCCTTCCACAGGAGGCTGAAAGCCATGGCGAATATTTTGCCCGACATCAAGGTTGTTTCGGGATCCGAAATCCTTCTCGGCAATCTCGGCCGCAAGCTTTCCCACGGCGGGGAGCTGAACAATTCCGAGCAGCTCATGGCCATTTCGAATGCGGCGAAGCAGACAGCCGGCTATTACGGCCCCACGCCAGAGGAATTCACCGTCCGCCAGCCGGGGCTGCCCGAATCGGTCAAGGGCGTACTGGCTGATTACGCCGGCTAGCATCGGCTCCCGCCCCCGACGCTGACGCTGATGCGCGGACTTTGCCGTTACTCGAAAAAGCGGAGGAAACAGTGAACGATCGCGTCGAAGACCTCTCTGTCGAATACGAAGAAAACGGCCAGCTTTTGGTAAAGGAGCTGGACAAGGTCATTCTGAGCAAGGGCGCCTGGGCAACGCTGATCTTCCGCTATCAGGAGTGGAGACCCCAGACGGATGACTACGGGCCGGACAAATACGTCATCCGCCGCTACAAGAAGAGCGGCGGGGAGTACCGCATGCAGTCAAAGTTCACCATCTCGAGCGCGGCCCAGGCCCGCAAGATCGTTGATGCCCTTCAAAACTGGATGGACGACCAGCAGGACGAGGAAGGTTAGGGAACGTATGGCGGAGCTTTCAAGCTTTAAGGCATATGACGTCCGCGGCCGTGTACCGTCGCAGATAGATGCCCCCTTGGCCAGGGCCCTGGGGCGGGCCTTGACGGAAGCGCTTGAGGCGAAAAGCGTGGTCATCGGGCGTGATGCCCGTCTTTCCGGGCCGGAACTCTCCGCCGCGCTTTGCGAGGGCCTTTTCGCAAACGGTGCCGATGTGACGGATATCGGCCTTTGCGGCACGGAAGAGATTTATTACGCCGCGGCACACCATCCCTTTGATGCCGGCATCATGGTGACGGGAAGCCACAATCCGGCAGACGAAAACGGCTTCAAGCTCGTCCGTCGCGGGGCCGTGCCGCTGAGCGGTGATTCCGGCCTGAAGACCATCGCCGCGCGCGTCGGCGTGTTGCTGAAGACGGTCGATTCCGGAAATACCGCTGACTGCGCGAAGACCGGGATCCCGCATGCCGCGTCCTACAGGGCCGAATATGTGCGCTGGCTGCTGCAACAGACGCAGGACAATGGCCATAGCCGACCTTTGAAGATAGTCGCCGATGCGGGCAACGGCTGCGCCGGGCTCATTCTTGCCGAACTGACGCCGCATCTGCCGCATGACTTCATTCTGCGGCAGACGGAACCCGACGGCAACTTCCCGAACGGCGTGCCGAACCCCCTGCTTCCTGAGCGGCGAATGGCGACGGCCAATGCCGTGCGGGAGGCGGGCGCGGACCTGGGGGTCGCCTGGGACGGAGATTTCGACCGCTGCTTTTTCTACGACGGGGACGGTAATTTCATAGAGGGCTATTACCTAGTCGGTCTTTTGGCCGGCGAAATGCTGCGTCGATTCCCCGGCGGCAAGATTGTCTTCGACCCCAGGGTGTACTGGAATACGCGAGAGATCATCATCGAGGCCGGCGGCGTACCCGTCATGGGCAAGACGGGCCATGCGTTCATGAAGGAGCGTATGCGCGCCGAAAACGCTGTGTACGGCGGCGAGATGAGCGCACATCATTATTTTCGCGACTTCGCCTTTTGTGATTCGGGCATGCTGCCCTGGCTGCTCGTCCTGTCGCTTCTGGGCCGCAGCGGGGCGCCGCTGTCAGAGCTCGTCGCGGCGCGTATGGCTGCATGGCCGTGCAGCGGCGAGATCAACCGTCGCGTTGCTGATGCCCCCGCCCTGATGAAGATTGTTCGAGACCGTTATGCCGGGCAGGCCGCTTACGAGGATCATGTGGACGGCGTCAATCTGGAATTCCGTGACTGGCGGTTCAACCTGCGTATGTCGAACACCGAGCCCCTGCTCCGCCTCAATGTGGAGGCCCGCGCCGACCGCGCGCTTTTGGAAGACAAGACGGCGGAGATCCTGCGCATTTTGGACGGGGCCGCCTGAGGCTTTTCCCCGATACCCTTGTTTGAAGCGACCCGTGCTGAAACGGAAGCCCGCCTCAGCGGCCTTCGCGCAGGATGAGTGCGCTTGCCTCGGCGAGCGATGGGCGTACGGGCACGCCAGCCGCCTCCGCTTCCTCGGCTTCGCGCAGGGCTCGTGCGCAATCCCGGTGAGAGAGAAGCACCGTGCGGCATCCTGCTGCGAGGCCTGCCTGCACGTCGCGCAAACGGTCGCCGACCATCCATGACCCGGCAAGGTCTATGCCGAGGTCCTGAGCCGCTTGCAGAAGCAGGCCCGGCTTGGGTTTTCGGCATTCGCAGGGGCCTGTGATCTCAGGCAGATGCGGGCAGTCGTACCAGGCGTCGGGAGTCGCCCCCGCCGGGAGAAGTTCTTCGTCCACCCACTGCTCAAGCCTTTTAAGAGCCTTTTGGTCGAAGTAGCCGCGGGCTATTCCCGACTGATTGCTCACCACGACGAGCAGCCAGCCGTTCGCCTTGAGGCGCGCCATGGCCCCGATGACGCCCGGCAGCCAGTGCCAATGCGCGGCGTCATGCACATAGCCGTCGTCCCTGTTGAGCGTGCCGTCACGATCGAGAAATACGGCGCGTCGCGGCGTGGCGCATCGTTTACGTTTTTCAGAATTCATCTTTCAGATGTCTGCCCATGAGGTCCTGCAGGGCCTCTTCAGGAGATCTGCGGCGAGCCAGCACGTCGCAGACGGTCTCGCAGATGGGGGCTTCGACGCGCAGATTCCGAGCAAGGGTCCGTGCTGCTTCGGCCGTCGCCACGCCCTCGGCCACCATGCCGAGGGCACGCACGGCGTCATCAAGGGGTTCGCCTTTGCCGAGGCGCAGCCCGACCTGTCGGTTGCGGGAAAGGTCGTCCGTGCAGGTCAGCGTGAGATCCCCAAGGCCCGAAAGCCCCATGAAGGTGGACGCTGAAGCCCCGCTGGCAACGCCTATGCGGCTGATTTCAGCAAGGCCGCGCGTTATGAGCGCGGCGCGGCTGTTGTGACCCAGGCCAAGCCCGTCGCAGACGCCGGTGGCGATCGCCATGACGTTTTTCAGCGCGCCGCCCAGTTCGACCCCGATAACATCAGAGCTGGAATAGCAGCGGAAGGTCGGGCCGGACAGCATATCCCGCAGGCTTTGAACGAGAGACTCGTTTTCGGAGGCGAGCGTGACGGCCGTGGGCAGATTCTGCATGACCTCTTTCGCGAACGAAGGGCCGGAGAGCGCGGCGAAACTCGCATCGTCGCCGAGAACTTCGCGGACCATACGGCTCGGCGCGGCGAGGCTTCCCTTCTCTATGCCTTTAGCTGCATTGATGAAGATACCGTCGGCGCGCAGGGCAGTGCGATGCTTTAAGAGCCAGCCCCTCAGCTGCTGGCAGGGTATGGCGAGCAGAACCGTATGGGAGGAGAGGCATGCTTCATCTGTGGTCGCCTGCAGTTTCGGGTGCAGGGGCAGGCCCGGCAGATAGCGCCTGTTCTCATGATGGCGGTTGATGACCTGCGCCGCCGCCTCATCTCTCAGCCAAAGCACCGTCTCGATGCCGAGTGTCGCCAAGTGGTGGGCGAGGGCCGTACCCCAGCTGCCGCCGCCGGCGACAGTGATGGAAAGGTTTGCTTCCATCATGTCAGTACCCGAGACGGCTTTCTTTGCCGGGCTGATCCGGCAGGATGGGGGGCGTCTTTTTTCGTAGCTCCTTGCCGCCCGCGAAGCGCAACAGGAACATGCCGGAGAAATGCTGCCCTTTGTACACCTCAACGCGGAAAATCGTTCCCTGCCTGTCCAGGGAGAAGCGTTCGGCGAAATCCGTGCGGGTCAGGTCGAGGTTGCTCTCATCGTGTATGTTCCTGTCGACGCCTATGGCATTGACGCGAAAACCTTCACGCGGGTAGATGCGGACGCTTTTCTTCACCGTGAGGATCTTGCCAAAGGGGACGGCCTCGTCCCTGCCGTCGACGCAGACGCGCATTGAGGAGAGGCTGCTGTCGATCTCCCTCCATTCGGGGCGTATTTGCGTGATGGTGCGGTTGCCGTAATGGATGCAGAGCTGGGAGCTGTTATCACGGCAGGGCAGAACAGCCATGATGGGTTTCGAGGTGAGCGCCGCCCCCTGTCCGCCCTTCGGCAGGGGAAGGAAGTTGATCCTCGGGCGTGCGTCGTCGAGCGGCAGACGGATGCGGTTCTCGGCGAAAGATACGTCAATACCGCTTTTGAGCGCGTCGCGCACCCCAGCGGGAGTGAGCGTGAAATCACGATTGAAGCGCACGCCCGCGAGTGAGAGGAACGCCTCGACCATCTGCAGATGGTAGTAGACGCGCAGCTCGACAGGGAACTCCTTGCTTGCCTCAAGGCCGAAGGCTGCCTTGCCCTGACGCACGGCGTAGTAGGAAAGGCTCCGCTCCATCTCGTGATCGCCTTCGGCGGTGCGCGTGTTGTGCAGGTGCAGGGCATGGCTGGGGTGGACGAGGCGGGCGTTGACCCGCCTGATGACGCTTTGCGCTTCGTCTTCAAGCGCCCCCAAGGAAACGCCCTCGAGCGCTTGCTGGTCTATGATGACGGACTGGCCCCAGCGTTTGGGATTGAAGAGCGCGCCTTCATGGCGTTCGCGGTAGAAGCCGCTGCCGTCATGCAGGTTGAGGACGAGCCTGACCGACGGGGCGGTGATGAGTTCCTGTATGCGGCGAACGGTCGCGTATTCCGGGTCAGTTTCGGCAAGGTCGGCGAACTTGCGGTTCATGTCGCCGTGCAGGCCCCGTGATCGCTGAATGATGCTCGGAAAGTTGAGATTCGGCACGATCCAGACGGAGCCTTTCCTGATGTCGTAGCGGGTCGCGAGGAGGGTCGCCGCGGAGAATCCACCCGGTTCATCGCCCTGGATGCCGCCGATGATGAGAACGGTCTGGTCCCCCGCGCCGAGCCGCAGGGTTGTGAAATCAAGCGCTGTGGGCGAGGCCTGAAGGGGGACAGGCGAACAGAGCAGAAGAAGGGCGCAGACAAGAAGCCCTGCCAGAAAAGACACGGGAAAAGGGGAGGGGCAACCAAACAGCTTTGTTCCCATTTCTGATCTCCGCGGCATAATCGCTCCGTCTTCTAGAAGCTGCCGTCGTCGCCTTCGGGGCCGGCATCGGACGAATCGTAACTGGGTAGGGGGGTGAGGCCGAGTCGCTCGCGTCGGGCGGCTTCCTGCTTGCGTTCGCGCGTGCCCAAGGGGCGCAGGGACATGAAATCCTCGCTGATTTCCTGATGGCGGCAGAAGACGAGAAAACCGGTGTGCGCGGTCATGCGGTCTTCCGGGCGCAAGCGGTCGGCCAGGGGTTTCCAGTTGCGGATGAATATCTCGCAGACCTCAATATTGCCGAAGGGGCCTTTTTCCAGCCCGAGCAGCAGGCGCGCGACCTGATCGACCGTGGGCAGCAGAAAGCCGAAAGAGGCGCCGGGGCGCACGGCGCGGGCAGCCTGCTCAAGGCATTCCCACGGGGTGCGGACATCAAGGAAGAGGGCGTCGGCTCCCTCTGCGGCGAAGCCTTCAGCAATATCACGATGGTGCAGTTCGACGTTGTCACCGACACCGGCCCAGTCGAGATTGCGCCGGGCGAGGGCGACGAATTCCGCGCGTGCGTCGTGGCTCACCACGCGGCCAGTCGGGCCGCAGAACCACGAAAGAGCCACGGTGAGCCCCCCGGAACCGCAGCCCGCCTCGATGATGGTGCGCCCGGGCCCGGCACCGAGCTTCATGCAGATCTGGGCGATGTCTTTCGCGTAGATAATCTGCGTCTGGCGCTTTATGCCCTGCAGGCGGTCGAAAAGCGTGGCCTCCTGCACGAGGATGGGGGTTCCCGAATTCGTGCGTATCTCACGCCCGAAGTCGAGCGCGGCCACGCCGGCCGCGTACAGTGTGCCTTCGTTGCTGTGCCAGTCCTGTCCTTCGGTCAGGCGTTTCGTATAGCGGCGGCCTTTCGGCGTCACAAAGACCACAAGGGAACCCCATGGGATCATGGCGGGAACCTCTCGGATAGGTGTTAGAACATCTGGCGCATCAGATCCTCGCCGGAACCGGGGGAATCGTCCTGATGGCCGCCTCCCTCCTCGCCGCCCGTCGCCGAGGCGCCCTCCATGGGCATGTCGCTTCGGTAGGCGAAGAGGCCCGACATCGTGATGCCGTCGGGCATGGTGAAATCCTGAACAGGATAGAGATCCTCGATCTTCGTGCGGTAGGCCTTGAAGATGGGGGCCGCAGTGCGTCCCCCCTGTTCGCCGCGGCCAAGAGACTGCACCTTGTCGTAACCCACGTAGATGCCCGTGACGAGATAGGGCGAGAAGCCCATGAACCATGCATCATGCTCTTCGTTCGATGTGCCCGTCTTGCCGGCGATGACGCGCCCGTCTATCTTGGCACGCACGCCTGTGCCCGCGTTGACGACGTTCTTGAGCAGAGTGTCCATGATGTAGGCGTTCTGCGGCGTGATGGCCTGCCAGTGCTCCTCATCCTGCCGATAGAGCTCCTTGCCCTTCGCATCGGTGATGGAGGTTATGACACGCGGGCGCACGCCGAGCCCCTGATTGGCGAAAGCCGCGTAGGCCTGCGTCAGGTTGAGGGGCGAGACGGCGACGGCGCCGAGACAGATGGAAAGCTCCTGGGGGAAGTGCGGCTCCAGCCCGAGGGCTTTTGCCCGGTTTATTATGTTTTGCACGCCCACCTGTTGGGCCATGCGCACCGTGCAGGTGTTGCGCGAAAGAGCGAGAGCGCGCCACAGGGGCAGTTCGCCCTTGTAATCCGTTTCGTAGTTAGAGGGGCGCCATACTTCATGCGTGTAGGGATTGACGTAGACGAAGGGCGCGTCGAGCACCGTGGACGAGGGGGTGAAGCCGAAATCGAGCGCGGTTGAGTAAACGACGGGTTTGAAGGTCGATCCCGGCTGCCTCCTTGCCTGCGTCGCCCTGTTGAAATGGCTGTCGCCGAAACGGTAGCCGCCGACAAGTGCGACGACGTCGCCGCTTTGCGGTTCAAGCGAGGCGAGCGCTCCCTGCACGAGCGGATCCTGCTGAAGAAGCAGGGTGATCGGAGTGCCGGGACTGGCCGTCTGGGGGTTGAAGGGTTCAGTCTGCTGAACCTTCCTGCCTTTTTCGTCTTTGGCCGTTGTCTTCGTCTCCGCCGCCGAAACCCAGATTACATCGCCCGGTGCGAGCACCTTTCTTGCGTCAGTAACGGCCGGCGCTCCGAAGCCGGATACCTTGGGATTGGGAACTCGGGCCCACCGCATGTTCGCGACGGGGATGATTCCTGTGAAGCCTTTGCCCAGGAATACGGCCGCCTGCTTCGCCTCTACATTCTGCACGAGGGCCTTCACCCAAAGGCCGCCCGCCAGATCAAGGGGGGCGAACTGGCTTTCCGTGAAGAATTTTTTCTGCCCTGCGGCATCAAGCTTTTCGATGGGGCCGCGCCAGCCCTGTCGTTTGTCGACTGTTTCCAAACCCTGCCTGAGCGCGGCCGCAGCGGCCTCCTGATGGGCGGGAACCATGGCGGTGCGCACTGTGAGCCCCGCCTCATAGACGAAGTCTTCGCCGTACCGCGGTGTGTCCACGCCCAGAGCCTGAAGGTTCTGCTCGGTGAAGAATTCAATGAGCAGACGGCGCGCCTCCTCAAGATACCAGCTCGCGGCGCCGTCCTGTCCCTCCGGCATGCTCCAGTAGACGAGGGGCTCGGCCACGGCCTTGTCGTATTCTTCCTTTGTGATCCACTTGAGGTCATAGAGGCGGCCGAGCACGTACATCTGCCGCACTTTCGCGGCCTGGGGGTGGCGGAAGGGGTTGTAGCTGCTCGGCGCCTTCGGCAGGCCTGCGATGACGGCGCTTTCGGCCAGCGTGATGTCGGATGCGTGCTTGCCGAAATAGGTGCGCGCGGCGGCTTCGACCCCGTAGGCATGCTCGCCGAGATAGATGTGGTTGAGGTAGATGCTCAGAATGTCGTCTTTGGAAAGATCTTTCTCAAGCTGCCATGCGAGAATGGCCTCTTTCATCTTGCGGGTGTAGCTGCGTTCGGAGGTGAGCAGAAGCTGCTTGATGAGCTGCTGGGTGATCGTGCTGCCGCCGGAGGCCGTGCGCCCCCTGCGGAAGTTGAGCAGGGCGGCGCGGACGATGGCCACAGGGTCGACGCCCATGTGGCGGTAGAAGGAGTCGTCCTCAGCGGCGAGGAAAGAGAGCGGCAGGTAGCGGGACATCTCGTTCAAGCCTATCACCCAGCGCCTTTCATGGGCGAAGATGCCCATGACGTTGCCCTCTCGGTCGAGCACGGTCGTGGCCTGCGCGGGATTGTAATCGGCTATGCGGCGGATGTTGGGCAGATCCCGGGAGGCCCAGTAGAGCATGAGGCCGCCGGCTGTGAGTGCGCCCATGACGGAAATGACGACAAGAAAGGTGAGGCCGATGAGCGATTTTTTAAGAATTGATGAGAACGTCATGTCCGTTTGTTCCTTGATGATCCGGGGAAATCCCCTTCCCTAGCAGCCGCGGAAACGGGAATCATACAAAAAAGGCGGAAGAGGAGAGCCCCTTCCGCCTTTTTCAGTAAAACAAATACTAATTACACGCAACCGGTGGGCTTGGGCAGACCGGCCATTTTGCAGGCGCCTTTGCCGGGGCCGGAGGGGAAGAGCTCGTAAACTTCCTTCAGCTTGTAGCCGGTGTTCTTGGAGAGAATGCGAACCATGGGGGCGATGCCGTTCTTCTTGTAGTAATCCTGCAGGAAGTCGAGAATCTTCTGATGGTCGGCGGTCAGTTCGCTAATGCCTTCGGAGTCTTTCACATACTCAAGCCATTCAGGGCACCAGTCGTCGAAATGCAACAGGAAGCCGTCTTCGTCAACCTCGAAACTTTTCCCTTTGAAGGTGATCTCAGCCATGCGCGTCCTCCTTAGGACAGTGGTTCATCTTTTCGTAGGGCACAGCGCCCAAACGTAAGGCCGGTAGCTGATTCCGGCTAAACTCCATTGGTAAGAGGTTCGGCAGATCGCCAACCCCTTCTGTAAGAACATACTCGCATAAAAAAAAGAAGATGGCAAGCCCCCCGAAAAAACCGAGTCTCAATCCATATGGGTAGTGTTGCGTACCCAGTAGAGCATCTGGGCCTTTTCGCGCACGGCCTCGACCAGGGCGTCCTCTGCCTCACGGGTGTTCATGCTCCGCAGACGGATGAAGACCTTGCGTGACGCGTCGTTCTCGTTGATGGTGGCGACGGAGAGAATGCGCGCCTCCCGCGAGCGCAGAATATCGAAGACAGGCTGCATGGCGCCCGCTGTGTCGGGCACGCGCAGGCCGAGCTGAAAACCGCCTTGACGCACACCGGTCGTGTCGACCATGGCCTTGAAAACGTCATGGTCTGTGATGATGCCGACAACGCGCCCGCTTTCCTCGACCACGGGCAGACTGCCGCAACGGTGGTCGAGCATGAGCATGGCGGCTTTTTCGATGGTGTCCGTCGCGCCTATGGTGATGGGGTTCTTCGTCATGATATCTTTCGCGGTTACCTTGGCGAGCAGATAGTTGATTTCATGCATGTCGAGGCTCGTCGCCTTGGAGGGGGAGGCCGCCTTCACGTCGCGGTCAGATATGATGCCGAGGACGCGGTTTCCGTCATCAACGACGGGAACCCGCCGGATGTTTTTTTCTTTTAAAAGCTTGCCTATTTTGAGCAGGGTGGCGTCTGGGCCGACGCTGACGACATCGGTCGTCATCCAGTTTTGAATCAGCATTTCCCCCTCCGGAAGGCGGTTGCCATGAGGATTGATATGTACAGACCTATGGGGGGTAGTATATAACAGGCGCTGTAGGAGCTCAAGCCCGCTCTTTCCCGTATGACAGCAACAGCGAGGATGCATCGTGCAACTCTATCTCGACCTCTCCGGCGGCGTGAGCGGCGACATGACGCTCGGCGCGCTGGCGCATCTCGGTCTCGATTTGTCCGCCCTGCAGGGATTGTTGAAAAACATCGGCATCGACTGCACCATTGCCTGCCGGGAGGAAAGGCGTGTAGGCGGGCCTGGCCGGCGCGTGGACGTTTCTTGGCCGGCCACTCAGCCATTGCGCCATCCTGCCGACATCGCGGGCCTCATATCCCGACTGGATATGGGCGGGATGGCGAAAGAAAAGGCGCTTGCCGTGCTTGACGGCCTGACGCGCGCCGAGGCAGCCGTGCATAACGTGTTGCCGGAGCATGTCCATTTTCATGAGGTCGGTGCCGTGGACACTCTTGTGGATATCGCGGGGGCCTGCTGGGGCCTGGAGAAGCTCGGCATCGACCGCGTGACCGCTTCACCGTTTCCGTGGTTCACGGGCCACGTGGAATGCGCTCACGGGCGCATTCCCCTGCCGGCACCGGCGGCAGCCCGCCTGATGCAGGGCAAGCCCGTCCGCCCGTCATCTTCGCAGGAAGAACTCGTGACGCCGACCGGGGCGGCCCTCGTTCACGTCTTGGTCGATGAATTCCTTGAGGGCGGTCCTTGCGGACGCCTCGCGGCCCTTGGCACGGGCTACGGTTCGCGGCCCTCGCCAACTGGCCTTCGGGCATGGCTTTACGAACCGGCCGGCGATGAGGGCTCAGGCCGGCGAGGAACGGACGGCTTCGGACAGTTCGTCCATGAGCAGATCGTCCAGCTTGAGACGCATATCGATCATCTGACCGGGGAGGAGATCGGCGCTGCCCTGACGGCTCTGACGGCTGACGATTGCGTGCTCGACGCTTTGTGGCTTGCGGGCATCG
Organism: Desulfovibrio sp.; assembly: GCA_024692205.1. GTDB lineage: Bacteria > Desulfobacterota > Desulfovibrionia > Desulfovibrionales > Desulfovibrionaceae > Desulfovibrio. Next base: position 8,696 of record JAILMX010000084.1, on the reverse strand, counting down.
GCAAGAAGAACCGGCCTGCGGGGCTCATGCGCGTGCTGTGTCTGCCGCGGAATGAGAACGCTGTGATGCGACTGCTTTTTCGCCATACCCATACGCTGGGGATACGCCGCCATCTGCTCGACCGCGTCGTCCTGCCCCGCAGGGCGACGGAAAAAGGAGTGGGCGACGAGATGCTGCAGGCCAAGGAGTACGTGCTTGAGGGACAAGGCTATCTGCGGGCCGAGGCCGATGCCTTGGCTGCCAGCGCGTGCGAAAGGGGGGTTGGCATGCCGGCCCTGCGTTTTTTGAAGAATGAACAGACGCTCACGGCGTTGACGCCTCAACGGGAGCGGACTTTGCCCTGACGCCGAGAACGTTCGGCAAGGGGGCTGAGAGCCTGCCCGTTATGAGAAAGGGGATGTCCGGTGCGCCCGTGATCGTTCGGCGCAGAGTGGCGGAGCGTATGAGCATGCCCGCCTGTGCGCCGCCCTCAACGTACATGACAGTGCGCACGTCGAGCGGCAGCTCCAGCAGATCGCGCGCAAAGCGGTGGGCTTCGACCGGGCGGCGGCAGTGGAGGAAGAGTATTCGCCCGTCACCTGTCTGCGCCACGGCTGAAATGGCGTACAAGGGACCACCTTCGGCCCAGAGCAGACGCCTTTCAGCGTCTATCATGCGATAGTTCTGGATGACGAGGCGGTAGTGGGCGAGTTTTTCCTCCCAGCCCGGAGCGTCCCGGTCGAGGATAGCGGCCGCGGGCAGAGATGCGTCGTCGGGGCCGGCGACAAAGAACGCGCCGAAGCGCTTCACAATGCGGCCGTTGTTCACGTGCCGACCCTCGCGCATGTATCCCGTGCTCGTGCTGCCGTCTGGCAGGTACATGCTTGCGTTGATGGCGGCCGAAAGGGCGTATTCCTCCCCCCAGGCGTCGAGCGTGCGTGCGCCTCGCCCGTCGAGAGAAGCAGAGCAGAGCAGGAAATCACATTTTTCCGGGTCTATGCGCAGAACGGTGATTGTCCGTTCGGTCGCGTTTCCTTCCGCATCAGGTGGCAGATCGAATTCTGCGGTCTCCAGGCCGGCTTCAAGGCTCACCCATGCGGCCGATGCTCTGATTTCGCCTGTCAGGATCAGGAAGGCCAGTGCCACCGAAAGGACGGCCGGTGCGACGCGGCGCAAACTCTTCATGCGCAAAGCTCTACGTCCAACAACGAAAATTTGCAAGCTTCTTTCGGTTCAGTATGATTTTCTTGACATATCAACTTTTCTTGATATAGAAATTCAAGAAAAAAGCTCCTCGAGGAGGCAGTCATGCGCATAGGCACACTGATTGAAAAGAACACGAGACCCTTCTTTTCGCTTGAGTTCTTTCCCCCGGCGGATGACGCGCAGCTTCCGTCCTTTTTCGAGACGGTCGAAAGCCTGAAAACGCTCAATCCTCTTTTCGCCTCCATTACCTATGGGGCCGGCGGCAGCAAGCAGGATAGAACCGTCTCCGTCGCTGCGGAGCTTGCCAAGCGCGGCCTTACCACCATGGTGCATCTGACATGCGTCGGGGCCGATCCCGGGCGAATAGAGAATTTCCTCGGCCAGCTTGCCGATGCCGGCATTGAGAACGTACTCGCCCTGCGGGGCGATGCCCCCCGTGATATGCAATGGGACTGGTCCACCGGGCATTTCCGCCATGCATCGGATCTCGTCTCCTTCATTCGCAAGGTTCGCCCTTCGTTTTCCCTCGGCGTGGCGGCATATCCGACGCCTCATCCCGAATCCGCGAGTTATGCCGACGACCGCGCCTTCACGGCACGGAAAATGCTTTCGGGCGCTGATTTCGCCGTCACTCAGCTCTTTTTCGACGTGCGCGAATACGCCGCTCTTGTCGGTGATCTCCGTGCGCGGGGTGTGACGGCCCCCGTCATCCCCGGCGTGCTGACGATACGCAGTTTCGCTTCGTTCAAGCGGGTGCTGTCGCTGAGCGGCGCCTCCATACCGGCAAAGCTCTGGCTCAGCCTGGAAGAGGCGGACAAAAAGGGCGGCGAGGCCGCCGTACGCGAGGCCGGCCTGGCTTTCGCCGTGCTTCAGATACGTCAGCTTCTCGACTGCGGCGCGCCGGGCATCCACCTGTACACGTTGAACAAGGCGGATCTGTGTCTTGAGATTGCGAAAAATGTGAAGCTCTCTTAAAAAAACTCTAAAGAATTTTTTGATTCCGACCGAAAAGCCGGGCAGGGAAGAGAAGCATGGATGAGCAGGGCTCTCTACAGAAACGCATGATGCTGCAGGGCTATGAGCAACAGTTGCTCGCGGCCAGAAGGCTTGCGCGATTCCGAGTGCGGCGCCGTGTGGCCATGGGGCTCATCCCCGATGACCCCGATCCGTCCATCAAGAGAAATGACTTTGTTGAGAAGGTCGCGCGTGAACTGTATGAGAGCTTGATCTTCACCGGCAGCGATAATCCCATAGTGGAGGACATCCGCAGGGAGATATCAGACCGCTTGGGCTTTGCCGTGCGTTTCACCTATCCTCCCGGCAAACGTTTGCAGATCATGGGGGAAACCGAAGACGGCCTTCGCCCGCTGACCGAAGAGGAAGACCGGATAGCCCACGGTGCCCTGTTGAAGGTCACCCGCGGTAAGGTGGACGGCAGCATGCTCACGGGTGAGAGTCCATGATGGCGGAATTGATAAGAGAGTGTGTATGATGAAGATATCGACGAACAGCATCTCCCTGAATCCCCTGGAACAGGTGCATGAGGCCGATCGGGACGCATCGGCCAGGCAGATATCCACTGCCGGCTGGGGGGACGTTGTTACAGTTTCGCATGATGCCCGTTTGCTTGCCGAAGCGAGCAGGGCTGCGCAGGATGCCCCCGATGTGCGTACGGACAAGGTCGCGGCACTCCGCATTCAGGTGCAGAACGGCACGTACAAGCCCGACAGCCGGCTGATAGCGTCTGCCCTTATCAATGAGGAGCCTGCGCTTTTCATGCCGTGAGTGGCTTTTGGGGAGTCTTCGCTCTCTGACGTGGCGGGGCACGGCCACAGGTTTTAGGGCTGTGAGGAGCGGCGACCGGGATGGCGGGATTGACCCATGGCTCGTCGGAGGTCGCCGCAGAATTTTCCGCATCGCGTTGCGTCGTGGCGCGTCATCCAGCCGACTCTTCCGAATTCCGTGCTGAAGATCCATCAATCATTGTAAACCTGTTTCGCCCACCCTCTTTGGACGCATAAAGAGCCTTGTCGGCATTTTTGTACAGTAAATCGTAGGTATTCCCATGAGCCGGGTACAAGGCAATGCCAATGCTTGTCGAGACTGTAAGCTTTAGTCCGTCGGGTAAGTCATAGTGCTGCATTACTGTTTGACGTATATTTTCAGCTTTCATTGCAATCTGATCAGGCTGCTTGAATCCTGAACAATAGACGACAAATTCGTCGCCGCCTAATCGAGCCACAATGTCGCTTGCCCTTATGAGAGACTGAAGTTTCTTCGCCGTTTGCTTGAGAAGAAGATCGCCAGTGGGATGCCCAAGATTGTCGTTCACTTCTTTGAAATGATCCAAATCTAGAATAAAAAGAGCTCCGTTTTCTCCGTCTTTCGATACTGTTTCACCCATAGCCGCTTCAAAACCGGCGCGATTGGCAATGCCAGTCAATTCGTCAGTAAAGGCTTTGTTTTTCAGATGAGTTCGCTCGGAACGCATAAGAAAATGCATTGCCAAGAAGAGTAGAAGAAAAATTACTACAATAGCTATAATATTACCGACAATTATATGGGTAAAAGCATCTTTCCCTTCTATCCTTTCACCTTTAATGACTACAAACCACCCAATATCATTTAGATAACGTGTTATTGTATATCCACCGTTATCATTTTCAGTGTATGCGAATTCTCTATTTTGTCTAAATGATTGTGGTAAATCTTTGATAGTTTTTCCATCAGAAGAATTTGCCTCTGATGAAAACATGCTTTTTCCATCCCAGTCAGTGAGATGTATCTTCACATTGTATTGCTGCTCAAAACTGCGTAAGATTTCTTGAATTGTTTCTTGCATAATGCCGACGCCGCACATTCCAACAACTTTGCCGACCTCATCGGAGATGCGACTAAGAATATAAAGCATTTTTTTTCGATTATTGAATGGATCTGTTTGTATAAGTGGAAAACTTGTTCTTCCACTATTGATAAAATCGTCATATTTAGTGCTCTGCGATTCTATACTTTTGTCGAGTCGCATAAACTTCTCATTTAATCCGAAAATATGATTACAGGCATTTGGAACAAAGAATGCTGAATCAAAATCAATTCGTCTTTTTATTCCTGCTAGATATCTGTCAAGTCTGTAGGCAATATAATCTTCTGTGTAAGATTGTTCAGTCCGTAGAAGATTTACCAGTAGGTTGTCACCAGATATTATACGAGAAACCATGCATGGTTTTAGAACTGCATTTCTGACTGAATCAAAAATACTTGATGACAGAAGATTTGTAAGAGATTGTGCGTTGTGTTGTATCAACGAGTCTAGAGATCGTATTGATAGAATAGTAGTGGATAGAAAACTAATAAATATTGCTAATACAGCCAACTGTATTATGTGTTTTTTTCTGCCTTTGTTATCCATGCTAAACCTAAAATACGGTCGGAGAGGCTTATTTCAATGAAAATGGTATCTCGATATGAAAGACGGCCCGAGGATGAACCGGGGGCCGTCTATTCATGCTTAGTTGCAGGGTTTTTCGCCGCTGCAGTGCCCTGAAACCGGCGGGGTGAGCTCTTCCGGCAGATCGGGATTGTGCGATGTCGGCGGCATCGTGACCGGATCTGGCGGGGTTTGTTGCGAAGATGGCTGAGACGGCTGCGGGGAGGCCGGGGCCGGCGCGCCTTCACGGCGTTGACTGCGCTTCTTGAGCATCGACGGAAGTCCGTGAAATTCGAAATAGGGCACCTTTGTCGAGCCGGAGGTGAAGACATGCGCCTTGTTGCGCAGCATGCGCAGCCGCAGAAGCAGGTGTTCTGGAGACAGGGCGTCCCGGAAGCTTCCACCCGGGTTCTCCTGCACCTGCTGGGCGGCTTCGGCAATGTTCATACCCTTGTCGAGAAGGGGGAGCATGGCCTGCACCTTAAAGTAATCCCCATCCTCGGCCGGCATGGGGTAGAAGGCCGTTTCAACGCTGCCGGAAAGCGCCGCCAGACCTTCCCGGCAGCTGGGGCAGCCGGGCGTGAAATACATGTGCACGGAGGCGTCTTCATCGGAACCGAGTATCGCCCAGGACCCTGTTTCCGAGCGGAGAACGGCACCAGCGTTCATGATGAAGAGGACGAGCCATGCGGCGACAAGCCATGATCTGCCGGGAGCGGAAGGCCTTTCCGTATTGCCGGCGATGGCCGCCAGGCGGAAGGATCGGTAGGTGAGGGCGAAGAATATGGCGGCAATCAGGCAGTTGAGACAGGGGGCGGTTACAGCCATGAGCAGAAGCAGACCGCAGTCCGCAAGGAGGGCGAGGCCTGAGATGACGCGGCCGATGCGCACGGAGCCCGTGACGGCGAGAAGCATGAAAACCGCGAAGGAAGCAGCGCCAAAGACCCACAGGGAAACACCAGCGATCGTGAAATCCTGATACAGAGTGCATCCTGCCGTCACGCAGAAGTTTACCTCGTTGCCGAAAAGTGTCCAGAGGCTGAAAAGCAGGCCCAGAAGGGCGAAAGTGAGCGACGTGGCGGAAAAACGGTTGAATTTGTGCATCGGTCACCTGTCACGGTAGAGCGTTTCAAAGCCGTACGGTAGCCTTTTTGCCGACTTTCGTAAAGACGCGTGTGAAGAGCGAAAAAAGGGGCGCCCGAAAGGACGCCCCTTTTCGATTTGCGTGTGCCGCAGGATGCTACATGGTTGAACCGGAAGCGGCGCGCTGCATTTTGATCTCGACCTTGTTGGTCAGACCAGAATAGTACTCGCGCAGTATGTCGAGCACTTCTTCGCGACCAAAATGATCCGGAACCTCGGCGCCTTCGGAAAGCATCTTGCGGAGCTTGGTGCCGGAGAGGATGACGCGGTCTTCCTTGGAGTGGGGGCACGTGCGCATGGAAGCCATACCGTCACACTTCTTGCAGTAGAAGGTCCAGTCGATCTTCATGGGCTTGCAGAGGAGGCGCTTGCCTTCTTCAGCGGGCTGGGGAATTTTGTCGAAGATCTGCTGAGCTTCGAACATGCCGTAGAAGTCGCCCACGCCGGCGTGGTCGCGGCCCACGATCTGCTGGTTGATGCCGTAGTTCTGGCGGAAGGTGGCGTGGAGCAGGGCCTCGCGGGGACCAGCGTAGCGCATGTCCAGAGGATAGCCAGCCTGGATGACGTTCTCGGGCACGAAGTACTTCTCGACGAGCTTGTCGATGCACTTCACGCGGACTTCAGCCGGGATGTCGCCGGGCTTCAGATTGCCGACGAGGGAATGAATGACCACGCCGTCGCAGACTTCGACGCCGATTTTGCAGAGATACTCATGCGAGCGGTGCATGGGGTTGCGCAGCTGCAGGGCGGCCACGTTGGCCCATTCGCGCTCGTCCATTTTCGCGCGAAGCTGGGCGGGGGTCAGGTAGACGCCGGGGAACTTTGTGGGGAATTCGCCCTGAGAGAGCACCTTCACGGTGCCGCCCACGTTGAATTCCTTCTGGGCCATGACCATCTTGACGCCGGGGTGGTCTTCGAGAGCCACTTCCCAGAACTTCTCGGAGTCGGGGCCTTCGCCCTTGAAGACGAGCTCGCATTCCCATTTTTTGGCGGCTTCGTCCATCTCGTAGATGTCCTCGACCTTCATGGTGGCCATCAGTTCGCCGTTGCGGACGAGGGCGATTTCCTGCCCGACCTTCATTTCTTTCGCGTCGGCAGCGGAGACGTCGAGGGTGACGGGCACGGGCCAGAAGGTGCCGTCGGCCAGGGTCATCTTCTCAACAACGCTTTTCCAGTTCTCCTTGGTCATGAAACCGTTCAGCGGAGAGAATCCGCCGATGCCCATCATGATCAGGTCGCCCTTGGCGCGCGAAGAAATTTCGATTTTTTTCAGGCCCTCGGCCTTTTTCTTTTCATCTTCCAGAGCTTTGCCTTCGAGCAGGCAGCAGACGAGGCCCTTTCCGCCATGAGGGGGTACCAGCTTGGACATTGAGAATTTCCTCCAGGTTGTAGTTGTACGAACCTTTCAGACCGGACAACGGATCCGACCGAATGGTTATGCTCTTGCTCCCGGTATCTTGTGAAAAAACTAACAGAAAGTCAATCCATTCTTAAAAATTTTTTGCGAAAAGCCCTTAAAAGGGAACCTTGTCCATGCCGGTGTCCGCACCGGACGGGAATGGGGAATCGTCGTAATCCCTGGCCATGGCCTCGGATCCGCCCGTTGGCGCCGCATAGCCGGCATCCTGCCTGGGGGCGCTGTCCTGCTGGTGGCCGGGCGCCCGCCGGGGGCCTCCCTCATGCCGTGAGCCGTCACTCTGGGCGTTGTCGCCGCGCCTGTCAAGAAACTGTACGCGCTGGGCGCGGATCTCGGTCGTGTAACGGTCCTGCCCCTGCTGATCCTGCCATTTGCGGGTCAGAAGGCTGCCCTCTACATAGACGAGGCTGCCCTTCTTGAGATAATTTGCACAATTCTCGGCCTGGCGCTGGAAAACGCTGACGCGGTGCCACTCGGTGCGTTCGACGCGGTTGCCGTCGCGGTCGTTGTAGGATTCGTCAGTGGCGATGCGCAGGGATGTCACGGGAGAACCGCTCTGCGTGTATTTGAGTTCCGGATCAGCGCCCAGACGGCCGATGAGCATTACCTTGTTGAGCATGTTGGCTCCTTTTTATTCTGTAAAGTTCTGTTCCAATGTGTCGAGCATCGATTCAAGCTGGTCGCTGAGTTTGTTCGCGGCTCGCGGGTCCCAGGCCGCCAGGGCCTCCTCAATCGCCTTTTTCAGGCGTGCCGCCTCGCGTATGCCGGGGCCCATCTTTTCCTTGCGTGCCGTTGACCAGTCCATGAAGGTCAGCCCCTCGTCGAGGGCCTTCACCATGTCGAAGACGCCGTGCTTCTCGAAGCGAACGGGGATGCTGAAAGCGAGCTCCGACAGGCGGGGCCAGAGCTTTTCGAGCAGGTCTTCGTTCCAGGTGACGGCCGAGACGCGTATCTGCAGTGCTTCTCCCATGTCAACCCCTTTCCGGCCATTCGGTCTTTATGCGCATGACGACGTCCTGAATGGCGGGCAGTTGCTCCCGCGTGCACACGCCGATGAGGGGGGCGTCGGCATCCATGTTCTCGGTGCTCCTGAAGTAGACGGCGTAGATGACTCCGTCGGGGCCTTTGTAGTGCAGAGGCACCTCACGCTTCATCCGCGACATGATCATGAGCTCCATGCCGTCGCGGACGGTTACGGAGTGCGCGTCGGATGCCCGGATCTTCATGTCGACCTCGGGCGTGAAGTAGTATTTAGCCCTTTCCGGCGCGCGGAAGAGGTAGAGCGCCTTTTTCAGGATGACGTGCTCGACCTCCTCGCGGGTGAGCATATGGCGTATGGTCGCGATGGCGGTGCCCGCCTCGATGAATGCGCCTTCAAGCTCGGTGTGGAGGGCGCTTATTTCGCCCTTTTCCGGGGCGTAGATGGGCTTTGGGTTGTGCTCCCGCTCAAGGGTGGCGAGCTGCGTGCCTTTTTTTTCCTTCCATTTGTCCTGCGGACCTGTGACGGCATCGCCTATCGAAGCC
>JAILMX010000144.1 GCA_024692205.1 Desulfovibrio sp. | reverse complement strand
TCGACATATACGATGCAGCCGGCATCAAGAAGCCCGACATCTCCATCCTATCCGAAGAATTCCTGCTCGAAATTCGTGAGATGCAATACAAGAATATCGCCTTGGAAGTGATGCGCAAACTGCTTAACGATGAGCTTCGTTCCCGACAACGGACGCACCTCACGCAGAGCAAGAAACTACTGGAGCGTTTGGAATCCGTGCTCAAGAACTACCACGCAAAGATACTCACGGCGGCACAGGTCATCGACGAAATGATTAACCTCGGCCGCGAAGTACGCGACTCCAACAAAGAGGCCGAGGAGCTTGGACTGACCGAGTACGAATACGCCTTTTATTTGGCGGTTGCGGACAATGAATCAGCCCGCGAGGTAATGGGCAAAGCCAAGCTTCGTGAGCTGGCAGTAGTGTTGACCGAAAAGGTTCGGAACAACACCTCGATAGATTGGACCATAAAAGAAAGCGTTCGGGCGCATCTTCGGGTTCTCATTCGCCGGACCCTGAAGAAATACGGCTACCCGCCGGATATGGCACAGCTCGCGACGGAAACTGTGATGAAGCAGGCCGAACTGATTGCCATGGACTTGGCGGCGTAATATAACGCATCACTTCCTGTCGAAGCTCCACGTTGGCGGGCCTCCGCCCGCGAAATCCATGCACAGCCGCGCCCTTTAATGCCAACCTTGTGGTTGGCGTTGCGCGCTCATGGCGGGCTTTGCGCCCGCCAACAAGCCAACTTTCTTCACTAAAAATCCTTATATTCCAACTAAACACAAAAAAGCCCGCGAGGAAACTGTTAAGCTCGCGGGCCACGCGGGGCGCTCCAAGCGCTCCGAACGCTTGCTTCCATTCTACATGATGACATTTCCAGTGTCCATGCCCGATTCCCAAAAAACGGCGAGCATAATAGCCTTTTGTCAAAACAAGGTTCCCTGCTCCATTGGCTTTTCCCGTATCAGGGCGACACCAGGCATCTCCAGCATCTCCCGCGCAGCTACAGCGTCAGCCAGCCAATTTTGAAGGCTCGCTTCAGGCAGGCACAAAGGCATTCGGTCATGAACAGGACGCATGACGTTGTCTGCGACCGTCGTAAGGATGACGAACCTTCCAGCCTCGCTGTACAATCCTGCAAGGAGCAGAATGCCGCCGTCGGCGGGACGGAAGACGTTTCTCCGCTTCCTAGCATCCCATTCATAAAACCATGCCGCAGGAAGCGCGCAGCGCCGCAGTTCCATTGCTTCGCGGAACATGGGCTTCTCGAATGCCGTCTCGCTGCGGGCGTTGATGACGAGCTGCTTTCCCTCGCGCTCGAAGCCCCACGACAAGTCTGTCACGCCATCGGCGACAATAGCCGGTGCGGCATCCGACGGCCGGACGTCGCCTGAACACCGTATTGACGGATACCGGGCGATGACTGCTTCATTAACGGCGTAGCGGCAACACATTCCTATTCGTCCGACATATCTGCCAGCGCGTCCAGCGGCATGGTCGACCGTTTGTCGGCGCGGCGCTCCCAAAGCTTCATGTCGTTCATTTGCGCACGCCGTGCTTTGACGAGTGCTTTGCACATCAAGGGCGTGCCTTTCTTTATGCCGAATTTTTCACGGTATTCCTTCGGAGTCATGCCATGCCCTGCAAGATGCGATTTTTTCAGAACTTTGCCTTTCTTACCGCAGACGAGACAGGTAATGCTGTTGTCCTTGATGGACGACATGCCATTGACTACGACGAAAATGCATTCTTCTTCAGAGGCGGCAAGCTCGCCTGCCACCGCGATACCTCGCAGACCGTCAGCCATGTCCTTCGCGTAGGCCATGAACTCTTCCGGCGTCATCGGACGCACGCCCGCCTGCGCCGTCGCGATTTCGAGTGCATGTTTCATGAAGTCGTCCATGGGCATGTCTCCTGTGCTGTTGTTTGAGAATGACACATCATCATGCAAAAAGGCGTCATGCGTCAATGACAAAGGCGGTTTTCACTTGGAAATGAGCAAGAGAAGGGCTCCCCCGTCACGACAGACGATTCCGATAAGAAAATTCACAGCGGGGGCTTGCTTGCCCGGGCTCTCAGCTTCCTCCCCCTCATGGCGGGACTTCGCCCGCCCCTTAAGCAAAAAAGGACGCTATTTTGGAAAAACAGGGCGTATGCCCTGCCTGTGGGGAGAAAACAACCAAAGGAATCTG
>JAILMX010000121.1 GCA_024692205.1 Desulfovibrio sp. | reverse complement strand
GATCACCCCGCCGTGCAGAACGCCCCATCCGTTTTTCATGCAGTCGAGAAAGGGCATGCGTATGCGGGCGTAGCCCGGGCGCACTTCCTCAAGCGTCATCTGGAAGAGACGGAAAACTTGGTCTTTCTCAGCAAGAATGTGCATGCGTATGCCTTAGTAGGTCTGCTGTATGCCGTCGAGCTTCCATGTGCCGTTGGGCAGGGTGCGCATGAAGTGCCAGATCTCGCGGGCCTGCGTGGGTTCCTGACTGCGCGGATCCTCGCGCATCATCACGTCGAAGAAGACCTGCGCGCGTTGCATGGGACCGTCGTTCGTCACATTCATGATCTGGGCGTTCACCATGAGAAGCTCGGTGCGTGAGGGATTGGGATCCTCTGCGTTCTGGCGTTCGAGCTCCTGCATGACGGTCGGGGTGGCGAACTGGGCAATGTCGTTCAGGTCGCGCCTGTCCCACGATTCCTGCATGCGGGTGTAGGCCATCTTCGCACCGCGCAAAAATTCCTCCGCGTCGAATCCGTCGGGAACGGAGGGGGTGCCGAAGCTCATCATGCTGTCACCCTGCTGGCCGTAGCCGTTGCCTCCGGTCGTGCTGCGCATCCTGTCCCATGCGGAGCCATCGGCCGTGGTGCGCTGCATCGAAGACTGGTCGTAGGTGCTCTGCGACCCGTAGCCACTGTTCTGACGCGTGTAGGCGCCTTCCGTCTGCTGCTCCCTGCGCGAAGCGGACATGCGGCGGAAGAACTTGAGGCCGAACCAGATGAGGGCACCGAAGAGGATGATGTCGAGGAAGCCTATGCCGCCACCGGCGCCCGTGCCGCCGCCACCGAGCAAGGAACCGAGCATGGTGCCGGCGAGGAGGCCGCCGAAGAGACCTCCCATGGCGCCCATTCCGCCCATGCCGGGCCGGGAAGCCTGCGCTGCGGAGGATTGATTCATGGGCCGCTGCTGCGAGGTGCCATAGGGACGTGACGGGGCTGGAGCGGGCGCGGGTGAGCGCATCGTCGGGCTGCCGCCGAAGGATCGGCCGCCGCCCAAGCGGGCCCATGAGTCGTCAGGCGCTACCGTGAGGCCTGCGCCCAGAAGTGTCATGACCAGGAGAAGGAAAAAGGCATAGCGTTTCATGAAGACCTCCGTTATGTCGTGTGTCAACGTTTCTTGGGGGCAGCTTCCGTTCCGTCTACGTAGAGCCAGAAAAGAGCTGTCATTCGCAGCTTGCGCGGCTGACCGTCAGGCCCTTTCAGGGGGGAGCCTTCGGTCATGGCCTCGCAGCACCACCAGCCGGGGCGGTTGAGCACGAAGGAGAACTGGCCTGCGGCATCGGTGCGTGCGGCGAGCTCGCGGTGCCAAGGGGTGAGGAATGTCTGCCCGTCGGTGTTGATGCGGCTCATGACGACGGGGACGTTCGCGGCGGGTTTACCCTCAAGGATGGCCCGCCCCGAAAAGACCGAAGGGCTTGTCAGGCCGAAGGGGCGCGTGAGCGGCACTATTTCGAAGTGCTGGCCCGCTGCCTCGTGCCAGCCGTTTTCCACGCCGTAGACCGGCATGATGGTCTTGACGAAATTTTGTATGAAGATGCCTTCCGTCTCGTCCCACCGGGGCCGCGTCTCCAGAATGAAGTGGTGCAGGCCAGGATGCTCCAGCGCGACGTTCGCCCCCCAAGCTTTCTTGCCCATGTAGAGTATTTCCTCCACATCGCCCAGAAGGTCTCGTCTTTCGGGCTGGGGCGCGCCGTCACGCACCGGGGTATCGGCATCGAAACGCAGCACGGCGAAGAGCTGCGGCATGTCCATGGCCTCGGCGGTGCGGTCGGAGGGGCGCATGAGCGACATGAGAACGTCGATTTCCTGATCGATCTGCTCGGTTTCTTTGACCGCGGCGGCTTCGGGGGCCTGCGTCTCGCCTTCGGCTTTCTGCGGAGCCGGCTGTTCCGGTTCAGTCTTCGGTGCAGCGGGAGCGTCGGTCTTCGCGGCATCGGCCGGCTTTTTCTCGACCGCCTTTTCGGCGGCGGGGGCGGAATCCGTCTTGTCCTGAGGGTGGGCCTTGTCGGCCGGTGGCGTCGGGCGCTCTATGTCGGGCCGGCTCGGTATGAGAAGCGTCGTGAATGCGTGCGGTTCGCCTGCGCACAGGCAGAACGCCGTCATGAGGGAAAAGAGGAAGGAAAGCGGCTTTCCGAACATCGTGAAACCTGAATGCTGTTAAATGAAATGAGACGCTCTGAGATATGCAGTCTATCAGAAGCTTCGCCGTTTGTCATTCTCACCGTATACCGTATCCCTCAGGGATAACGCCATACGTGTTCCATGACCGTGACGCGGACGGATCGGGCGCAGGCAAAGGTGGCCTGGTCTTTCGTTTCCGCGGGAACAGGATTCCTGTCATTTTTCAGAGGCCGCCAGGGGCGTCCGGGCGGCAAGCAATACGTGGACGGCCGTGGCACCGGCCTTGCGAAGGGCCTCGCAGGCGGCGGAAAGGGTGCTGCCCGTGGTCATCACGTCGTCGACGAGCCAGAGAGCGAGGCCCGAAGCCCGGGCCGAGGCCGCAAACGAATCCTGCAGGTTGCGGGCGCGCTCGTCAGCGGAGAGTTTCTCCTGCGGAATGCCAACCTTCGTCCGCGAGAGAAGGGCGGGCTCGGCATGAAGGCCGGTCACGGAGCAGAGGCGGCGCGTCATCTCGTGCACCTGATTGAAGCCTCGTTCGCGCAGGCGTGAGGGGTGCAGAGGCATGGGAACGACGGCGTCCGGCCTGGGGAGACAGGCTGCTGCTTCGAGGAGGCAAGCCGCCAGAAAAGGTGCCTGCGCCGTCTCGCCGTCGAATTTGAGACGCAATATGGCGTCGCGCAGGGCGCCTTCGTACAGGCCGTAGCAGGCGATGCCCTGCCACGGGCGGAATGTTCCGTGGCAGTCGGGGCAATCCGTATGTCCGGCGCCCTCCGTATTCGTTTCGTGCAGCGGCAGCGCACAGAGCCGGCATCGTGGCCCGCCGTAGGGGCTGAGAGCTTCTGCGCAGGACGGGCAAAGCGGAAAGGCGGCGTCCGTATTCACGCCGCCGGGAGAAAAGGGGGCGAGGCAGTGCGCGCAGCGTCTTTCGTCCAGGCCGAGTGCGTGGGCGATTGCGCGCATGATGCCGCGCGGATCACGCATCGACCGCTCCGGCGGCAAGCCTTTCACCCCACGTGCGGCCCAGCCGATAGACTTCGTCCGTGACCTCTGGCCGTGTGGAAAGTTCCCTTGGGGAATCCAGCCCCCGGTATCCGTGCGTCTCGGCGATTTCCACGCGCAGGGTCGCGAAAAAACACCGCAGGGTCAGAAGGGGGCCTTCGAAAAGGCGTTCGCCCTTCGGGCGCCCGGCTGTGAGAAGAATGAGGGCTTTTCCCACGGGCTTTTCGCGTGTCTCTTCGTAAAGGTTGGCCCCCCCTTCCGCCTGCCAGATGCGCTGGGCTCGGTCGACGAGAGCCTTGCATTGGGCGGGCAGGGCGTAGAACCAGACGGGGGCGCACAGGCAGACGAGAGGCGAGGCCCGCATGGCCGCGAAGAGCGCTTCGGTGCCGTCGTCCGAAGCGTCGCGGTCTGCAGGACGGGCGCCTGAGAGAGAGCCCTGGGAAAGCGGGCATCTATGCGGCGGGAGCGCGCACGCCCCGCAACCTGTGCAGGGCGCGATCGGCACATCGCGCAATGCGGTCAGACGCACCTGCGCACCCGCGCGGGCCAGGCCCTGCGCCAGAAGCGCGGCGAGCCTGTCGGTGACACCGCCGGCATGCGGGCTTGCGGCGAGCACGAGAGCGGGTGTCATTGTCCGCTCAACTCCGAAAATCACCGCAGATAGGGTTGCCGGTCTTTTCGTCGCCTATGGTTGTCATCGGACCATGGCCCGGGCAGACCTTCGTCTCGGGCGGCAGGGCGAAGAGGTTGCGTCGAATGCTGCTGATCAGAACAGTCTCACTGCCGCCGGGAAAATCCGTTCGTCCGACGGAGCGGTAGAAGAGCGCGTCGCCCGTGAAGACGATTCCCTCTCCCGGAAAGTAGAAGGAAACGCCCCCCGGCGTGTGCCCCGGCGTGTCGAGCACCGTGCAGGTCATACCGCCGAAGGCCACGGCATCGCGCGGCAGGGGCAGCCCATCAAATGGCGGCACCGGGGGAAAACCCCATATCCCGCCCTTGCTCGCCTCCGTATCGCGGATGGGATCGTCGCCTTCGGGGATGTAAGCGGGCGCGCCTGTCGCGCTGATGAGCGAAGCCACACCGTAGAGGTGGTCGAAGTGCATGTGGGTGATGAGGATGGCGGCAAGGTGCAGCCCGTGTTCCTTCAAATAAGCGGTTACAGCGGCAGGGTCGCCGCCGACGTCCACGGCGACGGCCTGATCGCCGTTGTGCAGAAGGTAGCTGTTCGTCTGCAAGGGGCCGAGGGGAAAGGTCGCAAGGGGCATGGAAGTTTCCTTATGGGTTGTTTTGGTATGCGTCCATGATAGTCCATGTCGGGGGGGCGGACAAGCGTTCATTGCTAGATATATTCTAGACAATCGGCCTTGACGTCGGTACACTGCGCGTCATGACACAGGAAAAAACGAAGCCCGCTCTGGCAAGTAGCGACATCCTCGCCATGCAGGATCTGCTGTGCGAGGGTTTCTCCCCCTTCATTTCCTTTCAGGGGCACGCCCTGTACTTTCCCACACAGGGCCTCCCCGAGGTCCCCGAGCTCGTAAGCCGTGAGCACAAGCTCCTGCTGCCGCTCACCTGGCAGGAAAAGGCGCTGGGGGTTCTCGTCCTGCAAGGGGTGCGCGCTCGCGAGGTGCGCCGCCTGATGGGCTGGCTGCCCGCCCTTACGGCGCTTTGTCTTGAAAATCTTGCCCGTGCGCGCGCCGAGCTGACGGATCCCGTGACGGGCCTTGCCGCCGAAGTCGCCCTCTATGCCCGCATGGAAGAGGAGGCCGCCGCCGTGCAGGGGGCGGAGGATATGCGCGACGCGCCCTTGCACCGTCTCTGCCTTGGCCTTGTTCTGGTGCGCCTGTGCAACGGGGAGGAGATTGCAGCACGCTGCGGCCATGCTTTCGTCGACGATTTGCTGCGGCGTTTGGCCGAAGCCGTGCGTCCGAGTCTTTCCTCCGACGTGCTTGCTGCCCGCGCCGAGCGCTACGGGACGGCCCTGCTTTTCCATGCGGACGGGCACGGTGCCTGCCGGGAACTCGCGGACAAGGTAATGGCGTCATGGAACGCCGTGCACGTCGAGAACCCCGTGACGAAGCAGACGGTGCATCTTGTGCTTTCGGCGGGCTACGCGCTTTTTCCGCAGGATATGCGCGGGCCGGAGATGCGTCTGCCCATGTACGAGCAGTCGCGCCTGCTCATGCGGCGCGCGGCGCTCGCCTGCGATGTCGCGGGCCCCGGCCGAATTCTGTCCCATGGCGCCATGCTCGCTGAAGGCGGCCGCATCATCGAAAATCTTCCTCTGGGGCGCATGCGCATCAGCCTCGGCAGGCAGATGGGCGTTCGGCCCGGCATGCGTTTCGCGGTCTTCGGCACGGAACCTCGCCGTCTCTACAAGGGCGATCTGACCGTTTTACAGGCGCGCAAGATGACCTCCGTGGCCGAAATGGGCTATCAGGAGGATCCCGGCATCATGTTTGAGCCGGGCGATACCCTCGTCTTCCAGAAAGAAGGCTTTGCCCTCGCGGCCCATGAAGCCCGCATGGCCGGCGACGCTGTCCGGCGCGTCGCCGAGGAAACGGAAAAAGCCGCGGGCACGAGCGATATCCTCCTCCATTTCGCCGCGGCAAGCGATGGCCTCGCCGTCTTCACGCTCGTCTTTGTGCGGGTCACGCCGAACGGGTCGGCGGCTGTCGACGCGGACACTCCGGAAGCCTCACGAGGAGCTGACGTGCCGCGGGATGCTCGCGATGGCGGAGCTTCGGGGGACGAAGCCTCGGTTTTTGATGACGCCATGGCCGCATGGCGTGGCGTGTTCGGCGATGATGGCGCGAATGTCTCTTCCGGGCGGCGCGGTGTCAATACGCTCTTCTTCTTCCACCCAGGCGAAAAGGCCGAGGACCTGCTGCCGAAATACGCCGTCCTGTGCGGCGAACTCGAGAACAAGGGCTATGCCGCGGCCGCAGGCCTCGCGGGCTGGCCCTTCGTTTCAAGCGACCGATCCTTCGCGCCGGAATGCGCTCTCATGGCCTTGGAATACGCGCTTCTTCTGCCCTCGCCCCACGCGGGAGTATGCGATTCGCTCGCGCTGAACATCAGCGGCGACAGACGCTACAGCATGGGCGACGTGTTCGGGGCCGTTGAGGACTACAAGCTTGCGCTCGTGGCCGATGAAAACAACGCCATGGCGCGGAACTCGCTTGGTGTGTGCATGGCCGCGCTCGGCCGGCGCGACGAGGCGAGAAGGCATTTTCTAGAAGCTCTGAAGCGTAAGCCCGATGGTGAGCGGGTCGCGCAGATCTGCTACAATCTGGGCACGCTGTGCCAGAACGCCGGCGACAGCCGCGGGGCGCGGCGCTATTTCAGGCAGTGCGTCAAAAACTCGCCCGAGCATCTCTTCGCCTGGATACGGCTGGGGCGCCTGTGTGAGCAGAGCCGACACCGCGCCGACGCCCGACGTTGCTACGAGACAGCGGCCGCCATTGAGGAGAAGGAGGGCGATGTCTCGAATCTCGCCCGCAGGCACTTGGCGGCCTTGGCGGCGCATCAGCGCAAGGGCGATGAGGCCCGTGAGATACTGCAAGGAGTGCTCAGGCGGGACCCCGGAGATGCCGCGGCCCTGCTTCTGCTCGCACGGCTTTATCTGGCTGGCGGTGAAGATCCGTCCCTTGCCGAGATGCTCGCCCGAAAGAGCGTCACCCTTCACGACAGACCTGACGCGTGGCAGACGCTCGCCGACGCGCTGCGCGCCCTCGGACGCGAGGAGGACGCCTGCCGCGCCGACGCCCGCGCCCTGCTCGCCTGACAGAGGAGAGAAAAGTGGCATCCTTGCGAGTCTTCCCGTTATTGTTCTTTGTCTTTCTTTTCCTTGTGTCCGCTCCGGGCGGGACGGCTTTCGCTGCCGGGACTTCAGGGGCGCGCGCGCCCTATGGGGACAATCCCGCCGCCGGGGCCTACGTTCAGGCTGACGGCGCGCGCATCTATTATGAAAGCTATGGCGAAGGCAAACCGGTTTTTCTCTTTCACGGGGGCGGGGCCTTCGGTTCCCCCGAGGGGCTTGCGCCCCTCATCGATGCCTTGCGCAAGGAGCGGCGTGTCATCGTCGTCTCCACCCGGGGGCATGGTCGCTCCGAGGCAGGGAGCACCCCGATACGCTTTGAGCGCAAGGCGGAGGACATGCTCACCGTCATGCGTTGCGTGACGGATGCCCCCGCGGCGGTGCTCGGCTTCAGCGACGGGGGCTACATCGCCTATATGCTCGCCAATCGCCACCCCGAGGCCGTTGAACGCATCGTTACCATAGGTGCGGGCACGGTCTGGCCCGGTTTCTACCCTCCGACGACTCTGTCAGAGGCCGATGTGAATGCCATGGACTCCGGCTACATGGCCGCCCTGCGCCGCATCATGCCGCAACCGGAACGCCTGCGCGAACT
>JAILMX010000116.1 GCA_024692205.1 Desulfovibrio sp. | reverse complement strand
CACGGGGCCGGGTACGAACAGGATCTCCGTGGAATGCATCTCCGCTCCTTCCACCTTCGCTCCGCAGAGTTCCTTCGCAGCCTGCACGCATGTGAGGTGCTGGCGCTTCAAGCCGCCGACCTTCCGCTTCGCCCGTATGTTCACCATGCGGAACGGTATGCCGAGAGCCATGGAGAGCGACAGCGACGCCCTGAGGACCTGTCCGCCGCCTTCGCCCAAACTGCCGTCGATAGTCAGAATCGTCTCTTTCATGTCTATTTTCCTTCTTATGCCCTGCTCCGCAAGCATACTTTTAGCCTGCAGGCACTTCTTATATAGCAGGGAACATGCCAATATGGCTTATTATTTCATCCATATAATATATAAGGATTTTTTATCGGCTAGCCAGTTTTTTAATAATCATGTATTATCTTTTCATATAAAATTTATAAATTTGGATAAGCCATGAAGAAGACCGTCGTCATTGGGATGCTCGGAACGACGCTCGACCAGAACCGAGGCAAAAGCGATAGGCGCTGGGATGCGTGGCGCCCGACCGTTTCTCTCGGACAGCATGACGACCTGCTCGTCGACCGCCTTGAACTGCTCTTCGACAGGAAGTATGCGGAGATAGCGGGCACCGTCATCAAGGACATTGCCGTGGTATCCCCTGAAACCACAGTCAACAGGCATTTCCTCAGGCTCGCCGACCCATGGGATTTCGAAGAGGTGTACGGGGTCCTTTACGATTTCGCCGAGGCGTACCCCTTCGATACCGAGCATGAGGATTACCTCGTGCATATCACGACAGGCACGCATGTCATACAGATATGCCTCTTCCTGCTGACTGAATCCCGCCATATACCTGCGAAGCTCATCCAGACCGGCGTAAAAGGGGAACAGTCGAGCCCGGCCGGAACGTATTCCATCATCGACCTTGACCTGTCGCGCTATGACAGGATAGCCGAACGCTTCCGACAAAAGTCGGTGACGGACGCATCCTTCCTCAAGTCCGGCATAGAGACGAGGAACGCAGCCTTCAACGAAATGATCGCGAGAACTGAGAAGGTGGGCGCAGAATCTACGGAACCCATTTTGCTGACCGGCCCAACCGGCGCCGGAAAGTCCCGCCTGGCGAAGCTCATCTATGAACTGCGGCGGCGGCGAAGGCTTGTCGAAGGGGCGTTCGTTACTGTGAACTGCGCCACATTGCGCGGCGACGCGGCCATGTCCGCCTTGTTCGGCCATAAGAAGGGGGCGTTCACCGGAGCCGCTGCGGACAGGACGGGGCTTCTGCGACAGGCCGATGGCGGCGTCCTGTTTTTGGATGAGGTCGGCGAACTGGGTTTGGACGAGCAGGCGATGTTGCTTCGCGCCATAGAAGAGAAGAGTTTCTACCCCCTCGGTTCCGACCTCGAAACCCGCAGTGATTTTCAGCTTATCTGCGGCACTAACCGGGACCTCGGGCGCCTTGCCGCAGAAGGCCGCTTCCGGGAAGACCTGCTGTCCCGGATAAACCTGTGGACATTCCGTTTGCCCGGCCTGCGCGAAAGGATGGAGGATATCGAGCCGAACCTTGATTACGAGCTCGAACTGTTCGCCGAGAGAACAGGGCATCGGGCCCGCTTCAACCGGGAAGCCAGGGAGCTTTTCCTCAGGATGGCCACGGGGGAAAACGCCCACTGGAAGGGCAACTTCCGGGACCTCTCCGCCGCTGTCATGCGCATGGGCACGCTTGCCGGCGAGGGGCGAATCGACGCCGAAAACGTCCGCGAGGAATGGGAGCGGCTTTCCCAGGGATGGCGGGCCCTGTCGGGCGCGCAAGACGGGGACAACAATGACGCCGCTCTGATTCGGGAATTCCTTGGGGACGGAGTCGAAGGCCTTGACCTGTTCGATATACCGCAGCTCGCCAGCGTCATACGGGAATGCGGCAAATGGGCCACCATCTCAGAAGCGGGACGCCATCTTTTCGGACGTTCCCGGCAGGCGAAGCGAAATCCGAACGATGCAGACAGGCTTCGCAAGTATCTCGCGCGCTTCGGGCTTGCATGGAGCGAAGTTCATGAGCGTGCCACGCATCTATGGAGACACTGATAAAAAAGCTGGCTCCCTGGCTGATTCACACGATCGCCTTTTCCTTGTCAGGCCGTCAGCGCACAGCCTGTCCGGGGCGCTGAAACCATGCCCGACAGTTTAGGATGCGGCCGCCCCGGGCAAGATACGCACGTTGCACTCAAGCAGCGCGACGGCAGAGTGCATGCCATGCTCACTGTCATGCATGGGCTGACAGCCTTGACTTGCCTGCGATTATCGTCAATGAAGATGAAAACGGAGGGGTACCCATGCGCGCACTGCCGACAGGCATCTGTTTTTTCAGTCTCTGCCTTGTTTCATGCCTTGTCGCGGCCGGGGAAGGCGTCTTTCTTGATACGGACAATCCCCGTTATGTAAACAAGGTTTCCGGCTTTTCCTTTGCCTTGCCGCCGGGCCAGTGGAGTGCCGTGGAGAACGACGGCGGCAGGGAGATCTCCATCCATAACGGCGCGGAAGGCGACACGGAGGTCACCCGAATACGCGCATTTGTTCGTGGGGGATACGCAAATATTCCCCTGCAGACATTGCTGAACGAAGAGGCCAAGGGGTACAGGGATATCCTCAATGAGGAAGTCGGCCCTAAAAATGACTGGTTCGCGCTGACGGCTGAAGACACCCGGGAAAACTACGTCTATGTCAAGTATTTTCTCAAAGGCGGCACGGCCAATGTGCTGGTGATCACCGCCCCCAAGGAGCAAAAGCCGTCCTTTGACTTGACGGTGTCCGCGGTGGCGCGTAGCTTCAAGCCGGGTTTCGGGCGTTCGGGGCGCTAATGATCGCCGCATCTCTGCGGGGCGCGATATCCGCCTTCCTGCAACAAATCACCGCCCTGCAATTCCGAATCGTGCCGCTGACAGTGGCAGTCTGCGCATGGGGGTGCACGATGGACATCACACAGGAAAACGCTTTCGCTGCGGATACTGAACCCGACCTCGACGGCGCTGTCACGGACACATCCCGCCGGGATGCGCCCAAGAGCACCGTATCGAGGGATATTGTTGATTTTTCCGTGCGCTTGGCCTGGAATGACGAAACGGGCCATTCCGAAAACGGCAGGTTTATTCCCGATGCCGAGCAGCCGTACCCGCAGGGCATCTGGCTCCTGACGCTTAAAAAGTCGCACAGCGCCGCGGAACTCGAAATGCGGTGCGACGCTGCCAGGCTGAAGGTGGCTGGCGTGGTGCCCGCAGCCGTACTCGCATCCTTGCAGGAGCTTATCGAAACGCGCGGCATAGCGCAGCTCAACGGTCACTACAAATGGGACACGGCCCTCGGCGAACTGCTGGATCTGC
>JAILMX010000107.1 GCA_024692205.1 Desulfovibrio sp. | reverse complement strand
CGGGCATGGCGCACGGGGGCTTCGTCTTCCGTTCCGGAACAACGAGCACGGGAACGAGTCACGTTATCGAATACAGTCTCAAACTTGATTCGAACCCCGAGTTCACGGGCAGCGTGCTTACCGCGTGCGCGCGTGCGGTCTGCCGCCTCGCGGCCCAGGGGGCGAAGGGCTGCCGCACGCTCTTCGACATCCCGCCTGCCCTTCTCAGCCCAAAGACAGCCGAGGAATTGCGGGCAACGCTCCTGTAAGCGGGCCCCGGCTTCCGGGGAACAGGGAAAGCCGGCTTTTCACGCACGGAAAGACCGGCTTTTTTTCACAACGATACGCACCGCACCAGAACAGGCTGTCAACGGATGTGTGCCGATAATGAGCCGATTTGCCGACAGGGATACGGAGAGGCAATTATGAGCAATATTGTTGTACTGGCAGGAAGTTCCAGAGTAAACGGCAATACCGACATCTTGGCGAAGGCTTTTGCAGACGGGGCAAAAGAGCATAATACTGTCGAAATCATATCCGTTGCAAAATATACGATCCATCCGTGCATCGGCTGCAACAGCTGCAAAAAAAATGCGGAGAACACCTGCTTTCAGAACGATGACATGCACATCGTGTATGACAGATTGAAGAGCGCCGACATACTCGTCATCGCTTCTCCCGTCTATTTCTACGGTTTGAGCGCCCCGCTGAAGGCGATAATAGACAGGTTCCACAACCCCGTGAGAAACAGCTTTCCCATAAAAAAGCTCGGCCTCATCCTCGTTGGAGCGGACACCCTTCCGGAGCTCTTTGATTCCATCATCGTCCAGTATGAGCTGACCCGCAAGTATTTCGGGCTGGACGACATCGGCAAGGTGCTCGTGCGGGGAGCGGAAGCCAGGGGGGACGTGCACAAGACCGACGGTGTCCGACAGGCCTTTGCGCTTGGGAAAAATCTGCGGTGACGGGCTGCGGCACGCGCACGCGTATCCGGTCTCCGGCGAGTCCGGTTTTCCGCCGAACCTCTTCCCGTCCGGTTCTCGTCTTATGGCATCGTATTTCTCCGTTACCGAAGCGAAAAAGATCTTCTCCGTCGGCATGCCTGTCTTCATAGCCCAGCTCACGCAGATAGGCATGAACTTCGTCGACACCGTCATGGCCGGCCGTTACTCGGCCGAAGCGCTGGCCGCCGTCGCCGTGGCCTCCGCCATCTGGACCCCGATAACGCTATTCGCCGTGGGAACGCTTCTCGTGCTTTCGGCCATGAGCGCCCAGCTGATCGGCGCGCGCCGGCATTATTCGGCGGTGCATCTGCTGCGGCAGGGCGTTCTCATCTCCATGGCGCTCGCCCTTGTCCTGTGGACGGTTCTTTACGCCGTATCCCATCACATGGCGGCCTTCGGGCTGGACGAAAGCCTCGCCCGCATCTCAGGCGAATACATGCGCTCCCTTCTGCCCGGCATCCCTGCCTTCCTGCTCTTCATCAATCTGCGCTCATACCTCGAAGGCTATTCCATGACGCGCCCCGCCATGCTCATCAGCCTGGCAGCCCTTGCGCTCAACGTGCCCTGCAACTACGCCTTCATCTACGGACGATTCGGCATGCCGGAGCTCGGCGCCGCGGGGTGCGGCGTCGCGACGGCCGTGTGCTACGCGTTCATGGCGCTCACCCTCGGTGCCTACATCCGCTTCGCAAAGAATATTCTCCCCTACCGCCCGCTCGCCGTCACGACCCGCATCACCCTGGAGGATGCGGCCGAAGGCAAGCCGCTGGACTGGCCCCTCATCGGCAGGATATTCCGCATCGGCCTGCCAAACGGTTTCGCCATATTCTTTGAATGCGCGCTCTATGCCCTGTCGGCCCTTCTGCTCGCGCCCCTGGGAGCTACGGTCGTGAGCGGGCACCAGATAACCATGAGCTGGGCGGGCATCGTCTTCGCCGTGCCGCTGTCGCTCGCCATGACGGCGACCATGCGGGTGGGCTTTCATCTCGGGGCGGGCAAGTTTCTTCATGCCAAAATCGCATCGTACACGGCCCTTCTGATCGGCCTTTTCTTCGCGTTCACCATCATGGCCGTGACCGTGGGCCTCAGCGGCCCGATCGTGCGTTTCTACAACAACGATCCGGGCGTCTGCGCGATTGCCATGCGGCTGATGTCATGGTGCGCCGCATACCAGATTTGCGACATCGTGCAGAGCATCGCCTCCGGCATATTGCGCGGCTACAACGACACGCGCATCATCTCGGCCGTGAGCCTCATCGGCTACGGCGTTCTCGGCCTGCCCGCGGGGTACGCGCTCGCGCGCACGGACCTGATCGTACCCGCCATGGGCGCGGCAGGATTCTGGGCAGGCTACCTCCTCGCACTCTTCTTCGCTTCCGTGGCCTTTCTGTCACGCATCGCCTGGATGCACCGTCTCCCGCCTGCGGCGATCCGGCGCCGTTGTCTGACCGGCGGCAAAAAATCCGCCTCCGCATAGCCCGCATAACGACCGGGCCGGTCGCAGCCCGACGGACAAAGCTTCGCTTGCGACGGCCGGCACATTGGCCTACAGTCGACACACGGCAAAACGTTTCATCCCTTCCACCCTCTGAAACACAAAAGGCAGGGCCCCATGTTCACCGCACCCAGAGGCCGCATCCTCGTCATCGGCGACATCATGCTCGACAAATACACGGAGACGTCCGTCGGCCGCATCTCTCCCGAAGCCCCCGTCATCGTGGCGCGGGTGCACGGCCGATGGACAGCGCCCGGCGGCGCTGCCAACGTGGCGCGGAATCTGGCGACTCTCGGCTGCGCGGTTTCCCTCATCGGGGTCTGCGGCGAAGACGCCGCTGGCAGGGAACTCGGGGAACTGCTCGAAAAGCAGGCAATACGGGCAGAGCTTGTGCGGGCGGGCGACCGCCCGACCACGTGCAAAACCCGTGTCATGGCGCGCGGACAGCATCTTCTGCGCCTTGACGAGGAGATTGGCGCTCCCGTTCAGAAAGCCGTTCTTGGCCGCCTTCGTGAAGCCATCGATGGGGCCCTGCCCGATGCGGCCGCCGTCATCCTCTCCGACTACGGCAAGGGAGTGCTCTCCCATGATGCCGCCGACAGCGATGCGCTCCCCAGGCATGTCATCGATCAGTGCCGCAAAAAAGGAATCGCGGTTCTCGTCGACCCCAAGGGCGACCACTGGGAACGCTATGCGGGGGCCGACTGCATCACCCCCAACACAAAGGAGCTGGCCCATGTGCTCAGGGCCGATCCCGAAGACATG
>JAILMX010000077.1 GCA_024692205.1 Desulfovibrio sp. | reverse complement strand
CTCGACATCTCGGCGGCCAACATGGTGGTGCTGACGGAAACGGCCGCCTCAAGCTCAACCAAGCGTGAAAAGACGGCGGTGGACGAACAGAAGAAGCTCAAGGCCCGCAAGCTTGACAACGTCACCGTCAAGGAAATTGGCGACACGCTGCGCAAGCAGGAAATCACCATAAACATCGATACGACGCACCTCATAGGCGGGAAGAACTCCATCTTCAGGAACCCCAAATCCCCCATGGTCAATATCTTCCACCTGCACAACCAGGGGACAGACCCCAAGGGGGCGGGCTACCTTGACGAGCGTAACTCGACGGAAGAGCTGCTCTTTCCCGAGTTCAAAGGGCACAATGTTCAGGCCGACGAAAGACCTCTCTACGGAGCGCTCAACATCAGGGGGCATAAGGGCGGCGCGATTTCCGGAAGGTTAGGCTACGGCTCCTCGGCCATCGTGCTGAAGCCCCATGTGGCCAAACGCGCGACATATACTGTCAAGGACTCTTTCTTTTCCCCGCGCATCGACGTCTCGAAGGAACGGCGTGAAAATTTCTACCGCCTGCTGGACGGCGTGAACAACCGCGCAACGCGGCAGCGCTTCGGCAAGGACATTCCGCAAACCCTCATCAACGCTCTCAAGGACCCGAATTCCCAGGAACGCAAAGACTTTGAGGCCCATCTGGACAAGATTGCCAAATTCCCGGACGAGCTGGCCAACGTGCTTACGCTCAAAAAGGAGCTGCCGCAAAGCATTACGAATCACTTCAACGCGAATCAGGAAGCGTATGAAGATGTGCTCAGCACATTCTACGCCTTTCTGACGGAGTGCTTCGGCGACACCGAGGCGACCCGCAGCAACATGGCAACGCACGACAACCTGGAATCGCTCGTCACGCAGATGGGTTCCGTGGACGGCAACAGCCTGGCTCGCGCCACGCTGCAAAACCGCGACGGCGGACAACCCAATGCCGTGCTCGAGAACGTGCCCTACATCGAGGCACAGATACAGGGGCCTATCGTTCCCATCAGGGACATTGCCGAAATCCGCATCAACATGCAGGATGTGCCGGACGAAGAAAAGGCCGCGGTGCGCATTCAGGCTCAAGAGTATCAGAAAGAAACCGGCATCAAAGTTACCATCTTTGAGGAAGAACTGGATGACGTGGACGACGTTGCCGATAGTAATATCGTGAAAGAACAGGAAAAGTTCAATTTGAAGCATCTTGACGCGTCCGAGGTGAATAAAACCATTAAGAACGTCGTTGCAAGCATGGACGAAAGGATCGGCGTTCTGGTATGGAATCATCCCGAACTGAAAGAGGGGCTTCCCAAGAACGCGCTCCGACTGGAGGGCAATGCCCGAAACATGCTTATCGGCAAACTCGAGCATGCCGTGCAAAAAAAACTGGCCAATGCCGAGCGTGGCAATCCGGTAGACCTGATAGGCGAATGTTTCAATGAAGTGGCGCTTCCTATCCTCCGCAGGAAGGCAGATCTTTTGCGCGAGCTGGAAAAAATGAAATTCACCGGAACGCAAAAGGCCGCCATCACCTCCTGGGTAGTCTCTGCCAAGGCGCTGCGCACTCCGGAGGAACTGCGGGTCATCCTCAAACACGCCAATGAACAGGCTAAATTGTTCAAGGAAATAGCGGCAGCCGAACCGCCCCTCACGCCCGCACAGATATTCGGGCGCATCAATGCGCTTGCCGGAAATTTTGACAAAGACATCGGACCGGTTCTTGGCGCCTTCGAACAGCAGGGTATCGAGGTCGGCGTTGACGACAAACTGACTGAGCAGGACCGCGTTTCCAACATGTCGCTGGTTCTTTTGCAGCATGGCGATCCGCCCATGTCTGGGGACGCGCTGAAAAATCTTTCCTCACGTCTGGCCGGTCCGGAAATGATGGCGTTTATCGGGCAGCTTGACGCCATTGACGAAAAATGCATGGACTTCCCCGACGTTTCAAAAATCGGAATCGTCCGCTCGTTTTTATCAATAAATGCGAACAATTCCTGCCGCGTCGCCGGGCAGGACTTTCCACGAACGCCATCCTTTATCGGTGGCCTCTCTCTGGTACAGAAGCCGGTGCGCGATGCCATCAGGGAATCATTTCCCGATTTCGCCGAAAAGTTCGATAAGATGTATCCAGGCTACCCGCCGTTCCCGGTTCCCGCGCACCCGGAGAAAATGCCGCAGAACGAGGCGGACCGACGCAAATTCCTCATCTCGGTGATGGACGGCTACATCAATCACGAAAAGACCTTTGAGAAGGGAACCTCCGTTCATGGCCGCAATCACATCGCCAGAGCCTACATCTTCGCCAATGTGCTGTGCAACATTCTGGAGGCGCGGGGCATCAAAGTAGACAGGAACGCCGTGCTCTGCGGCATAGCCGGGCATGATCTGGGGCGCAAGGGCGGCGGGAATGACCGCTGGGAAGGCCGCAGCGCGGATATAACTGTCGAAGCCATGAGGAAAATGTTCGGCGAAGACGCCATGGGCGAAGACTACGAACAGCAGGTCAAGGACAGCATAGACGCACACAAGGGACAGACCCTGGAGGCCATGCTGCTCAACGCGGCCGATTCACTGGACATCGGTCGCACGGTCGACTTTGACATAAAGAAGTTCCTCTTCCTGCTCGGCAAGAACGGGGAGATTACGGACAGGGAAGCTGAAAAGATACGCGCTCAGCTTGCCAAGGAGGCCGACCTGCTGCAGAGCCTGACCAACCCGATCTGCGAGCACCGTCAGGAAAGTCTGGATCTCCAGATAAAAATTATTGAAGCAAAGACGAATGCAGAGGCCAGGCACTATCGGGAACAGTTCGACAAACTTCAAGAAAAAAACGCCGCGGAGTTCGAGAAGGATTGGGAAGTGCCGAGCGACCAGTACATGCAGCGTTTTGAAGACGTTATCCGAAAGAACAGCCAGATGTTTCCCATGCTTTCCAAATTTTACCATTAATGCCTTTCATGTGAAAACCGAGGGATGCCCTATGCACTTCAACGATGTGATGCGCGAACTGGCGGAAAAAATCGGCGTCGGTCCTCTGCAGTTCGATGACAACGGCAGCGTGGCCATGCTTTTTGACAACGAGCATGAAATCACCTTTACACCCAATCCGGATGATTGTTCCGTTCTCTTCCATGCGGAGCTGGGCCCCGCTCCCCTGCACGACGGCAAAGCCTGCCTGAAACTGCTTACGGCCTCCCTGCTGGGGGCGCAGACGGGCGGGACCGCCATTGCCGTGCACGAAGCCCTGGGCAACGTGGTGCTGTGGAAGCGCCACGATGAAAATTTTGCGGACTGCGCCGCCCTTGAACAGGCCATCAACCGCTTTCTTGCCCAGGTCATTTCATGGAAGAAGCAGCTCGGGCATGCACCGCACGTGGACGACGCGGAGGCCGGCCTTCCGTCAGGATTTCACCTGAAAGCTTAACTATGGTTCATCCGGTAAAAGCGTATTTTGCCCCCTGAGTGGCC
>JAILMX010000064.1 GCA_024692205.1 Desulfovibrio sp. | reverse complement strand
CTCCAGTTCAAAACTGTCAGATTCCTGCTGCGCAGAAATCAGAATTCTCAAAATCTCAAAGAGATCTTCCTACCACTCGCTATTCACTTTTCAATGAACGACCGGGCTTTTGCCCCGCGCCGATTCCCTCAGCGCGAAAGTGGTTTATGCGCCTTTCTTTCTCTCTTGTCAAATGTTTTTTTGCACCAAGCGGAAAATATTTTTTCGCCGGACCGTGTACCGAACCCTCCGAGCCCAGACGGGGCCGGCTATTGTAGCCCCCGCCTCCGTCAATTTCTGTCTCAAAAAACATCGGGGCCGGCATTTCCTTCGCAGAACGAATGCGCATCGGGCGACCCCTTGCATACGGCGCTTAACCGCGGTTCACCACGATCGTGGAACCCGGCTTCAGGCGTTTTTCATCGACGTTGTTCCAACGCTTCAGATCCTCGACGCTGACCTGATGGCGCCGTGCTATGTTGTACAGACTGTCGTTCGCCTGCACCCTGTAGGTAATTCGCTTGGCGCCCCCCCTGGGGGAACGCTCCGCAGCCTTTCCAGATGCCTGCCCGGGAATCCGCAGAACGCGCCCGCTCGCGACGCGGCGCGCGTCGCCAATGCCGTTGACCCTTTTCAATTCCTCAAGGCTCACGGCATAGCGCGCGGCAACGGAATAGAGCGTTTCGTCCGGCCGAAGGGTGTGACTTCTGTCCCGTCCCTGCGGCAAAGCACAGGCCCGCCCGACTCCGCGACCACCGATGGCGCTCTCGCCCCTGCCCTGACCGCGTTCCAGCGCCGCGACAGCCGAAGGATTCAGGCAGAAAGAACCTCCTTCCAGCAGCGCACGCGCCTTGTCATCCGAGCCCTCTGGCACATAAACGAAAGTCGTTCTGTAGAGCGAGGTGACACGCCCCTTGTGATGGGCGTTGTACGCGCTGAATTCCCCCCAGTTGAGCGAAAGGGCCTGCGAGAAGCCCCTCAGATCGGTCGCGGGCCTGGCGTTTAAGCGAACATAGCGTTTCGCTCGCTCGGGATGGATTGTACCGAAGCCGAGTTCCGGCAGATTGCGCATGATCTTCGCCACCGCCAGGAAACGCGGCACGTACTGTTTTGTCTCTTCCCGAAGGCGGGTTTTTTCGGGCAGTGTCTCGTTACGCTCGCGCACCTCGAAGAAATTCCGGCTTCCCGAACCCTCCAGCGCGCGCTGCATCTTGCCCTCGCCTGCATTATAGGCGGCTATGGCCGTCGGCCAATCGCCAAAATCGTTGTAGAGCTTCTGCAGATAGCTCGCCGCGGCCTCGGTGGCCTCGTAGGTATCAAGTCTTTCATCAGTCCATTTGTCCTGATCAAGGCCGTACTTCTTACCGGTGAACGGCATGAACTGCCATGCGCCCGCAGCGCCTGCCTGCGACAACGCATCCGGCTTGTATCCGCTCTCCACTATGGCGAGATAGGCAAGGTCCTCAGGCATGCCGCGCTTGCGAAAGGTGTCGCGCGCATAATTGAGGTACGGTTCGGAACGTTTGACGAAGACGCACATCGAGCCCCGGCCCTTACGCAGGAAATAGCGGTACTGGCGTATCACGTCCGCCTGCGCTGTCGGCGGCAGGTTCCTGTCAAGCTGTCCCGTCGTTTTCAGAACGTTGATCTCTTTAGTAGTCAGGGGCGAACCGCTCGATTCAAGCGGCACGAGCATGCTTGTGCTCGTCGTGTCCGGATTTACTCCGGCGCAACCGCCGAGCGCAAGCAGGGCACAGATCAGGCATAGCACCGACGAAAGGCGCGGCACATTCCTTTTCTTCCTCATAGTTACCTCCTCACAACCGGCTTGCCATGAGCCGGGAACATGCGTACATCACTCAGTAAACCTAAACTACGGGGACAGATCGATGGAAAACCATGAAAACGACACCGACCTCATGCTCCCCGGCATGAAGCCGGTGCTGGAAATGCTTGCCTGTGCGCCGCAGAAAATCGAGCAGGTGCTGTGTTCGCGCACCCTTTCCGGACAGGATGTTCAGCGGGTGCAGCGCCTCTGTCAGAGAACCGGCCTGCGCTTCACCCGCGTCGAAAACGCCGCCCTCGACCGCCTCTGCCGCAGAAGGCAGGGGCAGACGATTGCCCATCAGGGCATAGTCGCGCGCCTGTGTGCCACGACCTTCACCCCGCTTGAAGACATCCTCTCGACGATCAGGGACGCTCCGCTGCCGCTTCTCGTTGCCCTCGACCAGGTGCAGGATCCGGGCAACGTCGGCACGCTGATACGCTCGCTTTACGCCCTCGGCGGCGCGGGTCTTATTTTGCCCGAGCACAACACGGCCAGACTCGGCCCCGCTGCGCGGCGCACCGCGGCCGGAGCTCTTGAACGGCTGCCTATCGCGCGGGTGACGAACCTCGCCCACGCGCTTGATGCCTGCGAGGAAACGGGACTTGCCATATACGGTGCTGCGGGCGATGCAAAAGATGCTGTCAATGCCTTCGCCGAACCGATGCACCTGCCCGCGGTGCTCGTGCTCGGCAACGAGGCCAAGGGTCTGAGACCCGGCACCGTCAAGCGCTGCTCCAGCATGCTGGCGATTCCCCTTGCAAGGGATTTCAACTCCCTCAACGTGGCGCAGGCGGCAGCCATGCTCATGGCGCTCACTGCGGCCGCCCACGCCAAGGGCGGGCAATGATGCCCCGTTCAACAGTATTCCTCGCATAACCTTTTTCTTCTCCGTCTTTCTTCAATAAAAAAACAAGGAGACTGCCGCCATCGACAGTCCCCTTGTTCTCGTCATCCGGCAGAGTTTCCCTTGAGTATCTTCAGAGAAACTCTAAAGGTTCAGCCGGCTGTTTTTCAGATATATGGTGCTTCGCTTTCCCTCGTATATCCTTCTAGCGCACATACGTCGGTATGTTGATGAAAAGGTCGCGGGTGAAGGTCGTCATCCGCTCCATGAGCCAGGGCAACGCCAGAAGCAGGGCTATGAACATGCTCACGACCTTCGGTATGAAGGTCAGGGTCATCTCCTGAATCTGGGTGGCCGCCTGTATGACACTGACCAAGACGCCGACGGCAAGGCCCACGCCAAGCATGGGCAAGGCCATCATGAGGCACAATTCTATGGCCTGTCGGCCGAATCCTATGGCAAATTCCGGTGTCATCGAGCACGCCTCCTACAAGAGAAAACTGTTCACCAGGGAACCCACGAGCAGGTTCCAGCCATCGACCATGACGAAAAGAAGCAATTTGAACGGCATGGAGACCATCATGGGCGGCAGCATCATCATGCCCATACCGAGAAGCACGCTTGAGACGACCATATCCATGATGAGAAACGGTATGTAGATGAGAAAGCCTATGGTGAAGGCCGTCTTGAGCTCGCTTATCACATAGGCTGCGGCAAGCATGACGGTGGGTACCTCCTCTTTGTTCTTCGGAGCCTCCATCTGTGTTATGGCGTAGAAAACCGAGAGATCCTTCTCGCGGGTGTGCTTGAACATGAAGGTGCGCAACGGCGCCTGCGCCTTGTCCAAAGCCACCTTGTAGTCGATCTGCTCCTGCAGGTAGGGCTGCAGCGCTGTGTCGTTTATCTGCTTGCCGACGGGGAACATGATGACGACCGTCATGAAAATGGCAAGACTCGCCAGGACCTGGGTGGGCGGCAGCTGCTGCACCCCCATGGCCTGGCGCAGAAAACTGAAGACGATGATGATGCGGGTGAAGCTCGTCACAGTGAGGACAATGGACGGCGCCACGGAAAGGATGGTCAGGAGGAAGAGGATCTCAAGCAGTACGGAGACTTTCGCCGGTTCCGGCGCCCCTCCCGACAGAGTGAGCTGCATGGAGGGCATGGTCAGATCCGGCGCGGCGAAAGCCGTTTCAGCCAGCAGAAGAATCGCCGTCATGAGCAGCGTCAGTGTTCCGACGGGTCTGCTCCATGATTGTGTCGAAGGATGTCTGCTGCTGTCCATTTTCAACGGGCTCCTCTGTCAGAAGGGATATCTGCTGGTCCGATACGCCCAGCAGCAATCGTCTTTTCAAAAAACGTACCACTATGAGGCCTTTTCGGGGACCGAGGGGCATCTGCGCTTCCATGACGAGGGCGTCCTTAGGCAGCGCCCCCAGGCGCGGCATGAAATTGAAATGCCCGTAGCGCCGCAGAAAGCGGACGCCAAGCCAGAGAAGCGCCATGAGCAGAAAAAGGATTCCCAGCGCCTGAACGTAGCCCCCCCAGCTGAACACAGGCCCGGGGGGCGCGGGGGCGGCGACCTGCGCGCCCGTCGCCCCTTCGGACACCCCTGTGAGCTTCGCCGAGGCATCCCTGACCCTCTGCGCGACTTCGGCCTTGCCGGCCGAAGGCGAAAGCGAGATCTCCGCTTCCGAAGAGGCTGTCTTGTGCTGGGCCATGGGCGTGCCGGCTTCGGCGGCGCCTTGGACGGGTGTAGCCTGTGGCATGGTCTGCGACTCAGCCAAGCTGCTTCACCCTTTCGATGGGGCTTATTATGTCGGTCAGACGCACGCCGAACTTCTCGTTGATGACGACGGCTTCGCCGCGCGCGACGAGTTTGCCGTTGACGTATATCTCAAGCGGTTCACCGGCCAGTTTGTTGAGTTCCACGACCGAGCCCTGACCGAGCTGCAGCAGCTCGTTTATCATGAGCGAGGTGCGGCCGAGCTCCGCCGAGACATTGAGGGGGATGTCAAGGATGAAGTCCATCTCGCGCTTCATCTTGTTGTCCTTGGGCTGACGGGCAATCTCCGTCATGTCCTTGAACTTGACATCCGATGCCTGGCTCGCAAGGCCGCCCGCACCGGGCCCTCCCAGAGTGACCGGTTCGGATTCCGCCTTGGCCTTCTCGTCGGCGGCAAGCGCCTCGGCCCACTGGGAGGCGAGGGCCTCGTCATCGGTGGCTCCTTCACCACCCGCGGCAGCCGTCTCATCCGCATCGCCGGCGGCGCCTTCCTCCTCCGCAAGCTGCGCCGCCCACTGGGCGGCAAGAGCGTCCTGATCTTCCTGTGACATTTTTCGACCTTCCTACTCTACAACGAAATCAGTGAAATAGACCCGGATGACACACTGGCTGCCGAGTATCTGGTTGAGACGCCCGGCGACCTCGGCCTTCAGCAGTATCTTGCCCTCGGGGCTTGAAAGCTCGCTGAAGCTCTTGCCGGCAAGAAGCATGATGACGGCGTCCCGTATGCGGGCCTCGTTCCTCTTGATGTCATCGGTGATGTTCCTGTTCGCCTCGACTTCCATGCCGAGCTTGAGGTAACGCCTGCCGCCGCCGTCGGCGAGGTTGACCTTGACGAAAGGCAGAGGCAGAACGACGCCCGCGCTGCGGGGAATCGACGTCTGGCGCTCTACGCGCGCGCCGCCGTCCTTGGCATCCGGGGGCGTTTTTGCATCCGCCCCCTTTCCGCCTGCCCCCGCTTCATTGCCGGGAGAAGGATGCCCTGATTCGGGGGGCATGTCCTTTTCCGCCTCCGGGCTCGCAGGCTGGCGCATGTACAGCCACCAATACGCGCCGGCCCCGGCGCCGGTCAGCGTCATCAGCAGGATGAAGAAAATAATGACGAAACGCTTGACGCGGGATTTTTTCTTGGGAACGGCCTCAAGCGCGCCTTCCGGCAGCGCCTGCGGCGTCTTGGCGGGTTCCTTTGCCTTGGCCATATATTCCTCCTGATGCGGGGCATGCGCCCGGCATCCCTACCTGACGTTCTCCCGGGCCGCCCCTGTCAGCGGGCAGCCTGTTTCGGCGGACGCGGCCCGAAGATGGCCGTGCCTATGCGCACCGTCGTCGCGCCCTCAGCTATCGCCGCCGCAAAATCACCGCTCATGCCCATGGAGAGCTCAGCGAGCGGCAGCCCCAAACGGGAACGCAGCATCTGCGCAAGTTCGCGCAGGCGCGCGAAATGCGGGCGCGCCTTCTCCCCAGCGTCGAAGACCGGAGGCAGGCACATGAGCCCCCGCAGTTCGAGATGCGGGCACTTTTCAACCGCATATTCGGCAAATTCCAGAAGATTATGAGGCATGACGCCCGATTTCTGCGCCTCCTCACCCACATTGACCTCAATGAGCACGGGCTGGCGGCCATCCTCCGCGGCGAGCTTGCTCTCCATGGCGTCGGCGAGCTTGCGTGAATCAAGGGAATGGACGCTCGCGAAAGCGCCCGCCACGAGCCTGGCCTTGCGGCTCTGCACATGGCCTATCATGTGCCACCGCACGGAAAGATCCGCGCACGCGCCGCCCGCGGCCCACAGGGGAGCGGCCTGCTTCGCAAGCGCCTCCTGCACGTAGTTTTCGCCGAAATCCCTTTGGCCCAGGCGCGCCACGGCGGCAACGGCCTCCACGGGATGCAGCTTGGAGACGGCGACCAAGGTCACGTCCCCGGGCTGTCTGCCGGCCGCCCGGCACGCGTCGGCCACGGCGGCCTTGACTGCGGCGTAACGCTCCTCAAGCGGGGGCTGGTTCACAGCGACTCCGGCAAAAGGCCCAGATCGCGCAAAAAGGCCGTGTCTTCCGTCCAGTGTTCGCGCACCTTGACCCACAGTTCCAGGTGGACCTTGCGCTCCAAAAGGGTCTGTATGTCCCTGCGCGCCTCCGTGCCAATCTGCTTGATGGTCGCCCCGGCATGCCCTATGACCATGGCCTTGTGCATCTGACGGGCGACGTAGATCACGGCGTTGATAATCGTCCTGCCGCTCTCCTCGTCCTCCTCCCAGTTCTCCACGTCAACGGCGACGCTGTAGGGCACCTCCTGGCGAAGGTGCAGGAAGAGCTTTTCGCGGATGATCTCGGAGACCATGAAGCGCACGGGGGCCGTGGATATCTGATCCTCGGGGAAAAGCGCCTCGCCTTCGGGCAGGGCCGCAGCGAGCAGCCGGCGCAGTTCGGGCAGGCCGTCTTTCATGAGCGCCGATGCGGGGAAGATCTCGGCCTTCGGCCACATCTCGTTCAGCTTCGTCAAAAGCGGCAGCATGAGGCTCTTATCGGCGAAGAGGTCGATCTTGTTGACGACCACAATCATGGGGCGCTCGTCAGCGGCGAGCGCCTGCGCCACCGGCGCCAGATCGCGCTCAAGCGCCTCGGGATGTCGGACGTAGAGATTGGCGTCGATGACGGGCATGATGACGTCGGCCTGACGCAAGCTTTCCCAGACGGCCTGTATCATCGTCTTGCTCAAACGGCCGCGCACCTGGCTCAGGCCGGGCGTATCCATGAAGACGGCCTGGACATTCTCCTCCGTCAGGATGCCGACGACCTGATTGCGCGTCGTCTGCGGCTTGGGCGTGACGATGGTCACTTTCTGACCCAGAAGGGCGTTCAGCAATGTCGATTTGCCGGCGTTCGGCGGCCCCATCAGGGCAACCCAGCCGCAACGGGCTTTTGCGGGCGCGTTTTCTGAAATCATATCCATCTTTCCTCTTCTTCACGGAAGCGTCTCTCGCCCCGGGCGATCACGTTCCTCTTCAATCGACAGCCTAAGAAAATCCCGCCGCGGAGTCAATTTCTACAGCCCGGCCTGCGCCGCCTCCTCCGGATAGAGGGCTTCGACCGACGCCGCATACGCATCGAAGCGGGCCTCCAGTATGGCTCTGCGCGCGCCGCGGACGAGGCCGAGAAAATAGGTGAGATTGTGCAGCGAATTGAGTCTGAAGGCCAGAAGCTCATGGCTGGCGTAGAGATGCCGCAGGTAGGCCCGCGAAAAGGTTCGGCAGGTGTAGCAGTCGCAGGCCGGGTCGAGGGGCGCGTCGTCCTCGGCGTATTCGCTGCGCTTTATGTTGACCTTGCCGAGCGAAGTGTAGAGGGTGCCGTTGCGTGCGTTGCGCGTGGGCAGGACGCAGTCGAACATGTCCACGCCGTTGCGTATGCCGGTCACGATGTCCAGCGGCGTGCCCACCCCCATGAGATAGCGGGGACGGTCCTTCGGCAGAAGGGGCGCCGTATGCGCGAGCAGCTCGTACATGGTCGCCTTGGGCTCGCCCACCGAGAGCCCGCCGATGGCGAAGCCGTCGAAATCCATGGCGCAGATCTCCTCGACGGAGCGTTTGCGCAGCTTTGGGAAAAAACCTCCCTGCGTGATGCCGAAGATGAGGTTCGGCGCCGTGCCTGCGGGGTAGGCATCTTTGGCCCGTCTGGCCCACCGCGTTGTCAGGCCCACGGATTTTTCCGTATAGGCGAAGTCCGCGCCATAGGGCACGCACTCGTCCAGCACCATCATGACGTCGCTGTTCAGGTTGCGCTCGATGGCGATCACCTTTTCCGGGGTGAAGAGATGTTTCGACCCGTTCAGATGCGAACGGAACTCCACGCCCTCTTCCGATATCTTGCGCAGGGATGAGAGGCTGAAGACCTGAAAGCCCCCGCTGTCCGTCAGGATCGCACCCGACCACGAAGCGAAACCGTGCAGGCCGCCGTGACGCGCGACGAGTTCGTCGCCCGGCCTCAGATACAGATGGTAGGTGTTGCCGAGTATTATGGGCGCGCCTATGGCCGCGAGGTCGTCCGGCGCCAGAGCCTTGACCGAACCCACCGTGCCGACGGGCATGAATATGGGCGTGGGGATGACGCCGTGGGCCGTTCGCAGCTCACCCGCGCGGGCGAGGCCGTCCGCATGCAATACGGTATAGGGATTGGTTGCCATGGCCGAGAGACTACACGCACGCTCCTTTCAGCGCAAGCCATGCGCCAAAGCCAATGCCCGGCTTGTCATGCCCCGGAGAAGGGCGTAGAAAGACCTTTGTTCACAAGCCAACATTTTTAAGGGAGCCCGCCATGAGCGACTGCACGTTCACCCCTTCGCGCTGTCACATCGACCTTTCCGCCCTCGTGCGCAATTTCGCCCGCATGGGCGACCCGGCGAATCTCATGCCCGTCATCAAGTCGGATGCCTACGGCCACGGGCTCATGCCCGTTGCCCATGCGCTCGACAAGGCGGGCGCATGCCGTTTTGCCGTGGGCACCGTCAGCGAGGCCGCAGCCCTGCGCCGCGAAGGGTTTTCGCAGTTCATCGTGCCCCTTCTGGGCGCGCTTGGCGAGGATGAATGGCGCGAGGCATACGCGAATCGCATCGTCACCCCCATCTGCAGCCATGAGGATCTCGCCATGGCCGCGGCGGTCTGCCCCGAGGGCAGGACCTTCGACGTGGTGATCAGCCTTGAGACGGGCATGGGGCGGCTCGGCTTTTGCCGGAAGGAAGTGCCCTCCCTCATCGAGGCGTTGCGGACTCACCCCCGGCTCAGGCCCGTGCTCGCCCTCTCGCACATGGCCTGCGCCGACATGCCCGACGAGACGGACTACACGACAGCCCAGCAGGAGAGCTTCACCCGCGTGACGGACGCCCTGCGCGAGGCATTCCCCCAGATGGCCCGCAGCCTCAACAACTCGGCCGGCACCCTCCGCCTGCCGGAGACGGCCTTTGAAATCTGCCGCCCCGGCATCGCCCTCTACGGCGGCAATCCCTTCACCGGCACCGAATGGGAGGACGAGGGCAACGATCTGGAGTGGGTGATGAGCGTGAGCTCCCCCGTTTTGCAGGTGCGCCGCCTGATGCCGGGGCAGAGCATCTCCTACGGCCGCATCTTCACCGCGCCGGAGGAAATGACGGTGGCCATCGTCGCCTCCGGCTACGCAACGGGCTTCTCCCGCGCCCTGTCCAACAACTGCGACATCCTCGTCAACGGGCGGCGCTGCCCGCAGATAGGCCGCATCTGCATGGGCATGAGCATGGTGGACGTGAGCGCCATCGGCCATGTCGAAGCGGGCGACACGGCCTGGATCATCGGCGGCGAGCCGCAGCCGGGCCAGCGGGTCGTGACCGCGCAGGAAATCGCGGAAACCCTCGGCACCATCAGCTACGAGGTGCTCTGCCTGATGGGGAGCACGAACCCGCGGGTGTACCATTAGCCCCGCGCACAAGGCCATGCGATTTTTCCCGCCACGGGCGCTCCGTCTCAATGGTGGTAGGGCACATGGTGCCGTATGCACTCCGCCCTGTACAGCTGTTCCAAAAGAAAAAGGCGTGCGAGCTCGTGGGGAAGCGTCATCGCGGAAAGCGAGAGCATGCGATGCGCCCTCGACCGCACGGCGTCGGTGAGCCCGTAGGGGCCGCCGATGATGAAGCAGGGCCTTCCCGAGGCGTTTTGGTCGCACGCATCCAAAAGCTCCGCGAGCTGCGGCGAGGTCAGGCTCTCCCCCCGTCCGTCAAGCGCGATGGGCAGATCCTGCGGTTCAAGCGTCTGAAGGATGCGCTCGCACTCCTGCTCGCTGCGTTTCTCCGGCGAAAGAGCGGCGTCCCCGTCCCGCACCTCGGTCGTTACAAGCCGCCGCCAGTGCCCGATGCGCCCTGCGTAATGCGCCGCACCTTCCCTCAGGAAAGGCATCTTCATCTTTCCGACGCAGACAAGCCTGCACGCCTTCGCAGCCATCGACTCCTCCCGACACCCCGCTCCGCGCAATGCGCGGGAGCATTCCAATGATGCTCCATGGACTGCGCGCACAAGGATGCCCGCGGGCGGTCCCGGATTCCGCGGGCGCATCCTTTTGACGCGTCAGTTCCTTCCGAGTATACTTTTTCCCCCTGGTGCTGTATAGCCCCCCGAACGATGACCGACCAAGGAGGCGAACAATGTTCTGGTCCGCACCGCGCGACGCCGAAACGACCCTGCCCTGCCCGAACTGCCGGGAGCCGCTGCACATAGCCTGTTCCTGCCACGAAGTGCACATGCGCTGCCCAGCATGCGGCAAGACCTACCCTCTCGGCGAATTCGTCGCCAGGGCCGATGACGCCATGGAGAAATTCATGGAAAACGTCTACTGTGACCGCATCTGACATCCTGCCCGACCTCGGCGCCGCCATCAGACTTCTCACGGCGGGCGGGGTCCTCATCTTCCCGACGGAGACCTTTTACGCGGCGGGCTGTCTCGCCCGCGACGCCAAAGCCGTCAGCCGCGTCTTCGCCCTCAAGGCGCGTGATCACGGCCATCCCCTGCCGCTCATCGCCGCCTCGGCCGAACAGGTTGGCGCAACGCTCGACGCAGGCGCCCTGCCCGAAAGCCTCGCCGCTTTCTGGCCCGGCCCCCTGACCGTGCTTCTGCCCGTGCTTTCGAAAAATCCGCCCCTGCCCGAAGGCCTCGTCAATCCGGCACATGAAGCCGCCGTGCGCGTCAGTCCGCACCCGACGGTGCGCGCCCTTGCGGCGGGCGCCGGCGGCCTGCTCACGGCAAGCAGCGCGAACATCAGCGGCTGCGCTCCGGCCTGCCGCTGCGAAGGCCTCGATCCCCGTTTTACGGCACGCCTTTCCGCCCTCGACGTGCCCTTCGGCATACTGGCGGCGCGGGGGGAAGAGGAGCAGCCCGCCGGGGGGCTGCCGTCGACCATAGTGAAGCCGCTTCGCACGCAAAAGGGCGCGACTGCCCTGCGCGTCCTGCGCCACGGCGCCATATCCGATGCGACGCTCGCAAACGCAGGCTTCGCGCTGCTGCCGGCCTGAACGGCCGTGTCTCCCGCTTCATCCCGGGGCTGCCTGTCCCTGCGCGTCACATCCCCTGCAGCACCCACGACACCCGCCCCAGCATGCGGCGGCGCAGCAGCTGCGGCGTGAGCTCCACATCAGGGAAGCCCGGCCCGTCGGCGCGCAGGATGTACGCGTCCTGACCGGCATTCAGAAAGATGCGCCGAAGAATGACGCCCTCATTGGGCGCAAACACGGCATAGACCTTGCCCGAGAGCACCGCGCGCCGCTTCTGGTCCACGCCGATGAGCGCCCCTTCCGAAAGCGCGGGCGCCATGGCCGCGCCGCCCACCTGAAACACGAGGAGCCCCTCCCCCAGGAGGCGCCTCGGCAAAACCGTCCGCCCCTCCGTGTGGATGGCCGTGCGCTCTTCATCGTCGGCATACGCGCAGGCGAGGCCGTGCACGGGGACTTCCGCCATCCGGGCCGCGTCACCCAGGCGTTCGGGCCCCTCCCCGCTCTTGAGCCAGAACGGATTCAGGGAATACTTTTTCAGCAGCCTCAGCAGCCAGTCGGCCGAAAAACTTCCCCGTTTCTTGGCGTCGGACACAGCGGATCGGCTGACCTCAAGAACTTCGGCCAGCTTCGCCTGCGATGCAATGTCCGTCGCCTGAAGCACCCGTCCGAAAACCTGTTCAAACTCGTTCATGCCGCCCCCTCGCCGACCCTGTTCTGCGTATCCCAGATATTGCGGTACTGCGGGGAGCCCTCGCGACCCTCCGAGTGGGTCCCGCGCCCCGCCAGCCGGCCATTTCCAATGCCAGCATCCCGTCGGCGCGGCGCAGCATGGACAGCCGACGGCTCATGATGCTCATGGCGCGGCCCGTGGAAAGGACATCTCCACTGCCCCGCAACGGATCGCTCAGCACGATGCATCCCCAGCCAGCGCCTTCACGCGC
>JAILMX010000047.1 GCA_024692205.1 Desulfovibrio sp. | reverse complement strand
CGCGGTGGACGCCATTGAGGAGCGCGCCAGGGAACTCGGCGCCACTGTCATAGCCGACGGCCTCAAGATGGAGGGTGATGCGACTGCCGATCCGGATGCCGTCGACGCATTCGCGCAGGCTGTCATCAAGAATCTGTAGGCAGCCCTTTCAGCAGGATAAGAAACAGGTACCCCCCTTCTTCAGCCTCCGACGACTCCGCGTCGGGGGCTGCGCCTTTTATCCCCTGATGGCAATCCGAGATAAGGTCATGTCCGGCCCCGGACGAAGAGAAAGAGGGGAGGCGGAAATCCGCCTCCCCTTTCCGACGACGTTTGCGAAAGAGGCAGCGCTACAGGGCGGCCCGCCGTGTCCAGATGTGGCGGCCCGCCAGCAGGGCGAAGCCAAGGCCGACGGCCATGTGCACCTTGCCGGAACTGAAAAAACCCGATGCCAGGCAGAGCAGGGAAAGCCCCGTCAGAACGCGCAGTTCGACACGGCGCGGGGAAAGGCCCGCGAACGCGCACGAACGTTTTGCGCCTCGTGCGCCGTGGGCTGCCGGTTTCAGTTCAGGGAACTTGCCTTCGAGTTTCGCGCAGAGTGCGCTCATGTCCGCCCCCCGCTTGAGCGTGAGAAGCAGCGATTCCCGCCCCTGCCGAACCTCGCTCACGCAGGGTTCGGCCGCCAGAAGGCTCTGGGCGCTTGCGCGCTTTTTCGCATCCCGAAAAGCAGGATGGCGCAGACGCGCGCGCCCTTCGATGGAATGCACGACATAATCGGGCAGCATGGCATACTCCTTGATGTTTGTTTCAGGCGGCTGAACCGGTAACGGGCACGGCCGCATACGGGGCTTTTGCCCCGACAGGATATGAGGATACTGCCGTTTCCAGACAATTTCAATGATAATGAAAACAGTTTCCTTTTTTCTTGAGGAGATGCTGATTAACAGGCTGATTTCTTTTGGTTTTCAGGCGGAAAAAACTTTGGCCTGAGCGCACGGCGTGCAGGCCGGAAGCAGCAGTATGTCTCTTTGGCGTATTTCGTGCCTCGTATCCTCTGTGTTTTCCGCAGGGTGAAGGTGTCCCATCAGCACCATGAAAACAGGCTTCACACCTGCGTGGTGACGCCGCGAAAAAGCATTGCCCATCAGGTCCGGCATTGACTTTGCGCCGTGGCCGGAGTTACATACGTGTCTTTCGGTGGCATATTCGTGGTACCGTCAGCGGCTTCAGCCGGATTCTATCCCAAAGGAGACATGTATGACCAGAATAGCGTGCCTGTTGTTCCTTTTTCTGTTTTTTGCGATGTGTTCCCATGCCTTTGCGGACGAAAGAATAATTGTTGAAAACATCATGGGCAGGGACATATGTGAATTTTATATCAGCGCGCATGCGGAAAACGACTGGGGGGACGACCTTTTTGAAAGCCTTGACAGGTGCATCCATCACGGAGAGTTTGCCGATGTCACCTGGAACGAGTCATGGCGCAACACTGCGTATGATTTGCGGGTTGTGTTCAGGGACGGAAGCGACTGGGTCTTAGAAAATCAACACCCGAATACCGGCTCCGGCGGCACAAGGTTTAGGTTCGGACAACAAGACTAAGAGCGCATACAGCAAAAGGTGGGGGCGGTTCCTGAAGGGGGCCGCCCCTTTTTAGCAGCCCCAGCCGGATAATACCCCTCCATGGAATCGAACTCTCCCGGGAGGGAGGGTCTTCTTCCGCCGAAAGCATGGTGTCGTATCAAATTTGAAAATTACTTTCTTTTTACTTGACGGGAATCAAAAACGTCCTTACACTCTTCCCGTAATGAAAACATACCGCCCGGCCCGCTGACCCTGCCTCGGTCCGGGCGGTGAAGGCGAGGCTTTGCCAGTGTCCCATGCGAAAGGACATCCCCTTCCAAATGGTCTTTTTTTTAATGGACCATTGACATCATGCCTCCTCGCCAATACTTTTGAACCATCGTTGACCCGCAAGGGTGAACGCACGAAAACGTTTACTTTTCAGGAGGCCATACCATGAACGATGCTCTCAAATGCGGTCTTTTCCTTCTCGCGGGCATGACCCTGGGCGCCCTCGGCGCCGTCGCCGTCAGCAAGGGCAAGCTCAACCTCAAGCCTTTCGCCACCGACCTCATAAGCCGTGGCATCGACGTCAAGGACGCCGTGATGAGCAAGGTCGAGTCTCTCAAGGAGGACTTTGAGGACATGAGCGTCGAGGCCCGTCAGAAGGCTGAGAAACGCAAGGTTGCCAAGGCCGCCGACTAAGCGGCCGCCCCTGTCACGATCCGAAGGGCCCTGCCCCTCCGGCCACACGGAGCCGCAGGGCCCTCGCTATTGCCCGTTTCACTCTCCATACAGGGACGTTCAATGACCTTCCACATCGTTTCCGAAATCATCGGCGTCAACGGCGCGAAAGGCGGACGCATGCGCATCCGCGCCGCACGCCCGCTGACAGCAGCGCTCACGCAGTTTTTCGCCGCGCGCCTTGAGGAGATGCCCGGCATCACCGGCGTGCGCGGCAACCGCCTCACGGGCAGCTTCGCCTTCTTCTACGCCGACGGAGAAAGCCGCATGCAGGCCCTGCTTCTTTTCGCCGATGAAAAGAACATTCCCGATCCCGAGGACCTGCCCGCCGTCGAACCCGAGGATGAGACGCCCGCGCTC
This sequence comes from Desulfovibrio sp., assembly GCA_024692205.1. Lineage (GTDB taxonomy): Bacteria > Desulfobacterota > Desulfovibrionia > Desulfovibrionales > Desulfovibrionaceae > Desulfovibrio. The sequence continues at coordinate 24,324 of JAILMX010000047.1, read as the reverse complement.
GGCGGCTTTCTGCCCCTTGTGCGCTACCTCTTCCTGAGGCCCTTCCTGCCGCCGCTTTTGCGCATGGTCAACGCCACGGTGAACGCCCTGCCCTTCATCGCCAAGGGGGTGGGCGCGCTCGCCCGAGGCCGCCTTTCCGTCGACGTGCTTGATGCCTCGGCAATCACCGCATCCCTGTGCATGCGCGACTACCGCACGGTCAGCATGCTGACCCTTCTGCTGGGCCTGGGCGACACCCTGGCCTACTGGACGCGCCGTCATTCGCTCGAATCCCTCACAGAAAGCCTTTCCCTGCACGTGGAGAGCGTGTGGCGCGTTGCCGACGGCGTGGAAGTGGCGACCCCCCTGAGCGAAATCAAAAAGAACGACATCATCGTCGTGCGCGCCGGAACCGGAATCCCGGCCGACGGCATCGTCGTCAAGGGCACCGCTGTTGTGAACCAGGCGTCGATGACGGGCGAACCCATAGGCGTCAAGCGCGAAAAGGGCGGCACGGTCTTCGCCGGAACGACCGTCGAGGAGGGCGAGATCTTCATACGCGTGACCAAGGTCGGCGACGACACGCGCTTTCGGCAGATCGCCGCTTTCATAGAGGAGTCGGAGGCGCTCAAGGCCGGCATACAGGGCAAGAGCGAGCGCATGGCCGACATGGCCGTGCCCTTCACCTTCGGCCTTGCGGCCCTCGTGTGGTTTTTCACGCGCGACATCGTGCGCGCGGCCTCGGTGCTTCTCGTCGACTATTCCTGCGCGCTCAAGCTGGCCACGCCCCTGGCCGTGCTCGCAACCATGCGCGAGGGCGCCTACAACGGCATGGTCATCAAGGGCGGCCGCTACATCGAAGCCCTGAGCGAGGCGGACACCCTGGTCTTCGACAAGACGGGCACGCTGACGAACGCCAGCCCCGTCGTCGCCGAGGTCATCCCCTGCGGCGGCCGCAGCCGCGACGACGTTTTGCGCATCATGGCCTGCCTTGAGGAGCATTTTCCCCACCCCGTCGCCCGAGCCGTGGTCAACAAGGCCGCGCAGAAGAAGCTCATCCACGAGGAGGAGCACGCCCAGGTCGAATACATCGTGGCCCACGGCCTGTGCAGCTCGCTCAACGGCAAGCGCCTGCTCGTCGGCAGCCGGCACTACGTGGAAGGCGACGAGGGCATAGACATTTCCCCCCTTGAGGAGCGTATAAACGAACAGGCCGAGCTCGGCCGCTCGCTGCTCTACCTGGCCGAAGACGGCATGATAGCCGGCATGATAGCCATTGAGGATCCCCTGCGGCCCGAGGCGCCGGCCGTCATCCGCGCCATGCGGAATCTCGGCTTCCGTCGCGTTGTCATGCTGACGGGCGACGACGAGCGCACGGCCAGGGCCATAGCGGCTCGCGCCGGCGTAGACGAATACCACGCCCAGATACTGCCCGCGGACAAATCGACCATAGTGCAGCAGATGACCGACCGTGGCTGCAAGGTGCTCATGGTGGGGGACGGCATCAACGACGCCCCGGCCCTCTCCGCAAGCCATGTCGGCGTTGCCATGATCGACGGTACCGACCTCGCACGCGAGGTGGCGAACGTGCTTCTGACAACGCCCGACCTGAACGGCCTCGTCACGGCCCGCAGGCTCGCCGATTCCACCATGCGGCGCATACGCACGAACTTCGCGGCGACGCTCATTCTGAACAGCCTCTTCCTCGCGGGCGGGCTTTTCCGCGTCCTCCCGGCGAGCACCTCGGCCGTTCTGCACAATCTCACGACTCTCGGCATTTCGATGAACGCCATGCGCCCCCATCTGCGTCCCCTTCGGCTGCCTTTCTGCAAGGGGCGAGGGGAGGACTGAATCATGGACTTGACACTGCTCAAATACCTGAAGAGCTTTTCCGAGGGGCGCGTGCGCCTGCGCCACCCCGCCCTGCGCGACAAAGCCGTCGCTGACCTGACGCGGGAGCGGATGGCGGCGACCCCGGGCGCGCTCTCGGTCGAATGCAACACCCTGAGCGGCTCGGTGCTTCTTCTCTACGACCATCACCGCATTTCAAAGGAGCGGCTCATAACCATGGGCACGGCATGGGCACGCTATCTGGACGCCGTCAGGGCCGGTCAGAAAGCCGACCCCCCGAGTTTCGAAGCCTAACATACGCATGCACGGGGCTCTGACGCCCCCTGCGGCGGAACCGAACGGGCCCCAAAAAACCGTCACACAGGTCAGCCATGGAAACGCAAACGCTCATCGTCATCGCCATAGTCGTCTGCGCGGCATTCTTTTTCGTCAGGCGCATAGTCACCGTGTTGAAGAGCCGCAACAGCACCTCGTGCGGCTGCGGCTGCGGCAAGGACTGCTGCCGGAAATAGCGGGGATGTCGCTAGGCCTGCAGCCGTCCGGCAAGAAAACCCAGGGCGTCGCCCCCTGCGCCAAGGAGGAAAGCCATGAGTGAGTTCATGGTTCCGTGCCCCTGCGGGGCCTGCCATCCCGAAGGATACGTCTGCGACAAGATACGCGGAATGCGCGAAACCCGCTTCTCCATCATGGGCATGGACTGCCCCGTGGAGGAGCGCATCATACGCGACACGCTCGAAGGCATGGCGGGCGTGTACACCCTTGCCTTCAACCTCATAGAGCGGACGCTCACGGTGCGGCATGCCTCCGAGGCGCTGCCCGCCATACGCGAGGCCCTCGCCGCGCTCGACATGGGCGCGCGCATCGTCGACGCCGAAGCCGCCGAAGTCCCGGCGGCCGCCCCAACCCTGCCGTGGAAGCGTCTTGCCGTGGCCGGGGCCTTTGCAGCGCTCGCCGAACTACTTGACCTGCTTCTGCCCGGCGCATCGTTCCCTGCCCGCTTTCCCATGCTCGCGGCTGCCGTGGCGGCCATCGCCCTGAGCGGCCTTGGCACCTACAAGGACGGCCTGCTGGCCCTGCGCGCGGGAAATCTGAACATGAACGCGCTCATGAGCGTGGCCGTCACCGGGGCCGTGTGCATAGGCCAGTACGCCGAGGCCGCCATGGTCATGGTGCTTTTCAACGTCTCCGAGGCGATTGAGGACCTCTCGATGGAGAGGGCGCGCCGGGCCATACGCAATCTGCTCGCCCTCGCGCCGGAGACAGCGGAAACGGCTCAGGCGGACGGCACCTGGACGCGCAGGCCCATATGCGACGTGCCCGTTGGCAGCCGCATACGCGTCAGGCCCGGCGAGAGAATCGCCCTTGACGGCATCGTCGTCTCCGGCGGCTCGGCCGTGAACCAGGCCCCCATCACGGGCGAGAGTCTGCCCGTAGAGAAGGGCGTTGGCGACATCGTCTATGCGGGCACCATCAACACCACGGGTTCCATCGAGTTCGCGACGACCGCCCCCGCAACGCAGACCACTCTCGCCCGCATCATCCACACCGTGGAAGAGGCGCAGGCAAGCCGCGCTCCCGTGCAGCGCTTTGTGGACGTCTTCGCCCGCTGGTACACGCCCGCAGTCTTCGCCGTCTCCATCTCCACGGCGTTCGCGGCGCCGGTGCTTTTCGGCTGGGCCTGGGCAGACGCCGTCTACGCCGCACTCACCATCCTCGTCATCGGCTGTCCGTGCGCGCTTGTCATCTCGACGCCCGTCACCATCGTCTGCGGCATGGCCGCCGCCACACGCCACGGCATACTCGTCAAGGGCGGCATGTTCCTCGAGCTCGGGCGCTCGCTCAGGCATCTTGCGCTCGACAAGACGGGCACCCTCACGAACGGCACTCCGCAGCAGACGGATTTCATCCCGCTGAAAGCGGGGGACGCCGTCCGCATAACGGCCGTGGCCGCCGGGCTCGCCGACCGTTCCGACCATCCCGTCTCACGCGCCATCGCCAGGCGTGCCGCCCAGGACGGCATCGCCCCTCTGCCCGTGGAAAACTTCTTCGCCGAGCCAGGACGAGGCGTGGCAGGCACGGTGGAGGGCACGCCCTGGCATCTGGGCAGCCCCGCGCTTGCCAGGGAACTCGGGGCGTATCCTCCTGAGATCGAAGTCCGGGTCCGCGGACTCGAGGACGAGGGCAAGACCGTGAGTCTGCTTATCGGCCCTGACGGCGCGGCCGGCATCTTCGCCGTGGCCGACACCGTGCGGGTAAGCTGCGCTTTGGCCGTCTGCGAGCTCAGGGAGCTTGGCGTGCGCACCGTCATGCTGACGGGCGACAACGCGCGCACCGCCGCCGCCATCGCCCGTCAGGCGGGCGTGGACGACTGCAAAAGCGACCTCCTGCCCGAGGACAAGCTGCACGCCGTGGAAGAGCTCGCGGCGCAGGGCGGCGCGGTCGGCATGGTGGGCGACGGCATCAACGACGCCCCGGCGCTCGCACGGGCGCACATCGGCTTCGCCATGGCGGGCGGCGGCACGGACACCGCCATCGAGACTGCCGACGTGGCCCTGATGGATGACGATCTGCGCAAGATACCCCGCTTCATCCGTCTTTCACGCGGCACATGGAACATCCTCGTGCAAAACATCGCGCTGGCCCTGGGCATCAAGGCGCTCTTCTTCGGGCTCGCCTTCGCGGGGCTGGCCACCATGTGGATGGCGGTCTTCGCCGATGTGGGCACGACCCTCATAGTCGTGGCCAACGGCATGCGGGCCATGCGGCAGTAGGGCGCAGCCATTCTGACAGAAAGCTCGCGATTGTTCGGACAGAAACCGCACTTGCGCTCTGTTGAAAGGATGCGCTCTCTCGCCGGAAGAACGTCTTGAAGCACTTCGCGCAGAAGGCGCAGTTGTGGCTGTGCAGCGCGACGACAGCCGTATCCTTGCACACCTTGCATTTCGTGGGTTTGTTCCCTTACATTTCCGGGCGGATTCCGGCGGCGCTTCAGAAGCGAGCGCCCGTCTCGAGCATGCGGGCGAGCAGTCGGTCACGGAGCCAGTGTGCCATCGGACCGGGATGGCCGGCACAATCGCCCGTGCCCACGGGCCTGCCGTCGAAGTGCGTCACGCCAAGACAGAGCTTGGAACTGGTGAAGAGCAGGACCTCGCGGGCGCTCTTGATGTCCGCATGCGTGACCGGCCCCTGAACCACCGGCATGCGTTCGGAGGCGATCTCAAGGGCTGCGAGCAAGGTCGTTCCCGGCAGGATGCGCACGATCTCGGGCGTTCTGAAACACCCACCGGCATCGATGATTGCGATGTTTGCTATGGCTGCCTCGCCGAGACAGTCGTTCTCATCGAAGGTAACGGCGACGTCCATGCCCTTCTCGGCTGCCTCGGCCGCCATGAAGACATTGGGCAGGTAGTTCGTGTTCTTGATGCGGGCCAGGTATTCCTGCTTTGGTGGTATGCGGCTCGTGAAGGCGGTGACGCCCTTTTCGTAAAGGGCCTCGTCAGGCGGGGTGTCGGCAAGGGCCACGATGTACAGGCCGGCGACAGGGCATTCGGCAGGGCTTATGCCGAAGCCGCCTGGCCCGCGGCTCAGAAAGACGCGGATGGCACCGTGGTCCTGCCCGGAGGCCCCGGCCACGTCGATGACGCGCGAGCGTATCTCGTCGAAGGAACAGGGCGGCGTGATGTTCAGCGCCGCCGCACCGTCGCACATGCGGGCCATATGCCGGTCAAGGGCGAATATGGTGCGCTCGCGGTAGCAGATGCTCTCGAAAAGCCCGTCGCCGCGGTGGCAGATGTGGTCGTCAAGCGGCACAAGCAGGAGGCGGGGGTCGGTGCAGATGCCGCCGACCCTGTGGTCGTAGAACGCGAGGTAGGCGTCCGCCCCCGGTCTGGGGGCGGACAGAAGGGCCTTGAGATAGGCCTCGAAATTCATGGTCAGCATCGTACGACGCCTCGGCCTACTTCATGAAGACATTCTTGTCGGTCACGCGGATGAGATCGCGGCGCAGAAGCTCCTCGCCGATCTGCACGGCGTTCAGGGCCGCGCCCTTGCGCACGTTGTCGGCCACGATCCACATGTTCAGGCCGTTCTCGATGCTCTCGTCCTCGCGTATGCGGCCCACGAAGGTCTCGTCGCAGCCGGTGGCATCAAGGGCCAGGGGGTAGAGGTCCGCGCGGGGATTGTCGATGACCTTGACGCCGGGAGCCTGCGACAGGATGACGCGGGCGTCCTTGGCGGAGAGCTTTTTCTCCGTCTCGATGTTCACTGACTCGGAGTGCGAATAGAAGACGGGCACGCGGGCACAGGTGGCGGTGACGCGCACGGAGGGATCCTCGAAAATCTTGACCGTCTCGTTGACCATCTTCATTTCTTCCTTCGTATAGTCGTTCTCCATGAAGACGTCGATGCGGGGGATGACGTTGAAGGCGATCTGATAGGGGAAGGCTTTCGTTTCGATCTCGCGCGCGTTGAAGAGGTCGCGCACCTGTTTTTCCAGCTCGTTGACGCCCTTCTGGCCCGCGCCGGAGACGGCCTGGAAGGTCGTCACGACGATGCGCTTGATGCGGGCGGCATCGTGCAGGGGCTTCAGGGCGACGAGCATCTGTATGGTCGAGCAGTTGGGGTTGGCTATGATGCCGTTGTGCTTCCCAAGGGCGTGCGGGTTGACCTCGGGCACGACGAGCGGGCAGCGGTCGTCCATGCGCCACGCGGCGGAGTTGTCCACGACGACGCAGCCGGCATGGGCCGCAAAGGGGGAGAATTTGGTCGAGGTCGCGCCGCCGGCGGAGAAGATGGCGAGATCGATGCCCTCGAAGCTCTTCTCCGTGAGCTCCGCGACGGTCAGTTCATCCTCGCCGAAGGGAACCTTGTTCCCGGCCGAGCGGGCGGAGGCGAAGGCCCGTACCTCGGTCGCGGGAAATTTGCGGTCATGCAGGGTCTTGAGCATCTCTCGGCCCACGGCGCCCGTGGCGCCCACAACGGCGACGGTCAGTTTCTTGCTCATGCTGAACTCCTTCTGCGGCTGCGCGCACATCTGAATAGCATTGAATAAAGAGGCGTCAGCATACGCCCCATCGCCGCAAAAGAAAAGATGCGCCGTCGCGCCGGCACCCGAAAACGTTTTTTTACTTGCAAGCGCTCCGTACTCTCTGTAAAAGGCCTTTCATGGAACAGCCCGACATCATCGTTCTTTTTTCCGGGGGACTGGACAGCATACTCACAGCGCTTCTTCTGCGCGAGCAGGGGCTCGGTGTGCGCTGTCTGCACTGCCATACCCCTTTCTTCGGCGATTTCCGGGCGCTGCCCCGCTGGCGGTGCACTTACGGCCTTGACATCGAGAGCCTCGACCTCGGAGAGGATTTCGTCCGCATGCTGAAGGAACGCCCCGCACACGGCTTTGGCAAGCACATGAACCCCTGCGTGGACTGCAAGATCCTGCTTCTGCGCAAGGCGCGCCTCTACATGGAATCCGTCGGGGCAAAGGGTCTGGCAACCGGCGAGGTTCTCGGGCAAAGGCCCATGTCGCAACGCCGTGACGTGCTCAACGTCATCCTGCGTGAGGCTGGCGTGCGCGACCTTCTCCTACGCCCCCTCTCGGCAAAATGCCTTGAACCCACCCCGCTTGAGGAAAGCGGCCTCGTCGACCGGGAACGGCTCCTGGGCATCTCCGGCCGCGGCCGGCATGAGCAGATGGCGCTCGCCCGGCACTTCGGTCTGACCGCCATACCGACGCCCGCCGGCGGCTGCCTTCTGACGGAAAGGGAGAACACGCGCCGCTTCTGGCCCGTTCTCACACGCCGTGCGCATCCGACGGTGGATGACTTCCGCCTTGCCGATCTGGGGCGTCAGTTCTGGCGACGCGTTGACGACCGTTACTACTGGCTTGTCGTCGGCCGCAACAGGGCTGACAATCAGCGCATTGAGGCCGCCAGGCGAGATGGCGATCTGCTTCTTGCTTTTCCCGGCGTGCCGGGACCGCTTCTACTTGCCCGCGACGGCGCGGACTGGCCGGACTCGCTTCTGATCGAAGCGGGCTGCCTCGGCATCTCTTATGCCGGCAAGGCCGCCTCCAGCAGCGGCCCCGTCACAATGCGCTGCAATGGCGGGAAAACGACCTTCTTTCTCCCGGTACGCCCGGAGAGGAACGGCCTTTGGGCCGTGCCCGCCTGGGACGAGGTGCATGAGGAACTGCGCGGAGAGGCACGGCAACGCATGCAGGCGCACGAGGAAAGGAAGGCTCGCGTCCGCTCTATGGACAACGGCGCCGATTAACCTCCGCGTTTTCCCGTCCCCCCTTTACAAATCGGCCATGATCGTTTATATTATTGTACTTAATTCCGCAAGGTAACAGCAAAGAAGCAAAAGATGTGGAGGCTCTGCGCCATGGAGCAGAAGGATATAGAATACTTCCGTAAGATGTTGACCGAAATGCTCAGGGAAGCTCAGGAAAAGGGCAACTCGACCATTGAGGACATGAACGGCAGCAGCGAGGTTTTCGCCGATCCGGCAGACCGCGCCACGGCAGAATCCGATCGTTCCTTCACGTTGCGCATACGCGACCGGGAGCTCAGGCTCATCCGCAAGATACAGAGCGCCCTGCAGCGCATCGAGGACGGCACCTACGGCATCTGCGACGAGTGCGGCGAGGAGATCAGCCTTTCCCGCCTGAAGGCTCGCCCCGTGACGCGGCTGTGCATCGGCTGCAAGGCCAAGCAGGAAGAAGCCGAGGGGCAGCGCGGCGAATAGGATGCGCCTTGCGGCCGCGGTATGGACGCGCACCTTTTTCGTCGCTTCTGCGATGCCTCGGTACCCTTCCTGACCGGGGCCAGGCTTGAAAAACTCCAGTCTCCGGTCAGGGACGTTTTCACGCTGACATTCTTCGCCCCGGGCGGCAAGCGGCAGCTCTGCATGCGCTCCGGCCGGCAGAATCCCCTTCTTTTCTTCTCCTCGGCACATCTCGGCGCGGGGCATGCCCCCACGGCCGACATCATGCGGCTGCGCAAATACGCGCTCGGACACCGCATCGGCGCGTGCGTGCCGCAGTATTACGCGCGCCGTCTGTGGCTGCTCGTGTCGGGCGCCGCGCCGGCGCCCTCACAGGATGCGCTGTCAGCCCCCAAGCTCGCATGGCTTGTCCTTGATCTGAAAGAAGGCGTCTCCCTGCACTTTCTGACCGAGACAGAATCCCCCGAGCCAGAGACCGTGCGCTGGCCCGAGGAGGAGGAACTCGCCTCTGCCTGTGCGAACTGGCGCGACTGGCCCGTCATGACCCCGGCCCTGCGCCGCACCCTGCTCCGACTTGACGCCCTGGAATCTCTCGCCCTGCTGGAAGATCTCCGCTCCGGCGGCGGCGACCTTTTCCTGTACCGAAACCCGGCTGACAATGCCGTGCGCGCACTCAGCGCGTGGCCACTGCCGCCGGACCTGCACGACGGCCTTGTGGAGCAGAGCGGCGAAAACGTGAACGCCCTGCTGGAGGAAGCCGGGCGCCATCTCGTGCTTGAACGCATGACGCTCGATCGCGCCCGTGAAGAGGCGCAGCCCCTGCTCCGGAAAAAGAAGAAGCTCGACCGGCTGGCCGGGAACCTTGACGAGGAAAAGGCGCGTCTCAACCGCATGGTCGGCGCCCGCCATGACGGCCTTGCGCTTCAGGAGAACCTGTGGCGCTGGCCCAGGGGCCTGAAGGAAGCCAGAATCGACGTGCCCGAGGGCGCTCACGGCCCTGCGCGAAGCGTCGCCCTCGACGCCCGCATAACCGTCGTTGAGAACATGGAACGCTTCTTCCATACGGCAGAGCGGGGCAAACGCGGCCTTGCCCACCTTGCGGCTCGGCGCGCCGAACTTGACCGAGAAAGAAACGCGCTTTCCGCGGCGCTGACATCTCTTGCGGCATCCCCCGAAAAGGGACGCACGGGAGGACAGGACGCGGCGAAGGCCCAGACGGCCGCAAGCCGGCCTTCTGCCGCGCCCATGCCCGTGGGACCATTGCCCAAAAATGTGCAGGCCTTCGTCAGTTCGGACGGATTCGTCATCCTGCGGGGCCGCGACGCCAAGGGCAACCTCGCCTGCCGCAAGCTTGCCGCGCCCCACGACATCTGGATGCACGCCGAGGGGGGACCGGGCGCGCATGTGGTCGTGCGCCTACGCTGGCCCGGACAGGAGGTCCCCGCCCGCACGCTCATGGAAGCCGGTTGTCTCGCAGCGCTCAAGAGCTGGCAGAACAGCGCCGCTAGGGCCGACATACAGTACGCCGAGATACGGCACATCAAGCCCATGCGCGGCGCACCCGCCGGCACCGTGCGCATCGACAGGCTGCTGGGCACGCTCTCCGTTCCCGTCAATCCTGAAATGGAAAAACGCCTTTCGCCCGCCCTACGCGAAAACACATGAATGGAGGAAGTGATGCGGCTGTAATCTACCAAATTGTAATTATTGTTTTGCTTAGATAACTAAATAAAATTATTAAATTTATTTACATATTTTCGAATCTCCCGCGGGCTCTTCTCCTTTTTTGTTTAAAAGTTCTACATTTTTGTAAATTATTTGCGCGAGCAGGCCTGATCACTCTGCCTCCCACCACGCAGGCTGCCGTATTCCTATAAGTATATCGGCTGGTTATCTTTCCGTCTTTCGTTGATTCCTCACTTGGCACGCCTTCTGCTTAAGGCCACAAAGACGCAGCACCCGGCATTGGCACGTGCACGACGACATGCCTCTTCAGGTGCCGCATCAAGGAGTGATGGCATGTCCAAGGCGATTCATTTTACAAAAATGCAGGGCATAGGCAATGACTATGTCTATATCAACGGTTTTGAGGAAAACATAGCGCACCCGGAAAAACTGGCCCGTCGCGTCAGTGACCGGCATTTCGGCGTGGGCTCGGATGGACTGGTGCTGCTGCTTCCCTCATCCGAGGCGGATGTGCGCATGCGCATGTTTAACGCCGACGGCAGCGAAGCCGAAATGTGCGGCAATGCCGTGCGATGCGTGGGCAAGATCGCAAGGGAGCGCGGCTTGGCCTCAAGCGATGAAGTGCGCGTCGCAACGCGTTCCGGCCTGAAAATCGTACGCCTGCTGCGCCGGGACGGCGACATCTGCGCCGCCACGGTGGACATGGGCGAACCGGAACTGATTCCCGCTCGCATCCCCGTTCTGGTAAAAGACGGAGGAGATGACGCACGCTTTGTTTCCCGCCCCCTGGAAGTGGACGGGAAAACCTGGACCGTGACTGCCGTGTCCATGGGCAATCCGCACGCCGTGGTATTTCTTTCCGGCATAGACGCGCTGGAGCTTGCGAAGCTCGGCCCCGGCTTTGAGCACCACTGCCTCTTCCCGCAGCGCACCAACACAGAATTTGTGGAGGTGCTCACCAGCACGCGGGTGCGTATGCGTGTCTGGGAGCGCGGCGCAGGGGAGACCCTGGCCTGCGGCACGGGCGCCTGCGCCGTGACCGTTGCCTGCTGCCTCAACGGACTGACAGAAAATGACATCGAGGTGGAATTGAAGGGCGGCGTCCTGCGCATCCGGTGGGATGAGGCGTCCAATCACGTTTTCATGACCGGAGAGGCCGCCACGGTATTCGACGGCGTGTACTACGACGACGAGGAGGACTGAGATGGTCAGCGTCAACCGCCATTTCCTGACGCTTCAGGGAGGGTATCTCTTTTCTGAAATTGCCCGCAGGGTGGCCGCGTTCCGTGCTGCCCATCCTGAAAAGCGCATCATCAGCTTGGGCATCGGCGACGTCACCCGCCCGCTGGCCCCGGCCGTCATGGCAGCGCTGCGCAAGGCCGTGGAAGAGATGGGAGATGCGGCCTCCTTTCACGGCTACGGGCCGGAGCAGGGATATCAGTTTCTGCGCGAGGCCATTGCCGCTCATGACTATGCGCCACGCGGGGTGGATATCTCGCCGGACGAAATTTTCATCAGCGACGGGGCCAAGTCGGACCTGGGGAATTTTCAGGAGCTCTTCGCCCGGGAGAGCGTGGTGGCCGTGACAGACCCGGTCTACCCGGTCTATGTGGATTCCAACATCATGGCCGGACGCGCCGGAGAGTTTGACGGCGCGCGCTGGAGCCGCATCCTCTATCTGCCCTGCACACGCGAAAACGGTTTCGTGCCCGCCATTCCAGACACACGGCCTGACGTCATCTACATATGTTCGCCAAACAATCCCACGGGCACGGCCCTGACCAGAACCGCCCTGCAACAGTGGGTGGACTACGCCAGAGGTGAGGGCTGCGTCATCCTGTACGATTCCGCCTACGAGGCATTCATCACGGATTCGGACATCCCGCACAGCATCTATGAGCTTGAGGGCGCGCGCGAGGTGGCCGTGGAGTTCCGCAGTTTTTCCAAAACGGCCGGATTCACGGGCTTGCGCTGCGCCTACACGGTGGTGCCGCGAGCCCTGACAGTCGCCGACGGCCGGGGTGGCCATGTGGCGCTGCGCGATCTGTGGAACCGCCGCCAGGCCACCAAGTACAACGGCTGCCCATACATTGTGCAGCGCGCCGCCGAGGCCGTCTACAGTCCCGAAGGACGTTCCCAGGTGATGGAGGATATCCGGGCCTACCACGCCAATGCCCGGCGCATTGCCGAGGCTCTGCAGCAGACAGGGCTGACTGTCTTCGGCGGCGTCAATGCCCCCTATATATGGGTGGCGACGCCGCACGGCATGTCGTCATGGGAATTCTTTGACCGGCTGCTGACAGGAGCGGCCCTGGTCTGCACGCCGGGCTCAGGGTTCGGAAAATCCGGCGAAGGCTATGTGCGCCTCACCGCCTTCGGCACGCCGGAAGACACGGAAGAAGCCCTGCGCCGGCTGTCCGCCATAACCCTCTAACCATACCGATCCGCAGGCCAGCTATGTGCAGAATTGGAGCCATTAAGAGCCTCACGCCCGTTTCTCCCTCCTGGGCGCTCAGGCTCATGCTGCCGCAACAGGAGGGGCACGACAATTCCGGTTTTGCCATGGTCATGCAGGACCTTGACGGCGCGTTCGCGCACTCCAAGGACAAGCCTCTCCTGTCCATGGCCTGCACGTCAAAGGGCGAGCAGCTGGTCAATGCCTACATGGAGGAGCACGGCTTCACGCCGGTGGCCCAGTGGACGCCGGATGTTGACAGACGTTCCGGCCTGAACATCGCCGCCATGCCCCGCTACGTGTTCCGCAACTACGAATACCCTGAAATCTACCATTACCGCACGCCGGAAGAGCGTGAAGACCTGCTGCTGGACACGAGACTGGCGCTGCGCGCCCTGCTGACGGGAAGAGACGGCGCTCCGGACGAGGGCTATGTCTATTCCTTCTGGCCCGATGTGCTGACCCTCAAGGAAATCGGCGATCCGGCGGACATTGCCGTCTACTTCCGCCTGTGGGAGGACAACGGCCGCCTCATGGCGCGCAACATTGTGACGCAGTGCCGCCAGAACACTAATTACGCCATCGTGCGCTATGCCGCGCACCCCTTCTTCTTGCAGGGCTACACACTCTGCGCCAACGGCGAGAACACCTTTTTCTCGCGGAACAGGGATTTCCAGAGAACCCTGCACCGCGGGTATGCGGGCTTTGAATCCGATTCGCAATGCCTGCTGCATACCCTGCACTATGTGCTGCATGAGCTGCGCTGGCCACTGCGCTACTACAAGCATGTCATCACGCCGCTTCCCCTGCCTGACATGCGGGAGCGTCCTGACAGCGATGCGCTCATCTGCCTGCGTGAATCCCTGGCGCATCTTGAAATCAACGGCCCCAACGCGATCATCGCCCTTCTGCCCGATGGGCGCATGCTCACCTGCTGCGATGCCAAAAAACTGCGCCCTCTGGTGGTCGGCCGGGTCGAAGGCATGACGGCCATCACCTCTGAAGTCTGCGGCCTCAATACCATCCTGCCTGATCGCGACGCGGGAGCGGACATCTATCCCGGCGGGCGTGACATGGTGGTCATCGACAACCGGCTGGAGGTGCTCCAATGGCGTCAGTAAGCGTTCAGGATGTAAGCCGCAACGACCTGCCCTGGCTTGTTGAGTGGCGGCAGGACAAATGCGTGCTGTGCGGCATGTGCGCTGCGGTCTGCACAGCGGACGCCATCTGTTTTACGGCTTCGCGGGGAGGCGTGCGCGGCGCGGCGCTGCGCCAGCGCGCGGAGATATCCCATGCCTGCACGGGTTGCGGAATGTGCACCAAGGTCTGCCAGCAGGACGCCGTTCGCCCGGTCCGCAATCCCGACAACCGATTCCCCCTGCTGGCTCGTGCCGGTGGCCCGCTGAAGCGCGGAGGACGCAGCAATCTGAATCCGCCACGCACCCTCGACAAACTGGTCGTGGGTCGAATCAGCCAGATGACGGATCCCGCACTGGACTCGGAGCGGCACACCTTTGACCTGCGCGCGCCACTCGGCAGGGTGCTGCCCGTGCAAGACCTTCCTCTGCGGGTGGAGGGGGACAGCCTTGCGCTCACCGCCCCCACGCCACCCGTGCGCTGGATTTATCCCCTCCTGTTCAGCGACATGAGCATCGGCGCCCTCTCCACACGCGCATGGGAGGCCATCGCTCTCGCCTGCGCCTATCTCAACGAGCAGTGCCGCCTGCCGGTGCGCATGTGCTCCGGTGAGGGCGGCTTGCCGGGCCGTCTGCTGGAATCGGAACATCTCAAGTACATGATCGTGCAGATCGCGTCGGGGCACTTCGGTTGGAACCGCATTCTGCGGGCTTTGCCTCGCATGAAGACCGATCCCGCCGGCGTTCTCATCAAAATCGGCCAGGGGGCCAAGCCCGGAGACGGGGGGCTTCTGCCCGCCGCCAAGGTGGCGCCGCACATTCAGTCCATACGCGGCGTGCCCCGCGCCACCCTGCATTCGCCCGCTAACCACCAGGGACTGTACTCCATTGAGGAGGCCGTGCAGAAGATGCACCTCTCCTGCAATGCGGCCTTCGGCTTTCGCGTACCCGTGGCCATCAAATGCGCGGCTTCGGCCACATCAGTGGCCGTCTACAACAACCTGCTGCGCGATCCCTACAACATCTGCGGCGGTTTTTTCCTGGACGGCATCCAGGGCGGCACGGGCGCGGCCAATGAAGTTTCGCTGGAACACACCGGGCATCCCATCGTTTCAAAGGTTCGCGACTGCTACCGCGCCGCGCTCCTTCAGGGGCGGCAGGGGCAGATCCCCCTGTGGGCCGGGGGAGGCGTGGGGCAGACGGGCCATGCCGCTGCCGACGCCTTCAAGCTCATCTGCCTGGGGGCCAACGGTGTGCTTGTGGGCAGGCTGCTCATCCAGCTTCTTGGGTGCGTGGGCAATGAGCATGGCCGCTGCAATGCCTGCAATACCGGCCGCTGTCCGGCGGGCATCTGCACCCAGGACATGCGGCTTGTGCGGCGCCTTGACGTGGACCGTGGCGCTCAGGCCATTGTGGACTATATGCTGGCCTTCGACGCCGAGCTGCGGAAACTGCTCGCCCCGGTGGGCAACAGCTCTCTGCCGGTGGGACGCGCGGACGCGCTTGTCGCCACGGACAAGGCCGTGGCTGATGCTCTGGGCGTGACGTATGCCTGTTAGTGGCATGCCCCTCTTGTCCGGCGCGAAACAACTCTATGCAATGATGGAAAAGCACCATGGTTCGCATTAAAACATTGGACGGGCACAGGCGGCGCTCCACGCAGGAATTGCTGCAAACCATTGAAGCGGCGGTACTGCGGGGCGATACTGAATTCGACATTGAAGCGTCGGGGCAGCATGACATCGGCGGCCCGCTTTGGAACCGGGAGGGGAAAGAACTGCTTTTCCGGGTCCGCAATCCGGGACAGCGCGTGGGGGCGATGTGCCTGCCAGGCACCACGGTGCTGGTAGACGGTCCGGCCCCGGCGGACGCCGGCTGGCTCAATTCCGGCGGCCGCATTGTGATCCGGGGCGATGCGGGTGACACGGCCGGCCATTGCGCCGCGGCGGGCGTTATCCAAATCGGGGGCAGAGCCGGAGCGCGCGCGGGTTCGCTCATGAAGCACGACCCGCAGTACGAGGAACCCTCCCTCTGGGTCCTTCGCACGGTGGGGGACTTTTCCTTTGAATTCATGGGCGGCGGTCGGGCAGTGGTCTGCGGCCTCGGTTGTGCGCCTGCCGTCTCTCCGCTGGGGGCGCGCCCTTGCGTGGGTATGGTGGGCGGCGCGGTGTATTTCCGCGGCGAAGCCGATGACCTGCCGGAGGATGTGCTCTTGTCCGCTCCGGACGACAATGATATGTCTTGGCTGAAAGCAGGACTTGCGAATTTCCTGGCATCAGTGGGGCATCCTGATCTTCTGCCGGAACTGTCTGACCGTCGGCAGTGGAATAAAATAACGCCCGTGCCCTTTGAGCAACGCAAGCGCGCCCCCGTCATGGACATGGGGACGTTCCGCCGCAACGCCTGGGTTCCCGGCGGCATCTTTGGCGATGTCCTGGAGGATGACGGCCGGGTTACGGAACTTGCCGCTCCCGGCGATGAACGTCTGCGTGTTCCTGTTTGGAATGGTGAGAGCTGCCGAGATTGCCGTCTTTGCCTCAAATCCTGCCCGCGCAAGGCCATTGTGCGGACGGACGGGGAAAAGGGCGTCTACAGCGCTGCTTGTGCACGCTGCGTGGGGTGTGGACTGTGCGCAGGCCTATGTCCCTGCGGCGCGTGGCGGATGACAGAAATCGCCAGCGTATAACGCAGGAGCCCCCCTCGTGATTGCCGCGCAGACGTGCTTATGACAAGCAGGAGAGGAAGATGCCCGCCAGAAAAAAAGGGACGCCTGTTAACGCCGAAAAACAGCTGCGCCTGTTATCGGCCCTGACGCAGCTGGTGGCGACAGGAGCGCCTGTCAGCGACATCCTGAATGAGGCTCTTGGCCACATGGCAGAATACCTGTGCATGATGCGCGGGGCCGTCACGCTTGTTTCCCCAAAAAGCGGAGAAATCCGCATAGAGGCGGCGTATGGCCTCAAACCTTCGGAAGCGCGGCGTGGCAGGTATGTCCGAGGCGAAGGCATCACGGGAAGCGTCATAGAGACCGGAAGGCCAATGTACGTTTCTCGCGTCTCAGAAGAACCTCGCTTTTTAAATCGCACGCGCTCCCGCAATCTCAGCAAGGAGGACATCTCCTTCATCTGTGTGCCCATCCTGCTGAGGGAACAGGTCGTGGGAGCGCTTTCCGTGGACAGGCTGCTGGCCGACGAGGCCACCCTTGCGGATGAGATGCGCCTCCTCGGCATCATTTCGACTCTTTTGAGCCATGTGGCCCTGGAAACGCAGGAGCATATGGACGACGAGTCCTCGCAACCCCCGCGTCCCAAAGGATTTGTGGGAAACTGCGAATCCATGCGTCTCGTGTATGAACAGATTGCCGTGGTCTCCCCGTCTTCAACCACAGTGCTTCTGCAGGGGGAGTCCGGCACCGGCAAGGAACTGGCAGCCCGAGCCATACACGCGGGCAGCGATTGCTCCGGAGGGCCGTTCATCTCCGTCAACTGCGCCGCACTGCCAGAAAACCTGATTGAAAGCGAATTGTTTGGTCACGAGCGCGGAGCTTTCACGGGTGCAGCCGCAATGCGCAAGGGAAGATTTGAACTGGCGGACGGGGGGACTCTGTTTCTGGACGAGGTCGGCGAGCTTTCCCTGCTCACGCAGGCGAAGCTTCTGCGCGTTCTTCAAGAACGTACGTTCGAGCGCCTGGGCGGCACCAGGACCCTCCATATGAACGCGCGGATCATCACCGCCACCAACCGCGACCTTGAAGAAATGGTCGCTTCAGGGGCATTTCGCCGCGATCTGTTTTACCGCCTGAATGTCTTTCCCATTCTCCTGCCGCCGCTGCGGCAACGTCTGGAAGATATTCTGCCCCTGGCAAACTATTTTGCCAAACGCTTTGCCCAGCGCAATGAACGCGGTTTGGTGCGCCTGTCGCTCTCGGTCATGGAGATGCTGCAACGCTATGCCTGGCCCGGGAATATCCGGGAACTGGAAAACGTCATGGAGCGCGCGCTCTTGCTTGTCGGACACGAGGGGCTGGTACTCCCCCAGCATTTGCCTCCGGCCCTGCACGGCGGCCATGGACGCAGCGGGCAGGGCTGCGGTTCGTCTCCCGCGGCAGCATGGCACAGCGGAAGCCTTCAAGAGCAGATTGAGGAACTGGAAAGAGCGGCCATCGTTGAAGCGTTGGAATCCAGCCGCGGCCATGTGGGAAAAGCGGCCGAAAGCCTTGGGTATACAGAACGCATTTTTGCCCTTCGGATGAAAAAATACGACATCAGCTACAAGTCCTTCCGTGACATGGTCTAGGGACAGGTATTTTTTCTGAGGCTTTTTACTGTTTCGTAGATTATATTCTACATTACGGTTTGTTTTTACATTTTTGTTAAAAAAACGGTTCTCATTGCCACGCCAAATGGATTGCCCCCGCAGTCTCCCTTAAAATTTCTCATTTGATTTCAGCCTATTCTAAACGAATTCTCCTTGAACTGCCGGATTGGCACGGTTTCTGCCTATGATTCGGCATGTCCGTCGTGTCGTATCGTATCGTAATACGGCCAAACCGTTTTGCCCGTCGGATACGGAGGCTCTGTGCCCATCCGTAAGGGTGTCAGCAAAAGGAGAGTTAGTACATGAATGCTGCTGATACGGGTTTCATTTGCATTTGCGCCACGTTCGTTTTCCTGATGACTCCAGCGCTGGCCTTGTTCTACGGCGGGCTGGTTCGCGCCCGCAATATCCTGTCCACCTCCATGCACAGCTATGCGTCGCTGGGGATTATTTCCGTGCTCTGGGCCGTATTTGGCTATTCCCTGGCCTTTGGCCCGGACCATGGCGGTATCATAGGCGACCTCTCCTACTGTTTTCTCAAGGGCGTAGGCGGCGATCCGGCTCCGGCGGCGGCAAACCTGCCGCATACCGTCTTCATGGCCTTCCAGTGCATGTTCGCCGCGCTGACGGTAGCCCTCATCTCCGGCTCCTACGCCGAGCGCATCCGCTTCCCCGCCATGCTGCTTTTCTCCGGCCTGTGGATGGCCGTTGTCTACTGTCCCATGGCGCACTGGGTCTGGGGCGGCGGCTGGATGGGGAAGATGGGAGCACTCGATTTCGCTGGCGGCGCGGTGGTGCACATGTCCTCCGGTGCGGCGGCCCTTGCGTGCGCGCAGGCTCTTGGTCCGCGGCTGGATTGCGGAGAGCCCACAACGCCCAATAATCTGCCCTTGACCCTGCTCGGTGGCGGTCTGCTCTGGTTCGGCTGGTTCGGCTTCAACGCGGGCAGCGCCCTGGCATCAGGAGCCCTGGCCGGTCATGCGCTCGTCACCACGCACATGGCCACAGCCAGCGGCATACTGGGCTGGATGCTGGTGGAATGGCGGCGCACGGGCAAGCCGACCACGCTGGGCGCTGTCTCCGGCGCTCTGGCGGGGCTGGTGGCCATCACGCCGGCGGCGGGCTTTGTGGAAGTGCTGCCCGCCATGTTCATCGGCTTCGCCGGCGGCATGATCTGCTACGGCGGCGTGCTGCTCAAGAGCAGGCTCGGCTACGACGATGCGCTGGACGCCGTGGGCATTCACGGCGTGGGCGGCACATGGGGAGCCTTTGCCACGGGGCTTTTCGCCTGCGCCTCCGTCAACGGCGTGAACGGTCTCTTTTACGGAAATGCCATCCTGGCGGGAATACAGTTCGTATCCATTGCGGCTACCTGGGGCTACTGCTATATCGCAACGCGCCTTCTGCTTTTCGTGACGGACGCCCTTGTGGGCCTGCGCGTGACGCCGGAAGCCGAATTCAGCGGTCTGGACCTGAGCGAGCACAATGAGCGCGGCTACTCGCTGTAGATGGAACAATTGCAGAACGGAACAGGAGCGTACCATAATGAAAAAACTGGAGATTATCATCCGCACCGGCATGTTCGACAAGGTCAAGTCCACGCTGACGAATCTGGGCATTCAAGGCCTGAATTACACGGAAATAAAGGGGTTCGGCCGTCAGCACGGCCACACCGAGGTGTATCGGGGCACCACCATGCGCGTGGACTGCCTGCCAAAGCTCAAGGTTGAGGTGGTGCTGGCCGACGCACGGGTGGAAGAGGTTATCAACGCCGTGGTTATGGTGGCCCGCACAGGACAGGTGGGTGACGGCAAGATTTTCGTCAGCGACGTGGCGGACGCCGTCCGCATCCGCACGGGGGAACGCGGCGAAGATGCCCTGTAGTCGCAATCCGGCGTGGGAACTGACGTGAGAGCCATGGGATACGCTCATTCAGGCGCCCTCAAAAACCTGGCAGGTCTATCCCAGCCGGAACTACGGCATCAGCATGCCGCGCAGACAGGAAAATTGCTCCGGGCAAAGGCCGTTTCCATAGGGAACACAAACATATTCAAGGAGACAGAAGATGCATTCCCACAGAACAAAGGCAATGGTTCATGCCATAAACACCAGCCCCGTGGCTCCCGACCGGCAGGAGGAAAAGGGCAGGGCCGCTGAAGAAATCTTCGGGCGCCATGTTTTCGGCCTGCCCGCGATGCGCAAGCGGCTGCCGAGGGAGGTATACCGCAAGCTTGTGCGCATCATCCGCGAGGGCGATCGTCTTGATCCGTCCATTGCCGATGTCGTGGCCAGCGCCATGAAAGACTGGGCCATGGAGCTCGGGGCAACCCACTACACCCACTGGTTCCATCCCATGACCGGCTTAACCGCCGAAAAGCACGACGCCTTCCTGACGCCCACGGGCGACGGCCAGGTCATCAGCGAGTTTTCCGGCAAAATGCTCATCAGCGGCGAACCGGACGCTTCCTCCTTTCCTTCGGGCGGCATCCGTTCAACCTTCGAGGCGCGGGGCTATACGGCCTGGGATCCATCCGTACCCGCATTCATCATACCCCAGCCCTACGGGGCCACGCTGCACATCCCAACCTATTTCTACTCGTATTCCGGCGAGGCGCTGGACCGCAAAATCCCCCTCCTGCGCTCAGTGACCGCCCTGTCGCGGCAGGCGCTGCGCATCCTGCGTCTGTTCGGCAACACCACGGCCGCATTTGTCCGTCCCAATGTCGGACCCGAGCAGGAATACTTTCTGGTGGACAGCCGTCTGGCCGCGCTCAGGCCTGACCTGCTGCTCACGGGCCGCACCCTGCTTGGCGCGCCTTCGCCAAAGGGCCAGGAAATGGAGGACCATTACTTCGGCGCGATTCCGGGCCGTGTGATGAGTTTCATGCAGGACGTGGAAATCGAGATGCTCAAGCTGGGCATTCCGGTCAAGACGCGGCACAACGAGGTGGCGCCGGGCCAGTTCGAGCTGGCTCCGGTGTTTGAGGAGGCCAACATCGCCTGCGACCACAACATGCTCTGCATGAACATGATGCGCCACCTTGCCCCGCGCCACGGCTTCATCTGCCTGCTGCACGAGAAGCCCTTCGCCGGGGTCAACGGCAGCGGCAAGCACAACAACTGGTCCATGTCCACGGATACGGGGGAGAACCTCCTGTCCCCCGGGGAGACCCCCTATGACAACGCCCGCTTCCTCCTGTTCCTGGCGGCGGTGATCAAGGCGGTGGACGAGTATTCCGACCTCCTGCGCCTGGCGGTGGCCACCGCGGGGAACGATCACCGTCTGGGGGCCAACGAGGCGCCTCCCGCCGTAGTCTCCATGTTCCTGGGGGACGAGCTGAACGCCGTCCTGGAGGCCATCGAGACGGACAGCCCCTACGCCGGGGCGGAGAAGAAGACCCTGAAGCTGGGGGTGGACAGCCTGCCCCGGTTCACCCGGGACACCACGGACCGGAACCGCACCAGCCCCTTCGCCTTCACGGGGAACAAGTTCGAGTTCCGCATGGTGGGCTCCGCGGACTCCATCGCCTGCGCCAACATCATGATCAACGCCTCCGTGGCGGAGGCCCTGCGGCAGTTCGCGGACGATCTGGAGAAGGCACCGGACTTCGATGAGCGGCTCCACAGCCTGATCCGGGAAACCTACATCGCCCACAAGCGGATCATCTTCAACGGCAACGGCTATGACGACGCCTGGATCAAGGAGGCCACGGAGCAGCGGGGGCTGCTGAACCTGCGCACCACGGCGGACGCCCTGCCCCGGCTCCTGGAGCCCAAGAACGTGGAGATGCTCACCCGCCACGGCATTTTCTCCGAGACCGAGCTCCGGTCCCGGTATGAGATCCAGCTGGAGAACTACGTGCGCATCGTGCGCATCGAGGCCCTCACCATGGCGGATATGGCCCGGAAGGAGATCCTCCCCGCGGTCTCCGCCTTTACCGCCGACCTGGCGGAGAGTGCCGCCCGGAAGCATGCCGCCGGCCTGGATCTGGCCTGCGGGTATGAGACCAAGGTGATCCGCAAGCTCTCCTGCCTCACGGACGGGGCGGATACCGCCGCGGAAGAGGTGGAGAAGGCCGTCACCGCCCTGGATGCCCTGGGGGACGTGACCAGGGAGGCCAACTTCGTGCGGGATACGGTGCTGCCGAAGATGGCGGCCCTCCGGGCGGTCTGCGACGAGGCGGAGACCCACACAGCTGCGAAATACTGGCCCTTCCCGACTTACGGGGATTTGCTGTTCGGCGTGTAAACCGCCGCGGCGCATTTAAAAGGAGTGATTACCATGTCTGTTGAATTCTGGTTTCTCATAGGAGCGGCTCTGGTGTTCTGGATGCAGGCGGGCTTCGCCATGGTGGAGACGGGCTTCACCCGGGCGAAGAACGCGGGCAACATCATCATGAAGAACCTGATGGACTTCTGCATCGGCACCGTGGTGTTCTCCCTCCTGGGCTACACCCTGATGATGGGGGAGGACGCCCTCTTCGGCCTGGTGGGCGTGCCGAACCTCGACCTGTTCACCCACTTTAAGGAGTTCATCGCCTCCCCGGCGGAGGGCTTCACGGACGCCAGCTATTTCGTTTTCAACCTGGTCTTCTGCGCCACCACGGCCACCATCGTCTCCGGCGCCATGGCGGAGCGCACGAAATTCTCCGCCTACTGCGTCTATTCCGGCGTGATCTCCCTGGTGATCTATCCCATCGAGGCCCACTGGATCTGGGGCGGCGGCTGGCTCAGCCAGATCGGCTTCCACGACTACGCCGGCTCCTGCGCCATCCACATGGTGGGCGGCATCGCGGCCCTGATCGGCGCGGCGGTGCTGGGGCCCCGTATCGGCAAGTACGTCCGGGACAAAACGGGAAAAGTCACCAAGGTCAACGCCATCCCCGGCCACTCCATCCCCCTGGGCGCCCTGGGCGTGTTCATCCTCTGGCTGGGCTGGTACGGCTTCAACGGCGCGGCGGCGACCTCGGTCTCCGAGCTGTCCAGCATCTTCCTCACCACTACCATCGCGCCGTCCGTGGCCACCTGCACCACCATGATCTACACCTGGGTCAAGAACGGCAAGCCGGACGTGTCCATGTGCCTGAACGCCTCCCTGGCGGGGCTGGTGGGCATCACCGCGGGCTGCGACGCGCTGGACGCGCTGGGCTCGGCGGTCGTGGGCGTCGTGTCCGGCATCCTGGTGGTGATCGTCGTTGAGAAGCTGGACCTGAAGCTCCACATCGACGACCCGGTGGGCGCCGTGGGCGTCCACTGCGCCAACGGTATCTGGGGCACCGTCGCCGTGGGGCTCCTGGCGAATCCCGACGCGCCCGCCGGGCTGTCGGGCCTTCTCTACACCGGCTCCTTCCGCCAGCTGGGGCTCCAGCTCCTGGGCTTCGCCGCCGTGGCGGCCTGGGCGGCGGTCACCATGCTGCTGTTCTTCAAGCTGCTGAAGAAGCTGAACTTCCTCCGTGCGGAGCCCGCCGACGAGCTGGGCGGCCTGGACGTGAGCGAGCACGGCCTTCCCAGCGCCTACGCGGACTTCATGCCCGCCGTGGACAAGTACGCGGAATTCGGCACCGGCGACCAGATCGTGGCCGTCACCGGCACCACGCCGGCGGCCGAGGCGATCCCCGTGAAGAAGGAGCCTGTCTTCAGCGGCGACGGGCACAAGTTCACCAAGGTGGAGATCGTCTTCAAGGAGGAGCGGCTCTTCGCCCTCAAGGAGGCGATGAACAAGCTGGGCATCACCGGCATGACCGTGAGCCACGTCATGGGCTACGGCATGCAGAAGGGCCACACGGAATACTACCGCGGCGTCGCGGTGGAAACGGACCTGCGGCCCAAGGTGCAGGTGGACACCGTGGTCAGCCAGATCCCCGTGCGGGACGTGATCGAGACGGCCAAGAAGGTGCTCTACACCGGCCACATCGGGGACGGCAAGATCTTCGTTTACGACGTGGAGAACGTGGTAAAGGTGAGAACGGGAGAAGAAGGCTACGACGCCCTGCAGGACGTGGAATAAACAAAATGAAATCCTCCCTACGCCGCCCTTCGGGGCGGCGTAGGGTAAGCATTTGGGAGGTAAACCATGGAGAAGCGTGAACAGCTCTATGAGGGCAAGGCAAAGAAGGTCTACGCCACCGACGACCCCGAGAAACTGATCGTGGCCTACAAGGACGACGCCACCGCCTT
>JAILMX010000258.1 GCA_024692205.1 Desulfovibrio sp. | reverse complement strand
CCCGGCCCCCGGCGGTTTCCGCCAGCAGCCGGCGGCCATGCCCGTGCCCGACAGCAGGGACGGCCAGAGCAAGAAGAAGCGTCTCAAGGGGCGTCGCACCGTCGATTTCCAGCAGGGGGATTTCGGCCGCAACGAAGAAGGCGATATGACCCAAATGAACCGCAGCCGCAACCGCCGCAAGCCGGCGCGCGCCGCTGCGCCCGCCCCGCAGAACACGCAGCCGCTCAAGGCCGCCAAACGCAAGGTGCGCGTGACCGAGGTCATCACCGTCGCGGACATGGCCAAGCAGATGGGCCTCAAGGCCAACGAGCTCATCAAGGTGCTCTTCAATCTGGGCGTCATGGCGACCATCAACCAGTCCCTTGACATCGACACCGCGACCCTGGTCGCCGCCGAGTTCGACTACGAGGTCGAGAAGACGGGCTTCTCCGAAGAGGAATATCTGCAGCCGCAGGAGGCTGACGCCCCCGAAAGCCTGAAGCCCCGTCCCCCGGTCGTCACCATCATGGGCCACGTCGACCACGGCAAGACCTCGCTTCTGGACGCCATCCGCAAGTCGCACGTGACGAGCGGCGAGGCGGGCGGCATCACCCAGCACATCGGCGCCTATCACGTCAAGACCAAGCGCGGCGACATCGTCTTCCTCGACACGCCCGGCCACGAGGCCTTCACGGCCATGCGCGCCCGCGGCGCCCAGATAACCGACCTCGTCATCCTCGTGGTGGCGGCCGACGACGGCGTGATGGAGCAGACACGCGAGGCCATCAACCACTCTCGCGCGGCAGGCGTGCCGATAGTCGTCGCCGTGAACAAGATGGACAAGCCCGGCGCGGATCCCGACCGTGTTCTGCGCGAGCTTGCCGAGCTCGGCCTGCAGCCCGAAGACTGGGGCGGCGACACCATCGTGGCGCGCATTTCGGCAAAGACCCGGCAGGGCCTTGACGACCTGCTCGAGATGGTGGCCCTGCAGTCCGAGATAATGGAGCTCAAGGCCAATCCCGACAAGCCCGCGCACGGCCACATCGTTGAGGCGCGCCTCGACAAGGGCCGCGGCCCCGTGGCCACCGTGCTCATTCAGGAGGGCACCCTTCGCCACGGCGACAACTTCGTCTGCGGCCAGTTCTCCGGCCGCGTACGCGCGCTTCTGAACGATCAGGGCAAGAAGGTGCGCGAGGCCGGCCCCTCCATCCCGGTGGAGGTGCAGGGCTTCGAGGGCGTGCCCGATGCCGGCGAGGAGTTCTCTGTGGTGGCCGATGAAAAGGTCGCCCGCCGCATCGCCGACGCCCGCGCCGCCAAGCAGCGCGAACGCGAACTCGCGAGCGAATCCCGCGTGACGCTCGAGACCTTCCTCGCCAGGCACGCTTCGGATCAGGAGGCCGCGAACCTGAACCTCGTGGTCAAGACCGACGTGCAGGGCAGCCTCGAAGCCATCACCGACGCCCTGAACAAGATGGGCACAGACAAGGTCAAGGTCAGCGTGGTGCACGGCGGAACGGGCGCCATTTCCGAGTCCGACATCCTGCTCGCCTCCGCCTCGCAGGCCATCATCATAGGCTTCAACGTGCGCCCGGCCGCGCGGGTCAAGGCCATAGCCGAGCACGAAGGCGTGGACATCCGTTTCTACGACATCATCTACAAGCTCAAGGAAGATATCGAGAGCGCGATGAAGGGCCTTCTGGCCCCCGTGCAGCGCGAGGTCTACCTGGGCCAGGCCGAGGTGCGCAACACCTTCAACCTGCCCAAGGTCGGCACCATCGCCGGCTGCTACGTGGCCGACGGCAAGATCCAGCGCAACGCGGGAGTGCGCCTCCTGCGTGACGGCGTGGTCATCTACACGGGCAGGATATCCTCGCTCAAGCGCTTCAAGGATGACGCGCGCGAGGTGGTCAAGGGCAACGAGTGCGGCGCCGGCCTCGAGAACTTCAACGACATCAAGGTCGGCGACGTCATCGAAGCCTTCGAGACGGTCGAAGAGGCCGCCGAGCTGTAGGCATGCCTTTGTTCGTCGCCGTGCTTACGGCGGAGTTCAGCCTTGACGGCAACGACAACCTCAAGGCAAAGCGGCGCGTGGCCAACAGTCTCAAGCAGAAGGTGCGCAACCGCTTCAATGTGGCCGTGGCCGAGGCGGGGACGGAGAACTGCCTGACCCGCCTGAAGCTCGCGGCCGTGTCCCTGTCGAACAGCGAGAGTCATCTGCGCAGCCGCATGGACAAGTGCGCGCTCATGATGGAAGCCGTCTGCACGGAAAAGATGACGGACTCGCAGGTGGAGATTTATGCCGCAGACTGACAGCATCCCCCAGGCCTTCAGGGCCGAGGCCCTGGCCACAGCCGAGGCGTTGCGCGGCATCGACCGTGTCGTCGTCGCGGCGCACGTCAATCCCGACGGGGACGCGGCGGGCTCGCTCGCGGCCGCGGGGCATATCCTGAAGACCCTGGGCAAGGAGCATGTGCTTGTGAGCACGACGGGGCTGCCGCAGTACCTCGCCTTTTTCCCCATGCCGTCGGCGGTGCATGAGAGCACGGGGCATCTGCCCTTCACGCCTGCGGCCGCGCTTCTTCTCGACTGCGGCGAACCCTACCGGCTCGGCGACGAGACAGCGGCGCTCGTGCGCGACCTGCCGAGCGTGAACATAGACCACCATGTGGGCGAGGGCATGGGCACGCTCGCGAACTGGGTCGTGCCGGCGGCGGCCGCCACGGCGCAGCTCATGGCCTACGCGGCGATGGCCCTTGACCTGCCGCTCTCGGGCGGCCTCGGTGATTCCGTGGCGCTCGGCCTCATTGCCGATACGGGCGGCTTCAGCCATGGCAACACGACGGCCGAAGTCTTCGCGCTCTGCGCCGCGCTTTCCGCTGGCGGCTGCTCCATACACGATCTGCGCGAAAAACTCGACAATTGCTGGACATGCGGGCATATGCGCCTGTGGGGCCGGCTTATGCAGCGCGTTGAAGTGGTACGCGACGGCACCGTCGCCTGGTGCCCGGTGAGCCTGCGCGACCTGCGCGAATGCCAGGCCCGCAAGGAGGATCTGGAAGGCTTCGTCGAGGTCATGCGCCGCCTTTCGGGCGTGCGTGCCTCGGTTCTCGTGCGCGAGGACGCGCCGGGCTGCTGCAAGTTCAGCCTGCGCTCGACGGGCGCGGTCGA
>JAILMX010000223.1 GCA_024692205.1 Desulfovibrio sp. | reverse complement strand
GCCACTATGTTGTCGGCGGCGAAATCCAGAGACTTCGCGAACCAGTGGAACGCATCCTCATGAGAACCCTGTTCCATGTACACCAGACCGATACCGCAATAAGCCTTGTCGGATGCTTCAACAGCGGCGGCCTTCTGGTAGAGCACTAGAGCTTTGTCCAGCTCCGAACGTTGCACGGCCACCGTGGCCAGACCCATGTAGGGGGCAGCGACAGTCGAGTTGCTTTCCGCGGCCTTGCGATAGTAATCCTCGGCTTTGTCAAAATCGCCCATGAAAAGGTAGCATTCGCCCAGTTCCTTGTTGATCTCGTAATCCATCTGATTATCCATGTTTTCCTCCCCATGACCGTTCGGCATACCAGCCTCGGTGCATGATTGTTGTTGTTCATCCCATTGCATGGTGTGTGCCAAATATGAAAAACAATGTGATTTCAAATGGTTAATTTTTAGAAAAAATTTAGAAATTCACCAATAAGAGTATTTTTTGCCTGAACGCCAAAATTTTGTCGTTTGTATTCGGGGGGGCGGCAGATATTGCCGATTGGTGGGTGGCGGAAAAAAGCCGGCAGAAGGCCGGCGGTTTTGCAGAGGGCGAGGGGCAGGCGTTGATCCTATGAGGCCTGAATGTCCCCCATGCCGCCGTTTATGGAGATGTGGCGCAGCATGGTGCCAAGCACTTCGTTTATGTCCATCTCGGAGGTGTCGATGATGAGGGCATCTTCGGCAGGGCGCAACGGGGCTATAGCGCGATTGCGGTCCATGGCGTCCCGGCGGCGTATCTGTTCCGTCAGGTCGGCAAGTTCGATATGCTTCTCCTGATTTGCCTCGTCACGCATGCGTCGCAATGCGCGCACTTCGGCCGAGGCGTCGAGGAAAAACTTGTAGCGTGCGTCGGGAAAGACAACCGTGCCCATGTCGCGCCCTTCAGCTACGAGGGCGAAGCGTTCTCCCATGGAGCGCTGTGCAGCGGAAAGCACTTCGCGAACGACCGACAGCCGTGCAATTTTCGAGGCAAGCATACCCACGGTCTCTGTGCGGATCTCGTTACCGATCCGTTCGTCATTGCAGAATAGACGGGTCTTCATGCCGGTGCCCTGCATGGTAAAGGTCCAGCGGTTGCAGCGGTCGCGTAGCGCTCCTTCGGAAAGCTCCTCGGCATCGGGGCCGAGCCGGATGGCAAGGGAGCGGAACATGGCCCCCGTGTCGAGGTAGCACAGGCCGAGGTTCTCAGCCAGGCGCCTTGCTAGGGTCGTCTTGCCAACACCGGCCGGGCCGTCGAGGGTGACGACGGAAAGTTTCGCGCTCATGAGCGTCCTCCTTCTGTGAGGATTTCGCGCATGGCTGCGAGAAAGGCGGCGTTTTCCTGTCTGTTGCCGATACTGACACGCAGATGATCAGGCAGCCCGTAGCCCTTGAGCCTGCGTATAATGATGCCCCGGCGCAGAAGGGCCTCGAAGCAGTCGGCCGCGCCGATGGCGCCTTCGGGCAGCTTGAACAGGAGAAAATTCGCCTGACTCGGCCACACTGTGCACCCCAGATCTCGTAATTCTTTCGTGAGCAGAGAGCGGCCTTCGCGCACGGTTTGGAAGGTTGCCTCGCGGAAGCAGGTGTCCCGCAAGGCGGCGAGGGCCGCTTCTTCTGCCAAGATATTGACAGAGAAGGGCAGACGCGCGCGCCAGTAGGCGTCGGCTATTTCCTGGGGCAGAATGCCGAAACCGAGACGTAGCCCGGCAAGGCCGTAGCTTTTGGAGAAGGTGCGCAATACGGCGGCGTTGGACGGCAGCCGTCCGGAAGTCCACAGCGAGGCACTTTTTTCATCATCGGCGAAGTCTATGTAAGCCTCGTCTATGACGAGCAGACACTGCGGCGCACGCTGGGCAAGGGCGCTCGCGAAACCGAGCACGTCCTCGGCCTTCGGGCAGAAGCCCGAGGGATTGTCGGGCATTGTGGTGAAGACAAGGCGCGTGTCTGCATCCGTCATGGCGAGCAGCGCTGCGAAATCAAAGGAGAAATCATCATTAAGCGGCACACGGCGTACCATTACCCCCGAAATACCCGCCTGAATGGGGTACAGGCTGAAGCATGGCGAGAAACAGGTCACGTTGTGGCGGCCGGGCTCGGCGAGCATGCGGATGAGCATGTCGATGATCTCGTCGGAACCATTGCCGACGACGATGCTCGAGGAATCGGAGCCGAGGGAGTCTGCAAGGGCCCTGACGAGTCTCGGGTTGCCTCCGCGCGGGTAGCGGAAGGCCTCGGCGGCATGGCGTCGTATGGCTTCGGCGGCCATGGGTGACGTGCCGAGCGGGTTCTCGTTGCTGGCCATCTTGATGACCTGCGAGAGACCGTATTTCTGCTGGATTTCTTCAATGGAAAGGCCAGGGGCGTACGCTTCAAGCGCAGCTATCTGGCTTCGCAGACTCTTTTCGTACATGCCTACCTCGGGAAGAAAGTGACAAAAAGGCCGCTGCTTGCGCGGCGGCCCTATTGTAATCAAAGGAGAAAAGCGTGTCTAGAACCGTCTACACCTGCGGGCGGACTGTCAGAACCGGCATGGTCGCATTCTTGACGACCTTTTCAGCCACGGAGCCGAAGAGGATGCGGTCAATGCCCTTGCGCCCATGGGTGCCCATGATGATCATGTCGGCCTTTTCCTCGGTCGCCTGATTGATGATCTCCTCGGCGGCATAACCGATGATGACCTTGCCCGCCGCTTCGATTCCGGGGAAGTTCTCTTCCACGAATTTCTGCATGGATTCTTCGGCGCCCGTCACGATCTCGCCCACGAAGTTCTCGATCGTGTTCGGCGGCACATGGAAGCCGACATACTGGCTCAGCGAGGGCGCCGTGTAGACGACGAGCACGGAGGCCCCGGTCGCCTTTGCCAAGGTTGCAGCGTACTCGGCCACGGCAGCACTGTGATCCGAAAGGTCGACGGCGCAGAGAATCTTCTTGATCTCCTTCATTGTAAGCTCCCTTATGATGCGGGGCCTGCAGTCAAGGGTGACGATTCACCCGGTGGCAGACTAGTCCGTTTATGTGCTAACATCATAGCGCATATTTTCACGAAGGACAAGAGAGGGGAGGAAAAGTGGCGAACAATCAGCTCTGTTGCTTTGGGCGAACGTGCTGGTCCGACGGATGGACAAGACCTGCCGCAGAAGGTATTGTATGAGCGTGAAAGGGAATAATTTTCCCAATGATGCGACGCTACTGCTCTATAAATATACCGTTATTTCAACCTGTTGAAAATCTCTAAAGTGATGGCAGGCTTATTGCAGGATGCAGTCAAATGCCAATCCCTGGAGGCAATGATGGAAATTGATACCCAGCAAATGGAAGCCTTGCTCAGGTTGCAGTCATTGCAGGCCGAGCAGGCGGCCCGAAAGCCGCAGGGCGGCTCGGCGGAAGCTTTCGGTTCCGCCTTGTCGGAAGCCTTGTCCGGTGCGGGCACAGTGCAGGGCCCGGCTGACGGCGTGAATCCGCTGACCGCCGGCGCTGCCCAGGCCGGGATGATCAGCCAGATGCTTTTGGGCGCCACCGGGCAGAGTCAGGCGTCCGATCCGGAAAGCCAGCTTTTGCAGGATGCTTTTGATCAGGCCTCTGGAACGCTGGATTTATGGGATCAGTACGCGAACGCCCTGAGCTCGACAGCTGCCGGGGGCAACCTGCGACAAGCCTATTCCCTGCTTGAGGGCATAGGGGACAAGGTCGCCCAGCTCAAGTCAGACACGGCCGGTCTTCGTGGAAAGAACACCGAGTTCGATTCTCTCATAAACGAGCTCGATGTCATAACTGCCACTGAAAAGTTCAAATTCAACCGGGGTGATTACGCCTGACGGGCGTGATCGCCTCACATTCGCAGAAAAGCCGAAAGGCCGCGGATCTCAGGGCTCCGCGGCCTTTCGGCTTTTCTGCAATGGCGTTTCGTGTCCGGTGCACTCCCCGCATGGCTGGGCCAGGCATAGGATGAGACGATCACAGGCGCGTTCTGCGTTGCGCAGGATGACGGCTATCTCCGCCCGCGATGCTGCGTCGATATGGATGCCAGCAGTTACACAGACGGGCCGATTCATCGCCAGACAAAGGCGCGCCGCGAGCGCGCGCGCAGGCACATCGTCGCGATGCCCCGGCACGGTGAGCGCGCGGACGCAAGGCCTTGGCGCGCCGTCATGGTCATCGGGGAAAAGAGCCGGGGGCAGGGCGAGCACTGTCGCCCCAATATGCACGGTACCGCCTGAAAGCAGAACGGCGATATCCGCTCCGATGCGTCTGGCCTCGAGCCTGACAGCCGTGCGGCCCGTGCCCTCATGCAGGACAATCGGTGTTCCGGGAGAAGCCGCGTCACACATTGCCGTGCGGCATTCCTTTTCGCTCGGGCAGCGGCAGCGTGCATTCTTCTTCCGTTCCCCTCCACGGGCGGAAACCGGAGGCGGAGATGCCGAAAGGCAGTAGTGCCTTCGTAAGAACATGATCTATGAGATCCTGCAAGGATTGCGGTGTGTTATAGAAGGTGAGCATGGGGGGCACGATCATGCAGCCGAGCTCGTTCGCTGTGAGGAGGTTACGCAGGTGCAGACGGCTGAGGGGGCTTTCGCGTGGCACCAGGACAACTTTGCGCCCCTCTTTGAGGCAGACATCGGCGGCCCTCAGCAGAAGATCGCAGCTGTAGCCGGATGTGATGCCCCCGAGCGTCTTCATGCTGCACGGGGCGATGATCATGCCGTCGGTCACGAAGGAACCACTCGCTATTGAGGCAGCCATGTTGTCGATGGAGTGGCAGTGGTCAGCCATGTCGCGCACCGCATCTGGAGAGGGGAAACCCTCCAGTCGCAGATTGGTTTCCGCCTGCCGCGTCATGACAAGGTGGGTCGTGACGTCTTCCATGTCGCGCAGCATCTCAAGCAGTCGCACGCCGAGGCAGACGCCATCCGCCCCCGTAATGCCTATAATGAGTTTCTTCATGTTCGCTCTCATGCGGCATTCCGTTCAACGGTTCGCGTGGGCCTTTTTCCAGGCGACCGAGAGTATGCCGTCGAGTATGCTCCACGGGTTCGGCGGGCAGCCGGGCACATAGACGTCGACGCATCCCTCGGGAAGAACGGATTCGACCCCTTTGCAGCCTTCGGTGCTTTCGGCGAACGTCCCCCCGGATATGGCGCACGTGCCCACGGCGATGACGATGCGGGGATCGGGCGTCGCCTCCCATGCATCCAAAAGGGCGAGGCGCATGTTTTCGGTGACGGGCCCGGTGATGAGCAGGCCGTCAGCGTGCCTGGGCGAGGCCGCGTATTCGATGCCGAAACGGCCGAGGTCGTAGATGAGGGTGCAGAGCACGTTCACATCGGCCTCGCAGGCCATGCAGCCACCCGCGCTCACTTCGCGAAGCTTGAGCGAGCGGGCGAAAAGCGAAAGGTTGCGCCTGGGTTCTCCGAGGGCGGGGCGCACACTTTCATCGGGAAAGCCGTTCGGTGCAGGGCCTTTTATGATGAGGGCCTCTCGCGTGTAGGCGGCCAGCCTGTGCTCATGGGTGAAGATGATCTTCTTCTCCGGGCAGACCTGTTCGCAGGCACGGCAGAAAAGGCATCTGCCCATGTCGAGAGCCGGGCCGTCGGGGGTGATCGCGAGCGCCCCCGTAGGGCAGCAGTTTGTGCATGCGTGCGCTGAGCAGGAGGCGCACGATGTCGGGGTGATGGAGGGGAGGCCGGCGAAACGAGGCGAAATCACGGGCTGCTTGAATGGGTAATTGAGTGTACGGTAGCCCTGATGCAGGCGTTCCCTTACGATGTTCAGCATGGGTGGCTCCTACAGGTCATGACCGCAGTAGGATAGGTTGAAGCTTTTGTTGCACAAGGGAAAATCCGAAATCTGTTCGTTTCTCAGGGCCATGGCAAGCCCCATCCAGTTGTGGAAGGAGGGATCAACAATTTTGTAGGCGAGCCAGCCGCCGTCATCATCCGTGACGCCCACATGGCACAGTATCCCGCGCCAGCCTTCGACGAGGGCCACTGCGATCTTCCCGGCGGGAAGATTGGGCACATCTGCGGCGATCTTGCTTTCCTCCATGTACGATAGTCTCTGCAGGTCGGCCTCGGTCTGGGCTGCGGAGTCGTCAAGTTCAAGGCTTCGCACGAGGGTTCGTGCGCGCACGTCTCCTTCCATCTCAGTACGGACGTGCAGCAGGGGGGATTCCAGATCTGAGAGAGGCCAGTCGAAGCGCGCGTCGCGGTCGATGCCGCAGGCGCGTGCCGCCACTCCGACCAGGCCGAGGTCGACAGCGGTTTCATGGCTGACGCACCCCGTGCCGGTCAGTCTGGCGAGCACGCTCGGCGTCTCAAGCATAACGTTGACCGAGCCACGAACGTCGCGGTAGGCCGTGCGCAGGCGCTTGATGAGGCTTTGGCAGAGTGCTGGGTCGGCATCCCACTTGACGCCGCCCGGACAAAGCAAGTTGCGGCCGAAGCGGCTGCCGCAGAGTTCTGAGGTGAGATTGAGAAAATCACCCGTGATGCGGCCGTTCCAAGCCGATGTCGGCAGAAAACCCGTGTCACCGCCGATGGCGCCTAGGTCACGGGTGTGGTTTGCCAGACGTTCCAGCTCAAGTGCGATGCGGCGTAGAATCTGTGCGCGCAGGGGAATATCCGTGCCGGTCAGGCGCTCGATGATGCTGCAGTAGGCTGTCGCATGGCCGATGGCGCTGTCTCCCGCGATGTTTTCGACAAGCGGTAGTACGGCATGCGGAGGCAGGGTGCTGATGAGGTGCTCAACACCTCTGTGCTGAAAGCCCAGCTGTATTTCAAGGTGCATGACGTTTTCGCCGTAGCACTGAAAACGGAAATGCCCGGGCTCTATGACGCCGGCGTGGATCGGGCCGACACCGACCTCGTGGACCTCGTTGCCTTCGATGTGAAAATAGTTCGCTTGCGCAGGGCCGGGGCGCTGTCCGTCCCCTGCCGATCGGCAGAAACGCACGGGCTTGAGCCAGGGATGGCCCTGCGGGTGCACGCCGCATTGCTCGAATATTTCTCGCTCGAAGAGGTGTGCCTCGGGGCATTCCTTCGTTACGGACGGATAGCGGCGTACCGGAAGCGAGCGGAGAATCTCCAGGGTGTGCGTGTCCGGGTCCCCCAGAACGGCAATGAGCTCTGCCCCGTTTTCGCCATCCACAGGGATGCCGAAGAATGCCATCAGGTCCCAGCCGTTGCGGCAGTAATCGATAATTGTGCCCCTCAGGGCTTCGATGGGCACGTTCGGCACGTCGGCGTGGTCGATTGCGGATCGGTAAGAGAACATCATGCCCCCAGAAGTGCTGCGGCGCGGTTGAGCGCTGCTGCCAGCCAGTCGGGCACCCAGAAGCCGAGGCAGAGCACAGCGAGGCAGAGTACGGCGGGTGGCAGCACGGAGTATGCTGACTCGTGATAATCGATGGTCACGTCATGCGAGGGTGTGCCCTGTACCATGCGCAGCACCGGCACCGACATGCCGACGAAGATGACGGCGAGCGCGGACAAATAGACCACGGCGGTCAGTATGCAGCCGTTCGCGAATATCCCCTTGAGGATGATGAACTCACTCACGAAGAGGCTGAACGGCGGCGAGCCCACGATGGCGAGGAAACCAGCAGTCCACAGCGCTCCGGAAAGCGGCATGTCCTGCCTGAGTCCGCTCACGTCGTGGCTGGAGAAGGTATGGTAGCGCGTGAGGATGTTGCCGGCTACGAGAAAGAGCATGCATTTCGTCAGCGAGTGGCTGAGAGCGTGCAGCATACCGCCGAAAATGGCGCTTCCTCCGATGCCGCAGGCAAGGGCGAGTATGCCCATGTGTTCGACGCTCGAATAGGCGAGCAGCCTTTTGTAGTGGCCCTGCCCCACGATAAAGACCATGGCCGTCACCATCGAGAGCAGGCCGAAGAATACGAGCAGATCGCTGCTGAAGCCGCCGAGGCCGGCGGCCATCATTACTTGGTGGCTCCGCAGGATGCCGAGCAGAGCGCAGTTGAGCAGCGCCCCCGAAAGAAGGCCCGAGACCATGGAGGGAGCCTGGCTGTGCGCATCGGGCAGCCAGGTGTGCATGGGCGCGAGGCCCATTTTCGTTCCGTAACCCACGAGTACAAAGATGAAGGAGGCCTTGAGCCACAGCGGGTCGACGCCGCCGTTCGCTCCGGTTTTGATGAAGGCGGCAAGCTGATTCATGCCTTCGCCTGCGGGGGCAGCGGACCGGTGGAAGGCCACCTCCATGAGGATGTTGCCGAGCAGGGCCAGGGCGATGCCGACGGAACAGATCATGAGGTATTTCCACGTGGCTTCCATGGAGCTGCGGTGCCGGTGGAAGTAGATGAGGGGGGCGCTTGCGAGGGTCGTGACCTCTATGCCGACCCAGAGTGCGCCCAGATTGGGAGTGACGGTGACCAGCGTCATTGCCGCCACGAAAAAGCACAGGCATGCGAGAAAACGCGCCTCGGGCGCGTTCGTGAAAAGATCTCCCTTCTGTATGTCCCGTCTGACCTCCTTTTTCTCTTCCTGTTTCAGGTAGCCAATGGAATAGAACGTAACGGCGAGAAAGAGGATGCTCGCAATCATGAGGAAGACGACGCCAAGGTCGTCCGGCTCAAGCAGGCCGCCGAATGCCACGGGATTGTTATTCGCGCTGACCTGTATGAAGACTGTCGAGGCAAGAGTGATGTGGGCGAGGGCCGTGAGCAGCAGAAGAATGCGCCTGGGCCATGCGCCCGGAATGAACATGACGGTCCCGGCAACCAGGGGGGTGAAGAGGAGAAGTTCGAGCATGTCAGTCCCTCAGGCTGCGGAATCGCGCCACATCGATGGAATCGAACGTGCTGTTGATATGGTTGATGGCGATGGCCATGACGAAGATGGCTGCGAATACGTCAAGCAGTATACTGAGCTCAAACCAGACAGAGCCGCTCGTGATGAGCGGAATGCCGAGGATGAAGATGCCATTTTCCGCGACGAGGTAGCCCGTCACCTGCGCGATGGCCTTTGCACATCCGACGACGAGGATGAGCCCGCAGAAAAGGGTCGTCAGCGCAACCGGCAGCAAAAGTGGCGGAAAAAGCCCCTGCGCGTGGGGGATGCTCTCCTCAAGCCACAGGGAGAAGGCGAGGCAGACGAGGCCAGCCAGCATGGGGAACATGCGGCCGAGCCTGGGCTTCACGTTGGGCTCGATGCCCAGCTTGTGGCAGATGTGCCTGAGGAAGATGGGGAACCCTATACCCTTGAGCAGAAAGACAGCCGTGGCGAGCAAGGCGAGCTCCATGGTGAGCGGCCCCTTGAGCGGCATGAGCAGGAGCGCGGCCAGAAGGCATCCCTGCACGGCCGAAAGCCGGATGAGCATGAGCATGCGTCCTGACCAGAGCATGACGAGGTCTATGATGAGCAGAAGAAGGATGATGAACTGAAAGAGGGAGTGCATGATCAGCGAACCAGTGTCAGGATGAGGACGAACGCAGCCACGGAGCCGGAAAGGCCGATGAGCGCGGGAACGATGTGCATGCGCAGACGCGCCATTGTCGATTCGATGACGCCAATGATGACGGCTGCGGCGAAGATGACGCCGAATGTGAGCACGGTCTGTGCCCATACGGGAAGAACCGGCACGAGAAGTCCGGCAAAAAGTGAGCAGAAAACCCAGAGTTTTACGGCCGATGCGTAGAGGATGAAGGCGAGGTTCGGGCCGGAGTGGTCGAGCACCATGACTTCGTGGATCATAGTCAGTTCAAGGTGGGTCGTCGGGTCATCGACCGGGATTCGGCAATTCTCCACAAGCAGGAGGATGCCCATGACGAAGGTCAGGAGGACGAGCTCGGGCCGGCCGTGAAGCCATGCGTCTAAGGCGAAGCCGTTGAAGAGCATGGAGAGGGAGAAATCCGCCTTCATGCCCATCGAGGTCGCGGTGCTGATGAGCGAGAGAAAGCACAGGAAGAGCACCGGTTCGGCTAGCGCGCCGAAAAGAGCCTCGCGGCTCGCGCCCATGCCCTCGAAGGGAGAGCCCGTGTCCATGGCTGCGAGAACGGTGGCGAAGCGGCCCATGCCGAGCAGATAGGCGCAGAGGATAAAATCACCGCGGAATGCGAAAGGCGAAGGCACTCCGCCGAGCGGGAGCAGGGCGAGCGCCATGACAACGGTCGTCAGGCTTATCACAGGCCCCGCCGAAAAGATCCAGGTCGCCGTGGTGCTGATAACCTCGCCTTTGGCGAAGAGTTTCGCCAGATCGAAATACAGCTGGAGCAGGGGTTTGCCGTGCCGGCCGCCGAACTTGGCCTTGACGCGGTTTATGATACCGGGCACGAGCGGGGCAAGAACAAGGGCCGCTCCGAACTGAAGGAAATATTGCAGGCCACTGTCCATTACGCCATCCCCCAGACGAGCAACACGACGAGCGTTATCAGTATGTAGAGGACATATATGTTGACAGCGCCGTTCTGGATGATCTTCAAGCTGTTGCACAACCTTCGCATCCATTCGAAGACGGGCGTGTAGAATTTCGTCTGCACGACGTCCGGGGCCTTGACGCTGAGCGAATCGTGTCCGGGGAAGTAGGCTGCGTCTTCATGTCGCCGCATGGTCGTTCCCATGACGGAGGCGAATAAGCGCGCCGCCGGCTCGACGAAGGAGGCGGGGGAGTACTGCATGCGTGCCGAACCGTATTGGTAACCGCAGCCCCATGTCGGCCCGCGCCGGATACCCTGCCTGAGCAATAGCAGGCGGCGGAGGACCGTGAAGCTAACGAGCAAGACAAGGCCGCCAGTGCAGAAAAGGGCTGTTTTGCCGAGCAGGGCGCCTGCGTTCTCATCAGCCGCGATGGAGACCGTCTTCAGGCTGTCGGGCAGGGTCGGTATGCAGGTCATGGCCTGTTCTACCATCCCGAAGGCCCACTGCGCTCCGAGGCCGCCGATCACGCAGGCCGCGGCGGGGATGAGCAGGGGTAACTGAAAGACGGGACTGGTCGTATGCGGCTCCACAGAGCATTGTGAGCGCGCCTCTCCGAGAAAGGTCATGCTGTAGGACTTGATGTACACGGCTGCCGATAAGCCGCTGACGAGCATGAGGCCTGTCATGCAGACAAGCACACCAATCTTTTCTTCCATTCCGGGAAGGGAAAGGCCGCCTATGAGGGAAAGGGAGAGGACAAATTCGCCCATGAAGCCGTTGAAGGGCGGCATACAGGCGATTGAGGCCGCGCCGAGCGCGAACAGGGTTCCCAGAAAAGGCATGCGTCTTTGCAGACCGCCGAGCTGTGACATGTTCACCGTGCCTGTGCTGTGCAGGACTTCGCCTGCGCAGAGGAAGAGCAGCCCCTTGAAGGCCGAATGGTTCAGCATGTGGAAAAGGCAGCCCGAAAAGCCGAGAGCCGTCATCCATGCTTCGCCCCGGCCCGCGCCGATGAGGCCAGCGCCGAGGCCCAGAAGGATGACACCCATATTCTCGACACTGGAATAGGCGAGAAGGCGTTTCAGGTTGGTCTGCCCAAGCGCCTTGAGAATGCCCGTCACAGCCGTCGCTATGCCGACGGCTGTGACGATCCATCCCCACCATAGCGGAAAGGTTTGCGGGTTGCCGAAGAAGTCAAAGGAACGGATGATGCCGTAGACGCCCGCGTTGAGCATGGCGCCCGAAAGCAGGGCTGAGACATGGCTCGGGGCTGCAGGGTGGGCCTCAGGCAGCCATACGTGCAGGGGCACGAGGCCCGCCTTTGCGCCGAAGCCGAGCAGGGCGAGCATAAAAAGTGCTGTCACGTGGCCGTGGCGGGCGAGCGCCATCTCGGAGAAAAGCGTGGAACCGCTCTCCTGCCAGAGCAGTGCGAAGAAGGCAATGAGCGCCATCGCACCCAGATGCGCCGCCACAAGGTATACCCACGATGCATCCTGAACGGATCTGTCCCTGTCATTGAAATCAATGAGGAAGAAAGGGGAAAGGGACATGAGCTCCCACGAGAGCATGAAGAGGACTGCGTCGCGTGCACTCATGACGAGCGTCATGCCCAGAAGGAGGATGAGGAAGAAGAGCCAGTGCGCCCCTAGGTTGTGCTCGGTCGGATCGCTCTGCCGCAGTGATATTCCGCCTGAAAGCGCGCAAGTGCCGCCAAGGACGAAGACAGGCAGTAGAAAGAGGCGCGTCAGCGAGTCAAGTGCCAAAGCGAATGCTCCGAAGGGCAGGCCCCACGGCATGACCCTGTATTCCGTGGCGGCCCATTCTCCGGAAAAAATGCCTGCAAGGCCCAGCAGACAGGCCGCAACCGCCGTCACAGGCCCGAGGATGTCCGCTACCTTGTTGCGCGCCGCTGTCACGGGAAAAAGGGCGATGGCGGCCGAAACGAGCGCGCCCGCCGCCATGACGAGCAGGGCGAGTAGAAAGAGTTCCATGAAGGAGATGCCTTTACAGAAGTTTGGGAAAAGAAAATGCGGGCGATATTTTTACTCTAACTGCGGAAATTTGCAATCTGCATTCAGCCGCTTTTTTTAGCGCGGGATACGTCCTTCTTTTTTCTGCCGCTGACGAGCACGCCGCTGATGACGAGCACGCAACCGGCGAGGGAGAAGAGCGTCAGCCTCTCTCCCGCCATATAACCGAAAAGGCCTCCCCAGACGGGTTCCGTCGCGTAAATGATGCTCGCCCTGGTGGGAGGAACAACCCTTTGCGCCCAAAGCATGAGGCTCTGTATGCCGGCGGAGGCTATTCCGAGGCCAGTCGCGCTTGCGACAACGTTCCATGAGAAAGGGGCGGGCGATTCGCCCGTGAGGGGCATGCAGAGAAAGCAGAGGGCGGATGTGACGGCGAGCTCGATAACGGCAAGGCGTCGGGGATCGGTGCCTGGGGCGTATTTGCCGACGAGGATGATTTCGACGGCGAAAGCTACGGCAGCCAAAAGGGTCAGGAATTCGCCGCTGCCCATGCCGCCCATCATGCCTTCTTCCACGCCCGAGAGCAAAAGGACACCTGGAAAGGCCAGCGCCATGCCGAGCCATGCGGAAAGACCGGGCCTGTGGCGCAGGATGAGCATTTCGCAGAGGGGGACGAGCGGCACGTAGAAGGCGGTGATGAAGGCCGATTTCGAGGCGGGAATTGTCGCCATTCCGGCAGTCTGGAGGGCGAAACCGAGGAAGATGGAAACGGCGAGTATGCTGCCGGTTATGACCTCATGCCGCGTCAGCCCCTTCAGAACGGGCAGGGCTGCGACGGCTGCGATGACAGCCGCCATGCCGAAGCGAAGTCCGCAGAACCAGAGCGGTCCGCATGACTGCATGGCGAAGCGGATGACGAGGAATGTTGTGCCCCAGAAGGCCGTCAGGGCGAAAAGCGTCCATTCTTGCGGAGAGTTGAGAAATCGTACGATGTGCATGGGCACAGGTTGAGACTTGCTCCGAGAATCGGCTCCGTTTTGACGGGGCGATGTTTGATGGTTAGTTAACTGTCAGGTCTTCGCCAGCCAATGTAAGAGACGAGCGCTTATTATTGATGTCTGAACCGGCGGTGCGAACGGAGGCGATTGCCACAGCGCAGCATTTCGCCATGAGGGTATCCATTTCTTCTCCATGATCAAGGCCGGCAATGTGGCCTATCCCATGAGACAGCAAGCGCAGATAGTGAAAAATCTTCTGTTGACCGTAGAGGATGCACTCTCTCGTGAACGTGTCCAGTGAAAGGATCAATACGCCCGGCATGTCTTCCCCACCTGGGAATGAAAGAATGTTTGTCGGCCCACAGCAGGACATGAATTGCGCATTCCTTTCAGCCATGACCGCATCATCGACAAGATGTAATTCCAGCCCTTGGATGGCGCGGCAGCCGATGAACTGGTTCGCCTGAAGGACCATGACAGCCAAAACTTTCTTTAAGGGTACGCTCTCCACAGGCACGAGCCAGGGGGCAGGGTATTCGTACACGATGGCAATCGGAAGGGACATGCGTTCTGGCGGGGTTATTTGTTTTTTTGAGAGTTGGACGAAGTATTTTCCACATTTTTCGTCTGATCAGGATATTCTATGCGCTGGTGGAAAATTCCGGTGAGGATGCGCTGAAAATTATCACTGAGATGGTGCAGATCCTTGAATGTGAGTTCTGATTCATCCAATTGGCCTTCGGCGAAGATTCCTTTGATTATATTGTCAATGTGCGTTTTGATTCGGGCAGGAGTGGGATCAGAAAGCGTACGACTGCTTGCCTCAACGCTGTCTGCGAGCATGAGTATTGCTGATTCTCTAGTTTGCGGACGGGGGCCTGTGTAACAGAAATCAGATTCGTTGGGTTTTTCTCCGAGATTGATCGCCTTTTGATAAAAAAATTGCATGATTCTCGTCCCATGGTGTTGCTGAATGATATTTGCAATATCCTGGCCGAGATTGTTCTGGAGTGCGAGTTCAGTGCCTTTTTTTACATGTGAGAGAAGAATCAGTGCGCTCATTGATGGCGCTAGCTTATCGTGTCTGTTTACCCCACCGAATTGGTTTTCGATGAAATACTCAGGATATGATATCTTGCCGATGTCGTGGTAGAGTGCGGAAACTTTGCAGAGCAAACTGTTTGCGCCTATGGCTTTAGCACCAGCTTCAACCATGTTGGCAACTATCAGGGAATGGTGGTACGTGCCCGGGGCGGAAACCATAAGCTCCTGCATGAGCGGCTGCTCAAGGCTCATGAGTTCCATCAAGCGGAATCTCGTTGTGTAACCAAAAGCAAGCTCAAGGACGGGGCTAACGGCGAAAAGGAGAATAAGTGAGAGAACGCTGTTGACAGCCACGGCTGTCAGGTGCGTCGGAAGATCGGGGGACGGCTGTTGCGACAGAAGAGATATGCCCATCCAAATGACCATCTGCCCTATTGTGAGGGGGACGACACTCCATACGGCATCTTGTCTGTTTAATGTATTGGCTACGAGCCAAGTGAAGAGCATGCTCCCAAGAAAATAGTAGAGGAAGATTTCCCATGGTGCCTCCAGCATAAGCATGCTGAAGAAAGAAAGCAGAAATCCCATAGTGCAATATCGTCTCGCGGAGAATACCATTGTGATAAGACCTACGCCGCCTGCAACAGGGTAGGCCGCAGTTAATACTGTAAGGAGATTCATGTCATTGAATCTCATGGCAAAAAGGTAAATTCCTTTGGCGCCGAGCGAAAAGAATAAGATAAATAATGAAATAAGAAGCATATCTTTTCGTTGCAGAGAACTTCCCGGTTTGCCACTGGGTGCAACAAAAAAACCTATTGAAAACAAAAGTGAACAGAGAAAAATACCAAAACTTTTCCCAATATCAAATGGTTTTGTCGAGTATTTAAAGAGCATTTTGAGTTTTATTTCTTGCTCTCTGCTGACTTTATCCCCTTTTCTGAGGATTCTCTCTCCTTTTTGGATTTGATAATAAACAGGCTCAATATTTTGTAAAACAGCATTTTTGCTTTTTTGAGTAGCCTCTCTGTTCAGCGTGAGTGACGCCGGAGGAAGAGTTGTGGAAAGAAGCAAGTAGATAGCATGGCGTGATGCGGGAGAGAGAGTTTTATCCTGTTTTAATTGTATTGATATTTCGGCAAGAAAAGAATGCAAGTCAGGAAGGACGGATACTTCCGGGCGCAGAATTTCCGTATTATTGTCCAAATTATGGATGAAAACTCCCGATCTGCCTATTTGCGCAGTTCGGATGTCACTGACCATTCCAGACGCCATCCTGTCATGAATCAGGGGCAGAAGGCGTTTGAGCAGGCACGTCTGAACTTCGGGGAGAGTCAGCTGCTGCAGAACTTGATCTGCTGATGCTCCCAGCTCTTCTTTCAGGCGAGAAAGAGAGGGGGGGCGGACAGGACTTTCAGGATCGAGATTGTTGAGGATCCGTAGGATTTCAGTGATTTTTGACTGAAATTGCAGATACGGTTCCAGCGTTAGGTCATAGACCGGCGGTTGGCGCGATTGGATCTGCTTTTTTCGTGCTTCGGTCGCCTGTTCATCCAAGACGAGCATCTCACGGTCGGAAACAATATCCCGATCCGCAATCTGTCCGGCAAGATAAACGCGGTGTGTTGTGTCGAAATTAATGCTTGCGACCAGCGACAGAAAAAGGAGGCTTGCGACAAGTATCCATAGGCTCCAGCCACATTTGTGGCGTTCTTTCAGAATTTGGTAGAGAGTAAGGAAACTAGTCTGGCGACTGTTCTTTTTCTTTGCTGTCATAGGCGTTCACTATGGCTCCCACCAATGGATGGCGGACAACGTCTGCTGGTGAAAAATGATGGATGGCAATGCCGGGCACAGCATGGAGAATGTCTAGGGCCTGGATCAAACCGGAACGAGCCTGTTCGCCCTTTGGTGATGGGGGCAGGTCTATTTGTGTCGTATCGCCGGTTACAACCATGCGCGAACCAAAGCCCATACGGGTCAGAAACATTTTCATCTGTTCTTGAGTCGTGTTCTGGGCTTCATCCAAAATGATAAACGCGTCGTTGAGCGTTCTGCCTCTCATAAAGGCAAGCGGGGCGATTTCTATCGTCCCTGATTCTAACATCATGGAAACCTTTTGGGGGGGCAGCATATCGTGCAGGGCGTCATAAAGCGGCCTAAGATATGGGTTGATTTTTTCCGCAAGGTCGCCTGGCAGGAAACCCAGCCTCTCACCCGCCTCAACAGCCGGTCTTGTGAGGAGAATACGTTTGATGCGGTGCTGGTGCAGCATGGATAGCGCCATGGCTACAGCCAGATAGGTCTTTCCCGTTCCGGCCGGTCCGACGGCGATAACGATGTCGTTGCGCATGAGGTTTTCCAGATATTTTTTTTGCGCCATGTTTCTGGCGGTCACGGTTTTGCCTGGTGTGCGTACGAAAACGGCTTTTTGGAAAATCTGCGCCAAGTCAATGCCTGGATCGCTGCACAACATATCGTAGGCACGGCGCATGTCCTGCGGTGAAAAGGTTTGCCCCGCGCGCAGAAGTGCATAGACTTGCAGAAAAAGGTTGCAGAGAATTTGGCGGGTTTTGGGGACATCGGATTCGATGAAAACCTGGGTGCCTTTGTTTGATATGCGGGCGCTGCTTGCATCGGACAGAATGTCCAGATTGGCATTGCAGGGACCGAAAAGAAGGTTTGCAATGGCCGGATCGGAAAAGGATACGGTTTCCGTGGAGAAGGGCAGGGCTGTCATGACAAGCTAAACATTGAACAGAAAATGCATCACGTCTCCGTCTTGAACCGGATAATCTTTCCCTTCAACACGAAGCACCCCATCTGCCCGGCAGGCTGCTTCATTCGGATGAGACATGTAGTCTTCGTATGAAATTACCTCAGCGCGTATGAATCCCCGTTCAA
The DNA here is from genome assembly GCA_024692205.1 of Desulfovibrio sp. GTDB lineage: Bacteria > Desulfobacterota > Desulfovibrionia > Desulfovibrionales > Desulfovibrionaceae > Desulfovibrio. The sequence goes on along the minus strand of JAILMX010000223.1, from coordinate 17,480 downwards.
AATCCGTATGGATCACACCGGCCGCTTGGGGGGCTTTCCATCCCTTGCGTATGGTCCACGCGCGTACTTCATCCGGCCCAGCGGTGAAATAGCTGCATAAACCGAGTGTTTCATACCCGGTACGAATGATCCTTTCAAGGCCGCTCTCGGAAATGCCGTATGAGGCGAGCATCTCCGACTGCTCCTCTGGAGAAAGGCCCTGAAGTTCTTCTTCAAGTTGTGCGCAGACGCTGGCGAATCCCGCATGGCGGCTTGTTGCCAGGTCGCGTACGGATTGGGAAAAGGCGTTTCCCTGTGAGATGGCTGCTTCGTCGAAGTTGGCGCAGTAAATGACGGGCTTGGCGGTCAAAAGGCCTAGCTCATGCCATGCCGAGGAGAAAAGTTCGTTCTCTGGAAGGGGGTATGTCGATGCCGTGTTACCACTGTTGAGATGATCCAGAAGGCCTTGCATGAGATCTGCCGCGACTTTACCTTCTTTGTTGCCTTTTGCCATTTTGATCATTTTTTCCAAGCGCTTTTCGACGGCCTGAATGTCGGCAAGCAGCAATTCCGTCTCTATAGTCTCGATGTCGCGCAGCGGAGAGACGGAACCGTCGACATGAGTGACGTTTTCATCTTCAAAACACCGAACGACATGGACGATGGCGGCGCATTCACGAACATTGGCGAGGAATTGGTTGCCCAAGCCCTCCCCCTTGCTTGCCCCACGCACCAAACCAGCTATGTCGATGAAGTCCACGCTGGCATAGATTGTCTTTTTGGGGTGGACCTTCTTCGTCAATGCATCCACACGCTTGTCGGGAACGGCGACCGTAGCCTTGTTGGGTTCGATGGTGCAAAAAGGATAATTGGCGGCCTGCGCGTTCTGCGCTTTTGTCAGTGCATTGAAAAGAGTGGATTTGCCGACGTTGGGGAGGCCGACAATCCCGATGCTGAGGGCCATCGCGGGGGCTCCTTGATAGAGATAGTGTGAAAGTGCGCCTAGCCCTTATAGTCAGTGATGCGAAAAGAATCAACCTCCTTGCGGTGCTTCATCGTCACGCCCGTCACTGAAGCCGGGTATAGGTTGATGGAACCCTTCCGCTGGAGTATCCACCATCTCTTTTGCTGGAGCTGCGTTCCTCAAGGAGCGGATACAGGTCTTCGGTGATGGGAACGGAAGCGGACGCCTTCGCAAGAACTTCATTGCTCAACGTGTGGATAAGGCTGAAGTTGAAACGCACATGCTTTCCGCTGATCACATAGGTGCCTGCCAGAATCGCCTGACCGCTTCCGTTCCTTTGGGCGAGTTGCTTGACATCCCTCGTGAGGATGAATTCACCGGAACCTCTGTCGAAACGTATCATGCTTCCCTTGCGCAACTCTTGGTAGCGATATCCTTTGTCGACAAGCCGGCTTGAAATCTCTTCGGTCATTTGGCGGGCGAGCGGGCATACCGTGTCGAGATCGGTGACGTTAGTAGGGGTCGTACCCATAATCATGATGCGTGATCGGGCAACGGCTTTTCTGTTGCTTATGCTCGAATCTCGATCGCAGTCCGCATAGCGTTTCATGAGCTGAGCGTCCAAATCAGAAGCGATGCTCTTGGCTGCGGAAGGAACAGTGCCGCTGAAGATGGAAAAAGCAGCTGCTGTCAATGGAAAGAGCAACGCTGCCAGTATGAGGATGACAATCAATAGCTTATTCATCTCGACCTCATCGCATAGTGCGCAAAAGAAGCTCAACTCCGTTCAATTCGTTTCGAATGGTCAGGAGCGTTTCTTCGTCTGAGCAGACCGAAAGAGCCTGTACATAACTTTGTCTAGCGAGCTCGTACCGTCCGTCATTTCTGAATTGTCGAGCTCTTGAGAGATAGTTGTTCATGATGCTTTTGTCACTTCGCTGACGGCGGTGTGTATTCATTTGGGCTTGCTGAGTTCCCGAAGCCCCCGTTCCCTCATAGGCGAAAGAGAAGGAATTGAAAGCGAGCAGAGAGCACAGAAAATAAGACAACGCCATGACCCGGAGAGAATTTTTCATGGTATGAATCCTTATTTGCCCTGACGTATCGGGATGGTGCCGTAACCCAAAGTGTCAGCCGATGAAAAGATGGGGGCGTAGAGGCAGTTCCGCGATCTTTGGGACCGCGCCCCCGCATCCTTCGTGCTGTTTGTAGCGGTCGCACTTGGGCGGGAAGCAGGAGGGTCCGATTTCGCCATGCGCAAGACTATAGGCGTGTTGACGAGTACAAGTTGGCCTGTTCGGAGTACAAGACCGTCTGTTGCGCGGACAAGCCGCACATTGACGAAGGTCGCATCCTTTTCCACGTAATACGTCCCTACGAGAAGAGCTCCCCATTTTTGTTGCGTACCCACAATCGCATCATGGACAAGCGCTATGTCGTCCCTTCCGCCCGAAACAGAAATGTTGCCGGTCAGGCGATACTCCCTCGTCGGGAAACCCCTTTGATTGAATTCGTAGAACATGGCCTCACTCATCAGCCGTCCCAAGGGAGACGTCCGGGATGTATTGTTCTGATCAACAAAGGAGGTCGGCATGGCAACAAGGCCTTGTATGGCATCGTTCGGCATGGTCGCGAGCATCTGATCGGCAAGTTCGCGACACTTCAGTTTGATTTCAACGGCATCCGTGTATCCGCTGGAATTCGCCCCCCTGCCTTTGTGGGAGCAGCCGGCTAGCGAAAAGGCAACTGCGAGCAGACATAGAATGATAAAAGATACTGTGTTGCGCATACGTCCTCTGGTACTATTCTTCTTTTCGGCCCGTTTTGTGTTTGCGTGAGGTCATGCGGAAAAAAAAGCTGTGATTAGTTGAGAAACATGCAAATATTATGCCCACACTTTGAAGGACGGAGCGTTTTGGGGCTTTGCGGCGCAAGCGGAAGTTCTGGAAAAAGCCTTGGGAAAATGCTATGAAAATTGCATGACAACGAATCGTAAAAATCCTCTTACCCGTGCCGTTCATCTGGGCAACCTCCAGATAGGCGGGGGGGCACCGGTAGTCGTGCAGAGCATGACCAATACCGATACTCGGGATGTCGAAGCAACCGTGGCGCAGATTCAGCGACTCGAAGTGCGCGGTTGTGAGGCTGTTCGTCTTGCGGTTCCTGACGCTGAGGCCGCCTCTGCCTTGAAACATATCCGTGCGGCGACGCATATGCCGCTTATCGCCGACATACATTTTGATTACCGCCTCGCGATTGCTTCGCTTGAGGCCGGCATCGATGGGCTTCGGATAAACCCGGGCAATATCGGTACGGCGGACAAGGTGACTCGTGTCGTTGACGCCGCCAAGGCGCACCGCGTCGTCATCAGAATAGGCGTTAACTCCGGTTCTGTCGAGAAGTCGTTGCTCGCACGCTATGGGGGGCCTGTGCCTCAGGCCATGGTTGAGAGCGCTCTCGGCCACGTTCGCATCTTGGAATCACGCGGCTTTTCAGACATAAAGATTTCGCTGAAATCGTCATCAGTGATGAACACCATCGCCGCCTACCGTCTGTTACACACCCAGTGCGAATATCCTCTTCACATAGGTGTGACCGAGGCAGGTGGCCTGATGCGCGGAACGGTGAAATCCGCTGTCGGTCTCGGCATACTCCTTCATGAGGGAATAGGAGATACTTTACGGGTTTCCTTGACGGCTCCCCCAGAAGAAGAGGTCTCGGTCGCATGGGAGATTCTCCGTTCGCTTGGCTTGCGAAAGCGAGGCCCGGAGATTATTTCCTGCCCCACCTGCGGTCGAACCGAAATTGATTTGTTTTCACTGGCCCGTGCCGTGGAAATGCGTCTTGCGGATTCCACGGCGGATATCTCGGTCGCCGTAATGGGATGCGTCGTCAACGGACCGGGAGAAGCCCGAGAGGCCGACCTCGGTCTGGCCGGAGGTCGTGAGAAAGGGATTATTTTCAAAAAAGGTGTCGTCATACGTTCGGTGAAGGGGCAGGATGCGCTGCTTTCTGCCTTCATGCAGGAATTGCAAAAACTTTTGGATGAAAAAAAACACCAATCTGAATAGATAAGGATAGTTGCCATGCGTTTTACATCCGCCTATATCCCGACTCTCAAGGAAACACCGGCTGACGCGGAGGTCGTGAGCCATAAGCTTCTCCTGCGTGCTGGCATGGTGAGGAAATTGACATCGGGCCTGTACATATATCTGCCGATGGGCTTGAAAATTCTTGAGAAGATTTCCAGGATCGTGCGGGAAGAAATGGATGCCGCAGGTTTTCAAGAAGTTCTCCTGCCCATGGTGCAACCCGCTGACCTGTGGAAAGAAACCGGCCGATGGGAGCACTACGGCAAAGAACTCCTGCGCTTCCGTGACCGGAACGACCGTGAATACTGCCTCGGCCCTACGCATGAAGAGGTCATGACAGATTTGGTTCGGGGCGAGGTTCGGTCATACCGCCAGTTGCCCTTGCGCCTCTATCAGATCCAGACAAAATTCCGCGATGAGATACGTCCCCGCTTCGGCCTGATGCGCGGTCGAGAATTCGTCATGAAGGACGGGTATTCGTATGATGCCGACCAGAAAGGGGCTGAAGTGAGCTATAAGCTCATGTATGACGCCTATCATCGTATTTTCAAGCGGTTGGGCTTGAAGTTCAGGGCTGTCGAGGCAGACACAGGTTCCATCGGCGGTAATTTTTCGCATGAGTTTATGGTGCTTGCGGATGCCGGCGAGGATACGATAGCTTTTTGCCATGATTGCACGTATGCGGCCAATGTGGAGCGCGCGGACGTTGTCTGGAAAGGAAGCGTGAAGCGGGATGATTGTCCAGCCTGTGAGCGGGTGGCTACTCCGGGCGTCCATTCGGTGTCGGACGTCGCCGCTTTTCTCGGTGTGCGCGCTAACAATGTCGTAAAGACCATGATTTTCAATGTAGATGGAAAATTTGTCGGCGTTTTGGTTCGTGGCGATCGTGAGGTCAATGACATCAAGCTCAAGCATTTTCTGAAAGCCCAGGATGCGGAATTGGCAAATCAGGCAACTGTTGAGACAATCACCGGAGCCCCGCTTGGCTTTGCCGGCCCGGTCGGACTCGGCATTCCCCTGTACGCGGATAGAGAACTGATGGAGGGCACGGACTATGTAACCGGCGCCAATGTCGCCGACATGCATCTCAAGCATGTTGACCTTGAACGCGATGCCACCATAACGGATTGGGCTGATTTGCGGACCATTACGGAAGCTGATCCCTGCCCTCGCTGCGGCGGCCGGATCAGCCTGACGAAGGGCATTGAGGTGGGGCATATTTTCATGCTCGGACTAAAATACAGCGAGGCGATGCGTGCTGTTTTTCTGGATGAAAAGGGTAAAGAGAATTTCATGATCATGGGGTGCTTCGGCATAGGCGTTTCACGTGTGGCCGCCGCCGCCATAGAACAGAATCATGATGATATGGGGATGATTCTTCCCCCTCCTCTTGCCCCCTTTGTCTGTAGCCTACTGAATCTGGATCCGAAAAATGAGGCGGTGACCGCCAAGGCTGAAGATCTTTACACGTGGCTTCAAGGGAAAGGTTATGACACCCTATTGGATGACAGGGATGAACGTCCCGGTGTAAAATTCAAGGATGCCGACTTGCTTGGGGCTCCAATGCAAATCGTCATCGGCGCAAGGGGACTTGCCAAGGGCATTGTCGAGTGCAAGGACAGGCGCACAGGCATGAAGGCGAACCTCGCCGCCGAAGCTTTTGCCACTGAATTTGAAAAATGGTCGTCTGCGGTTTTGCGTGGTTGGGAGACAAGGGAGATCTGACTTGGTTCCATGCCATGGATAATGGGATCCTGACTGTACGAGAGCTGACGGAGCAACTCTGTGCGGACTTGGAGAAGCGTTTTCCTTTCATATGGGTACGAGGGGAGGTCGCAAACCTCTCCTCACCAGCATCTGGGCATCGTTATTTTACCCTCAAGGATCAAGATGCGCAGCTTCAATGCGTTTTTTTTCGTTCGCAACAGCCACAAGGCGGCTGTAGATTCGATCCCCTGACAGGGGAAGTATACGATAGGGAAATCTCTTCCCCTTTGGCCTTCTTGAATGACGGTGCAGATGTTTTGTGCGCTGGTAAGATTTCCGTATACCCCAAGAGAGGTCAGTATCAGCTAATTGTGGAGTTGATGCAGCCTGCCGGTAAAGGAGGATTGGCACAGGCTTTTGAGATGGAAAAAAACAGGCTCGCCGCCTTGGGCTATTTCGATGCGGGTAGGAAAAGACAAATAGCAAAAGATCCTGAACGAATAGCTCTCGTGACATCCCTCAGTGGCGCTGCGATTCATGATTTTTTGAGAATTGCCGACGAAAGGGGATATGGGTCGCATATACGGATCTTTCCCGTGAAAGTTCAGGGAAAAGATGCCGATCTTGAGATCGCCGCTGCTTTACGCGAAATCAATCGACAGAAATGGGCTCAAGTCATAGTCTTGATACGAGGCGGCGGCTCGCAAGAAGATTTATGGACGTTTAACGAACGTGTCGTCGCGGATTCTGTTTTTCATTCCATAATTCCGGTTCTTGCCGGCATAGGACATGAAATCGATTATACTCTTGCCGATATGACCGCAGATGTGCGCGTCGCGACCCCTACGCATGCTGCCGAATTTCTTTGGACATCTCGAAAAGCCTTGCAGGAATCCGTGGCAGAACTGGTTAACAGGCTTCGTAACGTTGTCGATGGGATTATCGGTAAGAATGAAACTGAATTGTCACAACTCGGCAAAATTTTGAATTTACTTTCTCCTGAGAATTCTGTGATTTTAGAAGAAGATAGGTATAGTAATTGCTTGAAAATGTTACAAAAAAATTATTTAAATTTAATAGATTCTTTTTGTACAGAGTGTGATTCCTTGACGAAAAGCATGCATATCTTGATGAGTAATATTTATTACAATAATAAATTTGATTTTGAAAAAAAGTATATACATTTTTCAGAGTTGAATCCGGAAAAACCTCTTGATAGAGGATATGCTATTGTTTATTCTGAAGAAGGTTGTATTGTAAAAAGCAAAAAACAAGCAGCAATGCTTAAATCTCTTTTACTAAGATTCAATGACGGAATGATTAATGTTAAAATGAATAAATAATTATTGGGAAATATGCTATGAAAAATGATATTAAAAAGAATTCATACGAGTATAATATAAATAGATTGAAAGAAATCGTAGAGTTGCTTGAATCAAAAGATATTCAATTGGATAAAGGCATGCAACTATATAAAGAAGGGATTTCTTGCTCTAATTATTGTAAAAATTATTTAAAAAAAGTTAAGCATCAAATTGAGATTTTGAATAAAAATGGATCTGATTATAAAGAGTTGTCTGTTTCTGACGATGAGTAGTTTTTTGAATTGTTAAGGAATTATATATGAATATGATAGAAATTTTAAAACAACGCGGCAAGAGCGTTGAAGTTTTTATTTCAAAATATATTATATCTGAAAATATACCAAATAGACTGCGAGATTCAATGCGCTACAGCCTTGAGGCCGGGGGAAAGCGTTTGAGACCTGTTCTCTGTTTGACTTCAGCGATGCTTTTTGAAAGTGATGTTGAGAAAATTCTTCCCTTTGCATCCGCTATTGAGATGATTCATACGTATTCCCTCATTCATGATGATCTGCCGGCAATGGACGATGATGATCTAAGACGGGGCAAGCCCTCAAATCATAAAGCCTTTGATGAGGCCACGGCGATACTGGCGGGGGACGGCCTTCTGACCGATGCTTTCGGATTGATGTGCATGGCTGATGTGCCCCCGGCCACTCTTGTTGAGGCCATACGCGAATTCGCTTTGGCAGCGGGTTCGTCCGGTATGGTCGGCGGCCAGGCCTTGGACATGATGTATACGGGGGGGGCTGCCATTTCTTTTGACGATCTCAAAGAAATGCATGCTATGAAAACCGGTGCGCTCATACGAGCTTCATGTTTGTGTGGCGCAATTCTCGCTGGCGCTGACGGCGACGGTAGGAGACACGTTGCCGATTTTGGCAGGGAGCTTGGCATCGCCTTCCAGATTGTCGATGATATTCTGGACATAGTGTCCGATACCGCCACTCTGGGCAAACCTGCCGGTAGCGATATTGAAAAAAGAAAGAATACCTATCCCGCCTTGCTTGGGCTTGAAGAAAGCAAAAGCCTTGCCTGTTCCCATGCGGAAGCCGCCAAAGCGTCACTGGCTGCGTTTTCCGGACACGATGCCGATTTCCTGCGGGCTTTGGCTGACATGACGGTTCAAAGGGTTGCTTGACGGATGGCAGACATGAATGAATCCTTGCTGGATACGATCCTAAAACCCTCTCAACTGATCGGCCTGAGCGATGAACAATTGGAAAAACTTTCTTTTGAGATCCGACAAAGGATTGTCGAGGTCGTCTCTCATAATGGCGGCCATCTCGCTCCGTCTCTCGGCGTCGTTGAACTGACTCTTGCGCTTCTGTCTACGTTTGATGTTGAACACGACAAGCTTATCTGGGATGTGGGACATCAATCGTATGCTTACAAGCTTTTGACAGGAAGAGCGAAAGAGTTTGGCACGCTACGCAGGCTTGGTGGTATTTCCGGATTTCCCAAAATGAGTGAAAGCCCTTATGACCATTTTGGGGTTGGGCATTCCTCCACATCCATTTCTGCCGCTCTCGGCATGGCGATGGCACGCGATCTTTCCGACTTGCATCACCATGTGATTGCAATTATCGGCGATGGTGCTCTGACGGCCGGAGAAGCCTTTGAGGGGCTTAACCTTGCCGGTCATATGGGGCGACGGTTGATCGTCGTGCTCAATGACAATGAGATGTCCATCTCGCACAATGTTGGTGCCTTGTCTCTTTTCTTGAGCAGGGCGTTATCCAGTCGTTGGGTACGGCAGATGCGCCGGGATGTTTTGAAGTTTTTGCGGTCAATACCGAGAATAGGCGAAAAATTAGCCTTGTATGCAATGAGAGGAGAATGGAGTTTTAAATCTTTTTTTACCCCCGGTATGCTTTTTGAAGCTTTGCGGTTTACCTATATAGGGCCAGTTGATGGCCATGACATCACATCACTAAAGCGCCACTTGGAAATGGCATCGGCTGTTGAGGATGGCCCTGTTCTTTTGCATGTCCGCACGTGTAAAGGCAAGGGGTATGCTCCTGCTGAGAAAAATCCTACAAAGTATCATGGAGTCGGGCTGTTTAGCCCTGAAACAGGGGAACCGTTAGAGTCTGGAAAACAGTTTCCTTCATTCACGAAGGTTTTCAGCGATACTCTGATTGAGCTTGCCGAATCAGATGAGCGGATAATCGCCATAACCGCTGCGATGCCGGAAGGAACAGGTACGGCTGAATTCCGTGAACGTTATCCCAACAGGTTCGTCGATACGGGCATTTGCGAGCAGCATGCCGTGACTTTTGCCGCTGGCCTGGCAAGCCAGGGCTTTAGGCCTATGCTTGCCATCTATTCCACATTTCTCCAGAGAGGCTATGACCAAATCGTGCATGATGTCTGTTTGCAGAATCTGCCGGTTACATTCTGCATAGATCGCGCTGGAATTGTTGGAGAAGATGGGCCCACACACCACGGCGTGTTTGACATTGCCTATTTGCGGCATATCCCGGGCATGCATGTCATAGCGCCGCGTGATGAGGATATGCTGAGGCATTCCATGAATACGGCGTTGAGTCTATCCGTCCCCTGTGCCGTTCGATACCCCCGGGGGGCCGGATTCGGCGTTCCGTTAACGGGCCCCATGCGGGTTTTGCCTCTTGGTGAGGGAGAGATGGTTCTTGACGGTGCAGAAATGGTCATTGTAGCCGCTGGCAGCAGGGTCCATCCCGCCATCGTCGCCGTATCTGAGATACAAAAGGTCATTGGTATCTCCCCAGCGGTTTATGATCCGATTTGGCTGAAACCTCTTCCCAGTGAAGATCTTTGCCGTTTGGCTGAGAAGTATAGATATATGCTTATCGTTGAAGAGGGGGTGCTCGCTGGAGGTTTCTCCTCTGCCGTTCTCGAATTGTTGAATGACAATAATTTGTTGAATGATATTAAAATCGTTCGTCTAGGCATTCAAGATGTTTTCATAGAACATGGTAGCCAGCACGAATTGCGCGAAATGGTGGGCTTGCGGAGCCATAACATAGCGCAGGCAGCAATACAGCTTTTCATTGGTGAGAAGCAATTATAAGATGAAGGTGACAGAGTGGTTTTTGAGAACAATTTTTAGATTCCCCGGCAACATGAAAACACGGTTTCCTCTGTTTTCACTGTAAGCGTTATCAAGTGCGAGAAGTGTCTTCGCGTTTGCGTGGGCAAGGCCTGCAGAAGATGATGAGCTCCTAATCTGTCGAATGGCTTTCAGATAGAGGCGGAGCCTTACGGCTCTTTGCAGGGGAAGCAACAGTGACCGTGGCAGAAACAGATTTTTTTTCCCATCTGAATCAATGCTTTCTCGCCAGGGGTTTCCTTTCAAAATGCCGTTAAGCGTTATTTCCCAGTATTCCTTATCATATTGGGCAAAAGTCCAGAGGTTGCCTATGGCTTGATCAAAGTTCGGGTTCTCTTTCTTAAAAGACGGAACAAGATGATGCCTGAATCGATTCCTTTTGAAGAAGTCGGAGAAATTGGTTTCGTCTTCGCACCAGCAGACATTGAGCTCTGAAAGGAGCTGCTTTAAGTCCTGTGGTCGAGTGAAGAGCAGGGGGCGAATTATGTGTCTGCCATCGTCAATTGCAGCCATTCCGCCTAGAGCTGGCCAGCCTGTGCCTCGTGAAAGCCTCATAAGCACATCTTCAACAAGATCTTCAAGGTGATGGGCTAGAATTATGTAGTCAGAGCCAGTTCTGACTCTTTCCTGTTCAAGACAGGAATAACGGACTATACGACCAGCCTCTTCAACGCTGCATTTGTTTTGAATGGAAAATTCCTTGATATTGGCAAATTTAGGTACACAGGGAATTTCAAGCCTGTTACACAAGCTTAAGACAAATTCTACATCACGGTCTGCATACTCTCGTAAGCCATGGTTTAGCGTTAGGGCAGTTAGAGAGAGATTCAGACGGGCAGAAAGAATTTTGAATATAATTGCAAGAGCGGTAGAGTCTGCCCCTCCTGAAAGCCCAAGGAGAAGCGTCAAGCCTTTTTTAAGATGCAATTTTGAAAGAAAGATTCTTTCAATATCAAGACAAAGACGTGCAGAAAATGGAGAAAGGTCGTAAAGAGACGGAAAATATGTCATTGACGATCGAGATCAAAAACTTGCCGAATTAAACTGATTCTTTCAGCATTATTTTTGTTTTTTCTCATGTGGGAACCTTTCAAGAACATAAGAGGAGAATGATTTAATTTGTGTGTTAATGCTATCATCATTCTTTCAAGAGCTTCTTTTTGAGATTCATCTAAGTTTGGTAAATGTTTTAAAGTATGATCTAATTCTTCATGTGCAATACGCTCTGTACGCTGAATGAGTGAAAGTATGGTTGGTTGGAGCTCTAGATTGCGTAGCCAATCATTGAAAAAAGCGACCTCTTCATCGACAATCTTTTCAGCTTTTGTGGCTTCTTCTTGACGATTATTCATATTTTCTTCAATAACTTCTTTTAAATCGTCAATATCATATAAATATACATTGTCAAAAGTGTTGACGTCAGGATCAATATCCCTAGGAACAGCAATATCTATAAAAAACATTGGCCTGTTTTTTCGGATGGAAAGAATTGATTCGATATCTTTTGCATGGATTATCGGTTCTTGTGATCCTGTCGAGCTGATGATAATATCTGACTCACCAAGATATGAGGTCATTTTTTCAAAAGGCACGGCAATCCCGTTGAATGCGAGGGCAAGCTCCCTCCCTTTTGAAAAGGTTCTATTGGCTACATAAATCTTTTGTATGCCGTTTTGCAGGAGATGGAGCGCAGCAAGTTCGGCCATTTCACCTGCTCCGATAAGCAAGGCACTGTGAGAGTGCATCTCTCCGAAAATTCGTTTCGCCAATTCCACGGCAGCATAGCTTATGGAGACAGCACTTGACGCGATTGATGTCTCAGTTCGTACACGTTTGGCGACAGAAAAAGCTTTATGAAGCAACCTGTTAAGTATACTGCCAGTTTTTTGGAGTTCAACAGCCTTTCGATAGGCTTTTTTCAGTTGTCCCAATATTTGCGGTTCTCCTAAAACCATGGAGTCCAAGCTTGATGCGACAGAGAATAAATGCTTTATCGCGTCAATTCCTTTGTAAATATATACGTAGGGACGTAACTCAGAAGATGTAGAGCCTTTAGCGGACGCCCATGAGTCAATTATGAGATTCTCAACGTCTTTGTTGCCGATTGCTAAAATTTCAACTCTATTACAGGTAGAGAGGATAAAGGATTCATAAATAACCTGGTCGTTTTTAATTGGCCATGTATCACTATCACAATATGAAGATAACGAAAACTGTTCTCGTATATGAAGTTCAGCGGTACGGTGATTTAATCCAATTAGGAAAATCTCATTTTCCATTTTCAGCCTCAAACATTATCGAATAAAAGAATGAAAACTATTCATGGCTGTATTGACTATAATAAATGAGAATAATGATAATGAAAATATAAGAATAGTCAGCTTTGCAGGTTTTTTGCCTTTCCAGGATTTTGCAATTCTATTGTGGAAGAGAATCGCTAGGCAAAACCAAATAAAAATACTAACAATTTCTTTTGGATCTCCAGAAATCGCAGAGCCAAATAAAGATGACGACCAAAAAAATCCATTAAGTAGGCCAACTGTATAGAAAGGAAATGCAAGAACAGTAGAAATATAGGATATTTTGTCGAGATTTGAAATTGATGGTAAGTCCGCCAAAACGCCTTTTACGCGTGCCTTATGCTTTATCCTTTTTTCGATTAACAGAAAAGAAATGCTTGAAATAAAAGCAATCAACATTAATGATAAACTTATATAAAGAGAGCCGATGTGAAACATGTAAAAAGAAGTTTTAATGGTGGATGGTATATTAATCATCAACTTTAAAAATGGACTTGATATCATAAACAATATCAAACAAACAGGCGCAGAAAAAACTAATAATAGTATTTGTTTTAATTTTATTGTTGCTATAATTGAACATAGTATTATAAACCATGCAAGCATTTGTAAATATGCGCCAACACTTAATCCTGATATGAAATTTTTATGAAAACCGTTTATTAGAAGGATTGTTTGAAATAGAAAGGCAACAACAGCAAATATGCATGATCCGTATTTCAGTTTCTTGTTCCTGCCTATAGTGCCAAAAATTGCAAGTATTGTGGAAACTGTATAAAAAATAAAAAGAATTATTGTTGATACTTCAGGAGATGTCATTAATGACCTCAGAAATGTATGGATGGAGGGGTTTAGGCAACAACATCGTTAGAACTGACTTGCATTTTTTTTTATCATTCTCCATTATAAATGTATCCAGGGAGGATTCTGCAATTCGCTGAAATATTATTTTGTTTTGTATAGAATCGTAATTTAGGGAAAGTATCAACGGCCTCAATTGCTTCATGAGTAGTATGAATTTATATTTAGATTGAAGCCAGTCCTCAAGCTCTTTTCTCCATTTTTTACTTAAGTAAGGGCTTGCCCCGCCTGTTGAAAGGGCCACATAGGAATCATTTTTTCTGGCTACAGAAGGCAGCTGCATTGTTCCCGAGATGGGCGAACTCGCACAGTTGCAAAGGATGCCTTTCGCGCTGCAGGCATTTGCAATTCTAATATTCTCAGCTTTGTCACCTGTGCAGGAGAAGACCAAAAATTTGCCTTCCAAATCAGAGAGTTTCCAGGTTCTCGCGTGGTATTCCACGGCTGGATCACGTAAAAGGTTTTTTTCGCCATCCGCAAGGCATTCAAACGGACGGGTATCGAGAACAATGACGGATTTTGGATTACAAATTTTCAAACCGGACAATTTTCTTTGGCCGACTTTTCCAAAGCCAATAATCAGACAGGTTTTTTCTTCTAGCCTTAATCCTGCGGGATAGAGCATCTTGGATACCACTCAATTCTTGTGGCTATCGGCCCATTGCGTTGAGAAAGTCTTTATTTGATTTTGTTCCTCTCATTTTATCCAGCAAAAATTCCATGCTATCAATCGAAGACATCGGGGCGAGCAATTTTCTCAATATCCATACCCTGTTAAGCACGTCTTCAGTTAAGAGCAGATCTTCTTTTCGTGTTCCAGTGCGATTTATGTCAATGGCTGGGAAGACGCGCTTTTCTGAAAGATGTCTGTCAAGGTATATTTCCATGTTGCCGGTTCCCTTGAACTCTTCAAAAATGACCTCATCCATTCGCGAACCGGTGTCAATGAGAGCAGTGGCTATAATGGTCAGGCTTCCGCCTTCTTCGATGTTTCGGGCCGCTCCAAAAAAACGCTTGGGGCGTTGGAGGGCGTTCGCATCAAGACCGCCCGAGAGCACCCTGCCTGACGAAGGGGTCACCGCATTATAGGCACGTCCCAGTCGGGTGATTGAGTCGAGCAATATTACGACATCTTTTTTTCTTTCGACAAGTCGCTTGGCTTTCTCAAGAACCATTTCGCAAACCTGAACGTGACGCTGTGGCGGTTCGTCAAAAGTCGAGCTTATGACCTCGGCTTTCTTGACAGTCCGCTCCATATCCGTAACTTCCTCAGGCCGTTCATCAATCAGAAGGATGATCAGGTAGACATCCGGATTGTTTGCGCTAATCGCATTTGCCAAGGATTGCAGGAGTATCGTTTTGCCAGTTCTCGGTGGGGCTACGATGAGGCCTCGCTGACCGCAGCCGATCGGGGCCATCAGATCGATGACGCGATTAGAAAGGTTTTTTTCACCGTTTTCAACGACGAGTTGTCTGTCTGGGTAAATGGGCGTGAGATTATCAAAAAGGACTAGGTTTTTTGCATGTTCCGGCGGTTCAAGGCCAATCTGGGTTACCTTGAGAAGGGCAAAATAGCGTTCTCCTTCTTTGGGCTGGCGGATCTGTCCCGATACGATATCCCCCTTGCGGAGGGAGAAACGCCTTATTTGCGATGGGGAGACGTAGATGTCATCAGGCCCTGGCATGTAACTTGTGAGGGGGGATCGGAGAAAACCGAATCCGTCAGGCAGGATTTCAAGAACCCCGTCGCCGTATATGGCACCATTTTGTGAGGCGCAGGTAGAGAGAAGGGCAAAAATCAGTTCCTGTTTCCTCATGGAGCTGGCGTTTTCGATTTCATACTGCTCTGCCAAATCCATAAGGTCTTGCATGGAACGATTTTTGAGGTCGGTGAGATTCAGCGTACTGTCTGGGGCCAGCTCAACGGGGGCAGATTTTTTTTTGCGCATAGCTATCCAAAAGAGTAGAGATGAGTGGTGGTAGCTTGGAGATAAGCTTTATCTGAAGAGAATTTCAGGAAGTGGATTTCTTATCAAATCTTCTTAGGCGTTGCAAGCGAGGAGTCTGACTGATCGGCTAGTGGGAGAGGTGAAAGGTCGGGCAAGTTTTGACTGGTTTGTGAGTTGTGGGAATAAATGATAAAGTAATCTGCTGAAATTGTTTTAAATTCATTTTGCCAAATCATAAAAAGAATTCGCTTCCGCAATAAGTTGCAAAATAAACGCCAATAAGACAGGACCGGCAATCAAACCAACCGCTCCGAACACCGTTGTTCCGCAAAGAATTGCCAGAATGAGAACAAAAAAAGGGGCTCTTATGCCTTTCTTAAGGAAAAGCGGCCGCAAGATACTGTCTATTCCGGCGACAGCGATTGCTCCCCAAATGGCAAGGCCGATGGCGGCGAATGTTTTTCCTGTAAACCATAAGGAAATGCAGAGTGGTAGCCAAACTAGGGCTGTCCCGATAAAGGGAATTGGCGCGACTAAGGTCGCAAGCATCCCCCAGAACGCCGGCTGCTTTACACCGGCTACATAAAACCCAAGACCACAAAGGATTCCCTGGATGATGGCTACGAGAATGATTCCGAGCATAATTGCGCGTAAGGCATTGTGAATGGATAGCACGAATCGACGCATCTGAGCATTTTTTGTATTGAAAATTCTGCAAAAAATCAGGCCAATCGATCGTGAATAAAAACTAAATAAAAAGGTCAGTGTAAAAAAGAGAAATGTCGTCCAAAGGGCGGACATGGTACCGCCTAAAAAGCCAAAGCCCCGACTGACAAGAATGCTGACACCTTCGGCGAACAAAGAGTCGACATTTTTCATCGCGTCATCTATGAGCTGCCCGATCTTCGGGTAGCTGTTGATGGTGTCACGGATTCCCTGAATATACTGTACCCATTCTTGCGGCAGTTGAAAATTGTTGGCCTGAAGCTCACGCAGCCGGTCAAGTCCCATACCTGCCTGTGGTGCAACGAGAAGGATGAGAATGGAGATGGGAATGATGACAGCTATCAAGAGCGCAGCAATATAAGCCGCCATGGGCGTATGCCGTAGAAAATGCACCATGCGGGGAGACAGCCTAGAACGCAACCTGATGCGTTCGGCTTTAATTTTAAATCGTTTGTAGATTGGTAGCGAGAGGCAGGAGAAACAACCCGCAAGGAAGAGGGTTATGGGATTGTTGAGAAGAAGCAAAAGGCAGCAGCACACTGCCATTACATAAAAAAGTCTTGTCCGAAAGAGTGTCATCCCAACCTCGAATTAATGACTCCTCTTATAGCGTAAGAAATGCGTTATGAAAAGGGCTATACCAGTTAGGCATAGCCCCATCGGATTGTGTCTGATATCCTAACTCGCTTTCATCATTGGTTTTGTCTCGAGAGCAGGGGTAGCCATCGAGGATTTTGATGTTGACAGCAGATAGATCTCATGAGGATCCAGGATGAGGATCACTGAACCGTCACCCATGATTGTCGCCCCTGAAATCCCCTGAAGATCTCCGAGGTATGTTCCCAGCGGCTTGATGACGATCTCTTGGCGCTCTAGCAATTGATCGACTACGAGACCCAAACGGCGTTCATTGTCGTGTATGACTACGACGGAAAGTTCATCGGGAAGTTCCGCAGGCGCCGGCATGCCGAGCATTTCGGAAAGCTGTACGATGCCAAGCACATCGCCACGAAGCGTTACCGCTTTGCGGCCCTTGATATCTGTCAGCCGCTCCGATTCGATCTTTGTCGTTTCGGCCACTGCATCAAGGGGGATCGCATACATATGCCCCGCGACCTTTACCATCAGCGCGTCAATGATGGCGAGCGTCAGGGGAAGTATCAGAGTGAATTTTGTTCCTTGCCCCAGTACAGAGGAGGTATTAACGCTTCCCTTAAGATTTTTGATATTGGTGCGGACGACATCCATCCCGACGCCACGGCCAGAAATATCGGTAATCTGTTCGGCCGAAGAAAAACCGGGAGCGAAAATCAGTTCTCGGGCGTCGTTATCGTCCAACTGTGCGGCTTCCTCCGGAGAAATAATGCCCTTTTTAACGGCGACACTGCGCATCTTTTCAGGATCGATGCCTTGGCCATCATCTTCAATTTCAATGGCAACGGAA
>JAILMX010000203.1 GCA_024692205.1 Desulfovibrio sp. | reverse complement strand
CATTGACCTGCACCTATTTCGATGACTCCCGCGACTTATACTTGGAGGAGCTGCTACCAAGGCTGCTGGCGGACTTCGCCTGGATCGCGCATGAATGCGCCAGACTGCCGTACACATGGGAGGGATCATATCCGGCGACGCTGTACCCCCTTGGCCTGCGCGATAAAAACAAGAGCATCCCTTGGGGGCTATGGCGAGAGGTTGCTTACGAGGCCGATGCGTTTCTGAACGAGAGGAAACGAAAAAGCCCCGCATCAAAGCGGGGCTTCTTTGAACGTCATCGTTGACGTAGTCTTTCAACTCTTTCCCGGCCCGAAAGAATGGCATCTTCTTCGGCTTGACCTGCACCTGCTCGCCCGTTTTCGGGTTGCGGCCCGTGTATCCTTGATACTCCTTCATCTTGAAGCTGCCGAACCCGCGGATTTCGATGCGGTTGCCTTCGAGCAGAGCCTTCTTCATCTCGTCGACGAAGATTGACACGCACAGCGCGGCTTCGTCAGTGGACAGGTTGCACTGTTCCGCCAGCTTCTGGATGAGTTCCGACTTGTTCATTTCAGCGCATCCTTCAGGGCCTTGGCAGCCGTGAATTTCGTCGTCTTGCATGCAGGAATCTCCAGCGGCTCGCCGGTGCGCGGGTTGCGGCCATTGCGGGCTGGGCGCGCCTTCACGCTGAATCTGCCGAAGCCCGGCAAGGGTATTTCGTTGCCTGCGACGAGCTCGGCGGTGACGATGTAAAGAAAGGCGTGAAAGAACGCGGTGGATTCGTCGGCGGACAATGCCGCGGAGTCCTTGACGCGGGATATCAGCTCTGCTTTCGTCATGGGGTGTCTCCTTTTCGCCAAGCCATACATTCCGAAGGCATTTTCCGCAATGCCTGCTTCTGATCAGGCGTCCTGCGCGTCCGTTTCGCCTTCGGCGCGCATGGCGACGGGAACGGGCGGAATCCACCGGAGCTCGAAGCGGTCTCTTTCCGGTCCGCACCAGTATCCGTGCCAGTGCGCCCTGAGGACATGCGGCCTGGGCCCTGAACGCCGTTCCTGAGCCGAGGCGGACTGCTTGGCATAGGCGCGGATGGCCGAGCATGTGATATGTCACGCGCGGGGCAGGAAACAGCCGCCAGCCCTTCTTGGTCTTGACGGGTTCCGGGCGGCGCGGCGCCATGAAGCCGTCTTCGCGTTCTCCGTCAGGAAAGCCGTTCGCGCAGACATAGAGAAGGAGGTTGACCGCCTGTTCTATGCAGCGCGCGGGGGCTACGTCGGAAAAGCCCTGCGCCGACTTGACATTCAGCACGCCCCACGCGGCATCGGAGCTCATGACGCGCATCAGGCCGTCCCGCACTCCGCCCTCGCCGAAGCGCAGCACGGCCGGATAGAGCTCCATCGCCCTGCCCGCGTAGAAAAAGAGGCTCAGCTCTTCGCATTCGTCATTCACGTCGTATTCCAGCATGGCCCAAAAGCCCGTGAAAGGAATGCCGTTCAGGGCCATGTCCCGCGTCTCCACCCAGACGCACCATGCGGGCATGCGGCGGAAAACGTCGTACGGGATGCTTCCGGTGATCGGCGTGTCCGCAGGTTGCTTCTCCCCTCGGCCCGCATGTGGTCAGCCGCCGCCCATGCCGCCGAAGGAACCCGCCTGTTCATGAAGACGAGGAATTCCGAAGGGGACATGAGCTCAGGAGAGGACGATTGGATTTCGGGCATGATGGCGACTCGGATTGAAACGGGCCGCCCGATGAGGGCGGCCCGTCGTGTTAGTTAATGTTGGATTGAATCTTTTCGATGTCAGACTATGAAAGGCCACCGGTTTCCGTCTTCACATCGGCCATGGCGACTTCCACCTCGACGGTGTTTATTGCCAAGGTAGCGGATCCGCCGTCAGTGTAGACGGTGATGTCACCCGAGCTTCTGTCAGCCTCCCATCTGCTGTCGAGCTCGACCTTGTTGTTGTCGCTGTCGACTGTGATGCCAAGGCTGACGAGGTCGGCCATGCTCGTCAGATCCGTGGTGTCAGCCACGTCAAGGGCGGCCTCGATTCCGGAAATGTTGCCTTCAAGCGCGTTTCCATCGGCGCCCTTCGCACCTGTCGCTCCCTTGAGGAGGGCTTCCACGGAGCCGCTTCCGATGAGGAAGTCGAAGCCGTCGCCGCCTTCGACGAGGTAGTCATCCGCGTCAAAGACCATGATGTCGCTGCCGGCGCCGCCGTCCAGCTTGTCCGCCCCGGAACCGCCGTCCAGGTAGTCGTTGCCGGCGCCGCCGAAGAGAAGGTCGTTGCCGGCGCCGCCGAAGAGAAGGTCGTTGCCGGCGCCGCCGAAGAGAAGGTCGT
>JAILMX010000191.1 GCA_024692205.1 Desulfovibrio sp. | reverse complement strand
TCTCAGTCATGGATTTGATATCGGCGGCCTGCGCACTCACACACCACAGAAAAAGTAAGCAGAAGCAGAATGAGCTAAGGTATTTCATCGGTATCCTCCTGAACTGACCATACACGAAATTTCGCTCTCAAATCAAGAGTGGAAAAGGCTAAAAATGATAGCCGTAACAAGGAAACTTCAGCTGAACGTATCTAGGCTGTGGTCCTCAAAGGTTTAAGGCTTTGTTCCATTTGGGGTCGACTATGGGCTTACCGCTCATGTTCGTCCAAAGCCTAAAATAAAAAGAAGGTGATGGCAATATGTGGGTCCACGAATGTGGGAAAGGATGGTGATTTTTACCTGGCGCGTAAGTCAAAGCAACATTTCCTCAGGAAAGCAATCCGCGCCCTATGGGCGCGGTAAGGCATGGATATGTCCCGCCCTTCGCCCTGCGGGTCATTTCAGAGACAATGATACCCTCGTAATCCGTACTGAGGCACATGGCCAAATTGGTGGTTGCGTTAAGCAGAGAAAGAACCTTCTGGCTTTCCGTCCAGACATCCAGAAGATCTTCGTCGTCAAGGGAACGAATTTTTTCCGCGAAGTTTTCCTCTTCACTGAAAGGTGTGCATGATGCCATTTCTATCCTCATGGGCAGCACAGACCGTCGGCCAGTGTCTGGGAGGTCTTGCAAAGATGCAGTTGATGGAGGGGGGGCATGGCGGTCGCATAGGTAGAGAGGATCGCCCGGCAAAGCAAGATCGGCGAGAGGTATTGCCTTCGCCAATCAGCAGTGAATGAAATGCCATTCTCGGTGGTTGTCCAACTGGAGAGCAGCGGGCGTATGTCTATTGTTTTTGGGCCTTTTTTCGTGTCACGCACGAAATTGAAACTGTCTGAGGTCTCAAGGCGGGCGAAGCAGTCGGATGCCTCGATCAAATATTTTTCGGCCGGCAGGGTCAGCAGATAGGTCTCGAAATCCGAAAGAAGGGTTCTGTTCGCCTTTGTGACGGTATCGACGCGGCACACGGTGATTCCGGGTGGCAGAAATCGTCCGAGTGTATTGACCAGCTGTTCGGGAGAAATCTCCGTGTGAAGGGAAAGTGAAAACCATTCTGCATCGCTTTCAACGCCAACGGGAAGTGCACGCCCGAATGAGATAAGCGGCAGGGGGTGAAAACCCTGCGAAAAAGCGATTGGCAGTTCCGCACGTCGCAATGCTCTTTCAAGGACAGCTTGAAGTTCTAACTGGCTTAGATAGGCGCTGCCGCCCTGCTTCGTATGCCAGATGCGGTATTGAATGGCCTTGACGGTCAAAGCGGCGTTTATTTTCGGCGGTTTTGACGAGACAGGGCGACAAACGAGACGACCTTCTTCATCCCTGAGCGGCTCATGGGCGTTTTGATCTCTCTGCGGCAGAATAAGGCGGTTCTTATAGGTGACTTCAAGATCGGTCGTTGACGAGGGTCGTAGTCTGGACGGGGCTGCTACCGTATCGCAGGCACCGCATTGCCGACAGGCGGCATAGCGGCAATCCGGCGTTGTTTTCTCTTCAAGGGCTCGACGCCATTCCCGCTTCAGAAATTCCTTGGATACGCCTGCTTCCAAATGATCCCAAGGAAGCGGTGATTCGATATCGCGGGAGGCAATGCAGGCATCCGCGTCGATGCCGCACTCCTCCAGAGCCTCCAGCCAAGGGGCGATGGAAAAATGCTCCATCCAACTCGTGAATATCGCCCCTTTACGGTATGCCTTTTCGACGACATCAGCCATATGCCGGTCGGCCCTCGAAAGGATGCCTTCAAGATGGCTCATCGCAGGTTCATGCCAATGCAGCTTCAGGCATTTCTGGTGTTGAAAATGATTGCGGACGAGGGCGACGCGACGTGAGATTTCTTCCGCTGATATCTGTTCGGCCCATTGAAAGGGGGTGAATGGCTTAGGCACAAAGGGGGAAAGAGAGGCCGAAACCTGCAGACGGGGGCCTCCTTTGCCGGCGGCGTCGCGGACTTTGCAGCACAGATCGGCGATTGCCTTCAAGTCCTCGTCCGTTTCCGTCGGCAGTCCTATCATAAAATAGAGTTTCACCATCCTCCACCCGTGTTCCAACAGTTTCTGGACATGCAGGAGGATGTCTTCTTCGGTGATCCCTTTGTTGATGACATCTCGAAGGCGCTGGCTGCCGGCTTCTGGGGCAAGTGTCATTCCCGTGCGCCGTAAACCGGCGATGCGCTCTATGATCTCATCGTCGATGGATCCAACCCGCTGGGAAGGCAACGAGAGGCCGATCTGCTCTTTGAGACATTTATCGAGCGTGGCGTGACTTAAAGCTTTCAGGGCGGAGTAGTCGCCCGTGCTCAGAGCCAAAAAGGATACTTCATCGAAGCCCGTCTCCTTCAGGCAAGTTGTCATAAGGTCGGAGACTGTTTCGACGCTTCTTTCACGGACGGGCCTGTAGACCATGCCTGCATGGCAGAAGCGGCATCCTCGGGTGCAACCTCGTGCGATTTCAACAGAGAGGCGATTGTGAACGGCGCCTATGGGAACCACTTGGCGAGTAGGGTAGGCGGCTTGGTTGATGTTGGTGACGATGCGGCGTGTCGGAGGATGATAGTCTTCGTTCAGGGGGATCGGCGTGCCCTGACGCGGGGTTTCAAAAAGCGAGGGCACGTAAATTCCATGAATATGGCGTGCTTCGTCCAAGAGGCGGCTTCGCGTCCAATTGCCGGCGAGTGCTTTTTCCTGAAGCAGCAAGAGTTCTGGGAGGCTTTCCTCGCCATCGCCGAGCACCATCAGATCTATGAACGGTGTCAGGGGTTCAGCGCCAAGAAGAGCTCCGCCCCCCGCTATGACGAGAGGGCATTGCAGCAGGTCCTCATCCCTGTCTTTGCTACGGAGGGGGATTCCCGCCAGATCGAGCATGTAGAGCACGTTCGTGTAGCAGAGCTCATGCGTTATTGAAAAAGCGAGGCAATGCAGACTATTGAGAGGTGTGTCGGATTCTAGGGTGCAGAGGGGAGCCCCATGTGCTTTCAGTATGTCGCCGACCTCTTTCGCGGGAGCCATGACGCGTTCTGCCCACCAGTGCGGCCGGGAATTGACTATGCCGTAGAGGATCTTCTGACCGAGATACGACATGCCAACCTCATAAAGATCTGGAAATGCCAAAGCGATATGCAGGGTGACGTCCGCAATTTTTTTGTGGTAGGCACCGTCTTCTATCCCCGCATAATGGCTTGGGGTGGGAAAGAGCGAAAGGAGTTCTCGCATGTGATGGAGAAGATTCGGGGAGAGAGATGAAAGGCGGCATCACACCGCCCTTTTTGTCAGCTATGTTATTTTATGAGGCCGCTACCGGGGGTGCCGGCTCCGCCCAAGGTGCCGGAACCGAACTGCAATTTGCCCATGCCGCCGGCAACCGTCAGATTTGTGCATGCCTCTATGTATTTGTCCTGAATTTCCTTCGGCGTGGAGGAATAGCGGTACAGGAAATGCTTAGCTTCGATCGTGCCGCTGAAATTCGGTTCAAAAGGATAGCCATAGGGCAACATGATCATCTGAACGCCCTGCTGCGTAGGAATGCTCTGTATGGCGGCCGTTTCGTTGAGGCAGTCTTTTTTCTCATCATATTTGCCGATCACGAGCTCGCCGGTCACCAGTTTCATCAAACGGATGTCATAAGCCATGTAAGATCCCTCCAATATGTCGCTATTAGGTAGGCACTCGACAGGGAGATGTCAAGCAGTTTTGCATCAGAGCTACCATGTATAGGGTATCGCCCTTCCGTCAGGAGAAAGCTTTTCGCCTTCCGTCGGGTCATGGGGCAGATCAGCGCAGTTGCAGATAAGCGCCGGATTCGATCCCAAGGCTGCAAAACCGTACCATACGCCGACGGGTATGCGCAGGAGGCGGTAATGGTCAGGCCGACCTAGGGTGAATTCACGCAAAACACCTCTAGTGGGGGAATCTGCCCGATCGTCGAAGAGGACGATTTTGAGCAGGCCTGCTGGAACGGCGAAAAGCTGCGTCTGCCTGCGATGGCGTTTCCATGCCTTGACGGCTCCGGGCAGAACCTCTGAGAAGTAGATCTCTCCGAACCCGTTGGGAAACGAGGGCATGAGAGCCGAATCGTTTTTCAGCATATGCAAGACGGGGCCGCCTTGAGTCTGCATAATCTTCAAATCTTGAAGAAGCGCCCCCGCGATGCCGGTTTCCACAGCATGCCTTTCGTCTACTTGGTCCATATCTGTGCCCGCTGTTCGGCAAGATTGACATAGGCCGCAATCTGCCCGAGGGTGAAATCAAGCATGTCGTTCGGCGTCCCCGCGAGGCCCTTGTAGAAGCGATGATACCATTCAGCCGTGAAGCGGATGGTTTCTTCAAACGTGAGCGTCGCCTTCCAGTGCAGATGTGCAAGAGCCTTGTCACAGCAAAGCTTTAGCAGTGTGCATTCCTTCATGCCGGCCTGCCCCGATGTGTCCATTTTGCTCGAGAAGCCCGGCCAGTGCATGGCAAGGGCCTGAACGACCTCGGCGACGGTGTTGTTCACGGTTGCGGCCGGCCCGAAATTGTAGGCTTCACCACGGGGATTGAAGGGAGCGCTGCCGTTGTCCAGAAGGCGCGCTCCGAGCAGAAGATAGCCGGAAAGCGGCTCTAGCACGAGCTGCCACGGCCTGGTTGCCCAAGGGCTGCGTACGGTCACGGGCTTGCCTGCCGCCCAAGCCCGTGCGCAGTCGGGGACGATGCGATCCTGCGCCCAATCCCCTCCTCCTATGACATTGCCAGCACGTACCGTCGCGCAGGCCGGGCCATTCTTGAAGAAGCTTTTGAAGTATGACTGCGCGATAATCTCCGCGCATCCCTTAGACGCGGAATACGGATCAGCCCCACCAAGATGATCGGTCTCCCGATAGCCCCAGACCTGTTCGTTATTGCGATAGCATTTGTCAGAGGTGATCATGATGACGGCTTCTACAGACGGTGTGTGCCTCACCGCTTCAAGAACGTTCATCGTTCCCAGCATGTTCGATTCGAACGTCGTCACAGGATCTTCATAGGATTTCCGAACCAATGCCTGGGCGGCAAGATGAAAAATGACGTCGGGCTTGAACTGCTGAATAGCACGCGACATGGTTTGCCGGTCACGTATGTCGCCGCGCAGATCCTCTATATGGTTGGCGAGATGCATTGACTCGAAATGGGATGGTTTTGTTGGTACGCCGTCTGAAAAACCGGCGACTTTGGCGCCCATCTGAGTGAGCCATGCAGCGAGCCATGATCCCTTGAAACCGGTATGACCTGTCACGAAGACACGTCGTCCGCGATACGCATTCAAAAACATAGCTACCTCGTGAAAAGCCTAAACCGAGGGCCCTAGGCCCAGAAGGCATCACCCTTGTTCCACAGTTCATTCAAAAGAATGGAATCGCGCAAGGTGTCCATGCACTTCCATTTGCCTTCATGGGGATACATGGAAAGTTGCCCCTCGGCGGCAAGCCGCTGAAGTGGTTCTTTCTCGAGATCACAGCTCTCATCCTCGCTCAGATAATCGAGGAAACGGCGTTCGAAAACGAAAAAGCCGCAGTTTATGAATTCGTTAAGAACGGGCTTTTCCTCCCACGAAAGGATCTTTCCGTCCGTATCGGTGCGGACCGTTCCGAAGCGCGAGGGCATGCGCACGCCTGTGAACGTGCCGATCGTTCCTGATTTTTTATGAAATTCAAGAAGATTGCCGAGATTGATATCGGCAACGCCGTCGCCATACGTAACCATGAACTGGTCCGTGTCTATGTATTTCGCCACGCGCTTTATGCGTGCCCCTTTGAGGGTTTCCTGCCCCGTATCGCAAAGCGTAACTCGCCAGTCTTCGCTGGTGCTGGGATAGGATGTGATGTCGCCGCTTTTGAGATCAACGGTGAAATCCGTGTTGCGCATGGTGTAGTCATGGAAGTACTGCTTGATGACCTCACCCTTATACCCCAGCGGAAGGATGAAATCCTTGAATCCGTAACGCGCGTATATGGACATGATGTGCCATAGCACCGGACGGCCGCCGATTTCGACCATCGGCTTCGGTTTGACGGCTGTTTCTTCACGCAGGCGTGTGCCTTTGCCGCCACACATAATCAGTACTTTCATTTTTCCTCCATGGCAGATTTCTGCCTGATGCGAGCTCTATAACAGAATGCTCGAAAGAAAAAAAGCCGTTTTGAAGGAGTCGTATTTTGCTGTGCTCAGGGCATTCCTGCGTCATGATGAGGAGTGAATGTCAGCACGGCGCTCTCCAAGCGCACCATGAGTTCACGTATGCCGTCACCGTTGCGTGCCGAAATCGGGATCGCATGCGGTAGAGCAAGCGCCCGATCCGATTTTTCATGGGGGGACAGTCTGTCCCATTTGTTGAGGACAAGTAGGGTTGGGATGTCGTCCAGATGGAGTTCTTCAAGTATTTTTTCTACCGCGGTGATTTGCTGGTGCATTTCAGAATGGGAAGCATCCACAAGATGTACGAGAAAATCGGCTGATTCCAGTTCTTCAAGGGTGGCCAAAAAGGCTTCCTTTAGTTCTTTGGGAAGGTTGCGTATAAATCCCACGGTGTCGGCGATTACGAGTTCTTTTTGCGATGGGAATGTGAGTCGCCGTATTGTCGTATCAAGAGTGGCGAAGAGGCGGTCGGCCTCAAGCACATGAGAGTGTGTTAGTTTGTTGAGAAGTGTTGATTTACCGGAGTTCGTGTAGCCGACAAGAGCCACGAGCGGAACCCCAAGCCGAGCACGCCGCACCCGCGTGAATTTTCGTTGCTTTCTCAGATTTTCAAGTTCCTTGCGTATCTGCGCCATCTTCTGGCGATTTCGCCGCCTGTCGGTTTCTAGTTTCGTCTCGCCTGGACCTCTTCCTCCGATGCCGCCCATAAGCCTGTCCAGTGCCTTGTTTTGACCTGCGAGTCTTGGCTGGATATAGCGCAGCTGCGCCAGTTCCACCTGCAATTTGCCGGCTTTCGACACGGCGTTCTGGGCGAAGATGTCGAGGATGAGTTGCGTTCGGTCAATGACCTTGCGTTCGGTCAAGTCCGCCAGATTGTGAAGCTGGGCAGGAAGGAGCTCACCGTCGAAAATCAGCATGTCCGCGCATCCTTGAAGGGCGAGGACCTCCAGTTCCGTCATTTTCCCCTTTCCGAGGATGGAATGAGGATTCTTGTGTGAATTGCGTTGGATGAGCGTACCCACGACTACGATACCAGCTGTGTTGGCAAGTTCGGCAAGTTCCGAGAGGTTCTGTTCCTGTTCCGTTTTCGGACTATTGTCAACGGAAACGAGAAGGGCTCTTGTGGATTCAGCGTTGCTTGTCGTCGCCTCCCCATTGGTGCCGTCGGCATCAACCTCAATCTCCTGCGCCTGCCGCGCGAAATTCATTTCGGATTGTTCCCACGGCACGAATCGGCTCAGAAAATAGGGCTTGTCCCCGGTCTTTTTCGGAAGAAGGTAGGCGTACTGCCAATGCAGTGGCTGTCCTCCCTGGCCGACAGTGAGCGCTATCATAGCGTCAAGGCGGAGAAAAAGCATGTCCATCAGGTCTTCTTGGTCAAGGCCTGTATCGGAGAGATGGGTATGGAGAATCCGCAATCCGCGTAGGCGATTTTGGGCGAAACGCGTTTTCGGCAATTCCGGGATGAATATCCTGTCGGAATTGCCAACGAGCACCAGTACTACACGGCCTTTTCTGTCAATAAGTAGAGCTAGTTGACGCCCCAGAGAACGCGTAAGCAGGCTCAATTCATGAGCCTGCTCTGCGGAATAGGCGATTTCAGCTGGAAAACGTCTCTTGAAAAGCCTGTTTACGGCGGTGAGCTGACTTGGTTTCAGCCCTTGAAGATTGCCCTCTGCCTTGGGTATGGCTGTCTCCTGAGACTACGGACGCAGGTACGAGGTGATCAGAGCATCATAGCGGGAGGTTGCTTCAAAGGCGCGGGAGGCCATCATCTGACGAAATTGAAGACTCACAGACATGTCGTGTGCCCGCATTTCTTCCATAGCTGGCGCATACCATTCGGGAGAGGGCAAGACGAGCATGCTGTGATAGTTTTTCGCAGCGGCGCGCAACATGCAAGGACCGCCGATGTCAATTTCTTCAACGGCCTGTTCGTAGGAAAGTTGCCTTGCTACGGCGCCTGCGAAATCATACAGATTGACGCAGACGAGGTCGAAGGGTTTTATGCCTTTATCGTGGAGAGTTTGCATGTGCGAAGGATCATCCTTGTTGGCGAGAATGCCGCCGTGAATGAAAGGATGCAGGGTCTTGACGCGACCACCCAAGATTTCGGGGAAACCGGTTACTGCGCTGACCGCGGTAACCGGTAGCCCCGCCGTTTCGAGAACTTTTTGGGTTCCTCCGGTCGAGACAATTTCGACGTTATGAGAAATCAGAAAGGTTGCGAATTCTTTCAGACCGCTTTTGTCCGTCACGCTTATTATTGCACGGTGGATGGGAAGACTTTCCATGATAGCCTCCTTCGAATCGTATGGTTTATTCATAGCGCTATTTTCTTCAGAAGTATAGGAAAAATCTTTGATTTCTTTCGTTCATGAGGAAAGCAATCCCACCGAAAAAAGCCTGTCTAGATCCTCTCTTGAAAATTTCTTCATAATCGGCTAAAAGAAAAAAAGTACTCACCTACGTCAGGTTTTGAGAATCGGGGGCTTTCATGCCGCAGGTCGCAGCACGCATCAATGAAAATCAGGAACGTTGGCTGAAAGATTATTTTCGCACGAAAAGCGCCGGCGCAGAGTTCATACTTCCTTGGGCCGTTGACACCTTTTTCCGGGCGATAACAATCATCAAGCAGTTATTCACAACTGCTGAACTGAAGACCATCGTCGAGGCGCACAAAGACATGAAGCTGATGCCCGATAATTCCCGTCTTTCCTATCTGCTTCTACGCGTTAACGATGCCTGTGACACCAATCAGGCGCATACCCGCAATGGTGCAAGCCGTTCCAGCCTTGAATCCAAATTGAAAACCCTGAATGACACGCAGGCCACCGCACTGATGGTATGGGCGTCCGCTTTTTGGGTCAGCCGCAGTTGTTCCGCTGACAACTTAGATGAATACATTCGTTCGTATTAGGCTGAATTCTCTTCATGATACAGATTCTTCGCGCAAAGCTGCACGGTCTGCATGTGACCGACTGTGACCTGAACTACCACGGCTCAATCACACTTGACCCCGAGCACTGCGTTGTAGCCGGCATTTATCCCTTGGAATTCGTTAATGTATGGAATAAAAACAACGGCCAACGGATTTCGACGTACGTCATCTACGGGGAACCTGGTTCTGGCTGTTGCATTTTGAACGGCGCGGCGGCGCGTACGTGCCAGAAGGGCGATGAGCTCATCATCACGGCATCAGAATATATCGAACCTTCGTTTCTGGTCGAGAGAAGCCCGACTGTCATCATGTTCGATGCGGAAAACCGCATTACGGAACGCCTTTATTATCATGTTGGCAAATCCGAAAATAGGTATTCCTTTTCCGCCGTCAGCGCGGACGATTGACTCCCCCTCTTTTTCCTATTCACCCGCTTCTATGGTAAGGTAAAGATCCCCTTGCCACGGTCCTATTTTTTTGCCCAATCCCTTGAGCCGGATAGGTTTACCCGGAACGAAATCTTTGGGAAGCGTTATCTCGACTGTGCGAATCTCGTTCGATATCCCTTGGCGAATTTGAAGTCGGAGCTTTTTTCCGGGTAACAGGTTTGCAGCGGGGAATGAAAGGCACTGTTCCTCATCAATCTGTCTTTTGAGCCATCCTTTGACGATATTGCCGACCCCTTTATTCATCTCCTTGCTCCATTTCGGGGTGCCCCAAGCGATATTGCCCTGATGCAACTTCGTCGTCTCATGCTTTTTGCCGGCAGCGTGCGGATTCGGTTGCCTGTGCTCGGCGGCAGCGTGCTTTGCAGAATGGGGGGGCGTTGCTCGTTGCTGCGACTGTTGATGGTTCAGTTCTCTGTAGATGTCTTCGAAAACGCGACGGGCGAAGGGATCGTTGAGGAGATCACGCAAGACATCCTGTTCGGCATAGGCGTTCTGTTCTTTCTGTGATGAGGGAGACTGTTTCTCGTTTTGCTTCCTAGCCGCAGTCTTTTTAGACGTATTGTCTTTCGTTCCTGCTGTAGGCTTGTCGTTATGCCGTGACGTTTGTCCGGACGTGCATTCTGAAGAGTCATTTTGTTCCTGCGCGTCATTCTTAGTCGGGCTTGCGCCTTGGCGGGCGCTCTTGTCTGCTTCTCCTTCAGCGGTAGCCGCGCCATTGCCATGTGCTGCCTTTGCGGAAAGCATGGCCGTTAGTGCGACATAGGCCTCGTTCAGCAGTTGGAAACGCTGGCTTGCGTTGGGGGAGTCCGGGTGCAGATCTGGGTGCAGCTCAAAAGCCCGTCGTCTATAGGCGTGTTTGACAGTTTCATGATCCGCGTCTTTCTCAATTTCGAGTATCTCACAGCACTGTTGGAGGGAGAGCTTTCGGGGGGAACGCCGCATGCCGGTCACACCTCATCCATGATAAGGGCGTTCGCTTCACGGGACGGATCGTTCGCAAGAAGTTTTTCCCGTTTGAGGTAGGCCAAGCCCACTTGGGCGAATTCTTCATGCCGCACATCCTGTTGAATGCCGGGGCAGAAGTCCTTTGCCATTTCGAGACTTTCCGGGTCGATCAAATTGCCCCTGAAGAAAGGCCATGCGCGGCAGATAGATGGTTTGCCAGGGTGCACGGTACACCCCAGGCCTGCTTTGAAAAAGATGCAATAATCGTCATCGCCCATCCTTATCTTGAGCTTTTTCCCCGAATACTCCCCGTAGCGATTGATAACTTCTTCATGGGAAAGTTGAAGAAAGGCGGAAAGTCTTTCAAGATCCGAAGGACTTACGACGATTCCGCCCGCCCCCCTGCAGCAGTGTCCGCACATTTTGCAAGCGAAAATGGTATCCTCAGACGAGCATTTTTCCATGCCTTTTCTCCGGTTGGTTTTGAGAAGCATCTCTCGCATAAAGACGCACAAGTACGTTTGGCAATGTTCTTAATGCAGAGTCAGGCCGTGGTTGTTTGCAGTTCAGAAGGCGCCCCTGAAAAAACCGGCATAACGGCGAAGAGCTTTGCCGTCTGGGCGAAGATATAGACCACATCCCCAGCGTTCAACGCAAAAGTAGGGCCAAACGACGCAATGAACTCTTCCCCTCGCTGAATGCCGACAACATTGACGCCGTATTTCGCCCTCAACTGGCTTTGCGCAAGAGAAAGCCCACAGAGCGGCGATTCAGCTTCAAGCCGAAGGGCCTGCATGTTCATGTCGGGCAGACGGGTTACGAGACCTTCCATGGTGCCTGCATGGCTTGTGGCTCTGCGCAGCATACGGTAGTTCCGCTCACGGATATGGGAGGCGACGACGTCGATGTCCTGCCTAGGGACGAGATATTGCGTGAGCACACTGCTGAAGACTTCGATGGAGGATTCGAATTCCTCGGAGACGACCACGGATGCACCTGCGTGCCTGAGCGGTGCGATTTCCGTCACGAAACGAGTTCTGGCGACTATGTGCAGATTAGGGTTCATCTTGTGGGCTTCTTCCGTGATCCTGCGCACGGCGCTCGGGTCAGATATGACAATGGCCATAACTCGGGCCTTGTCTATGCCAAGATGCTCCAAGACGACAGGCGCAGAGGCATCTCCGTGCATAATGGGTTCACGCCCGCGGTATTGGGAGACAGTCTCAGGGTTCATCTCAAGAATCTGATACTGGATGCCTGATTTTTTTGCTGCGTAGGCAAGATGCTTGCCGCTTATGCCAAAGCCGATGATGATGAGGTGCCCCTCCATCGCTTTATGCGCTTCGCCTGACGTTTCCTTTTCACTCAGTTCCTTCTTATTGGGAATCATTGCCGCAATTTTGGGGGACATGGCGATGAGAGCGGGTGTCAGCATCATGGTTATGACGCTGACGGCAAGGAAGATTTGATGGTCGTCCGCAGAGAAAAGATTCATCTTCAGGCCTTTTTCCGCGATGACGAAGGCGAATTCACCGACCTGCGCGAGAGAGAGTGATGTGAGGACGGCAATTTTCATGGGATAGCCTTGGATGAGAACCGCCGGCAAGGTTACGATGGACTTGAATATGATGAAAAACGCTGTGCTCGTCAGGATCATTCCCAGATGGCCGAACAAGAAACGGATGTCGAGCAGCATTCCGACGGAAATAAAGAAGAGACTGATGAAGACGTCCTTATACGGCAGAACGCCGGATATGACGCTCATGCTGTAGGGGGAACGCGCAAGCAGAAGGCCTGCCAGGAAGGCTCCCAGAGAGAGCGAGAGTCCGAGCCAGTTCGTCAGTGTTGCCATGCCCATGCAGAGGCCGAGTGTCGTCATGAGCAGAACTTCCCTAGCCCTTGTCTTCAATACGGCTTCCATGAGGCGGTCAAGCCACAGGCGGGCCGCGATGAGCACCGCGCCGAGAATCAGGACAATCTTGCCGGTGGAAAAGAGTGCGGACTGCCACGAGAGACTGACCGCCCCGGCGAGCAGGGGAACGCATATGAGCATCGGCGCAGCCATGATGTCCTGGAAAACCAGTATGGCGAGGGAAAGTCTGCCGTAGGGTGTTTCGCTTTCTCCCCTTTTCTGAATGAGCTGGAGAACTATGGCCGACGAGGAGAGGGCGACCAGGCATCCCCAGAGGATTCCTTCCTGCCATGACGTATGCTCATCAACCGCCAGCATCCAGAGCAAGACAGCGAGTATCGTCATGCCTATTTGGAGCGTCCCACCGAGGAAAACAGGACGTTTCAACCTGTTCAACGACTCTCCAGAAAGCTCCATGCCGATGGTGAACATCAGCATGGCGACACCGAGCTCGGCGATCTCACTTACCGCGTGCTGATCTGAGACAAGTCCACAGGCATTCGGGCCGAAAAAGACGCCTGTCAGGAGAAAACCGACTGTCGAGGGTAGTTTCAGACGGTTGCAGACAAGAGTGACCAGTATCGAGAGGAGAAAAAGCACGACAATTTCAAATAAGATTTTTTCCATGATAGATACCGAACCTATGCGAAGACGCATTGGCAAATTTGAAAAAAAGAATATAGCTACTTATGTTATCCATGAGCGGAAAAATTGTCCAGCTGTCGATGTCGGTGATCGGATGGGCTGAAAGCGCGAAAAAAGGGCCGCCAGCGCATGCCGACGGCCCGACAAAGGATGAGAGTCGTATGTTAGCAGACGCCCTCGGCTATCATGGCATCGGCGACTTTACGGAATCCGGCGATGTTCGCGCCCATAACAAGATTGTTCGGCTGGCCGAACTCGGCAGCTGTGGCTGCGGCGTTGTCATGGATCGCCTTCATGATTTCCTTGAGGCGGCCGTCGACGGTCTCAAAGCTCCAAGCGGTCATGCCGGCGTTCTGTTCAATTTCAAGCTGGCTTGTAGCGACACCGCCGGCGTTCGCGGCTTTGGCCGGGCCGTAGGCGATGCCGGCTTCAAGGAACGCATGAACGGCTTCAAGCGTGGAGGGCATGTTGGCGCCTTCTGCGACGCACTTGCAGCCATTTGCCAGGAGTGCCTTCGCATCGGCGAGATTGAGTTCGTTCTGCGTCGCGCAGGGGAAGGCGGCGAAGCAGGGCACATCCCAAACCGCATGGCGGTCCTTTGGGTAGCTGCTGGCGGGTGTGTATTTTGCAGAGGACACGAGTTCTGCATAGCGAGTGAGGGATGCCCTTTCTATTTCCTTTACCTGCTTCAATACCTTTACGTCGATACCATTGGGGTCGTAGATCATGCCACGGGAATCGGAAACCGTCACGGGCTTGGCGCCGATCTGGTGCAATTTCTGACAGCAATAAGTGGCGACGTTGCCGGCGCCGGAGACCACGCAGGTCTTTCCGGCGAGGCTGTCTTTGCGGGCGTCCATCATGTTCTGCGCAAAATAAACGACGCCGTATCCCGTGGCTTCCGTACGGGCGAGTGACCCGCCGAAGAGAAGGTTCTTGCCGGTAAGCGTTCCATCGAAATTGCGGGTAAGCTGCTTGTATTTGCCGAAGAGATAGCCGATTTCGCGGGCGCCGGTGCCGATGTCGCCGGCGGGAACGTCGACCGTGGGGCCGATGTAGCGGAAAAGCTCTGTCATGAAGGCTTGGCAGAAACGCATGATTTCCATGTCTGATTTGCCCTTGGGGTCAAAATCAGAGCCACCTTTTGCTCCGCCGATGGGGAGGGTCGTGAGGGAGTTCTTGAAAATCTGCTCGAAGCCGAGGAATTTAAGAATGCTGATATTAACGCTGGGATGCAGGCGAAGGCCGCCTTTGAAGGGGCCGATTGCGGAGTTGAACTGAACGCGATACCCTGTGTTCACTTGGATTTCACCCTTGTCGTCGACCCAGTCAACGCGGAACTTGATGGTGCGTTCAGGTTCGACGATACGTTCAAGAATCTTGAATTGTTCGTATTTGGGGTTCTTGTCCAAGGCTGGTTGGAGGCTTTGGAGAACTTCCTGGACGGCCTGCAGAAATTCGGGTTGTTCGGGATAGCGTTTTTTCAGTGATTCAACGACGCGCTCGACATAGGTAGCCATATGCACATCTCCTAATCATGGCAAAATTGTTTTTGGAACCAATTTGTTTTTTTTAAGCAAGAACCCGTCAAAGCGCAAGATTTTTTTACATTTTGGAAGTAAATTTGTTCTGGCGAGGACATTTTTTAATAAGAAGAATAAAAACAGAGAGATATGAAGATGAAAATCTATTATAAATATATCGATCTATGGCGTAGCATTTTTGAGAAAAGCGTAAAGCGTGTCGTTTGGCAAGGGGAGTGGCTGGATAATTCCTTTTGCGCAGTTTGTCAGCATTGCTGCGGTCCTCAGGACGAAGAAGAACCTTTCCCCATGGCGCTTTTGCCGTCGCAGCTTCACCCCGGGCTTGAGGATGATTTTTATTTGCTTGACCCAGAGACGGCCTGCCTTGATAGACGCGGTTGCAAGGCGCTTTCAACGAACGGATGCCGCTTGCCGCGTGCATCCCGTCCTTTTGCCTGCGGACTTTTCCCCCTTGTGTTGGCGAACGGCTGTCTTTACCTGTACTCGATCTGTCCGGCAACCCTGTATATTCCTCTTACTGAGTGGATAGGCGTGGCTGAACAGGCTGGAGAGTGGCTTTCATGTCTTCCAGCTACTGATCTTCGCCGAATATCCTTGGATATTTCCGCAGAGACCCTAGCCGACCGCTATATTTTTTTGCATATTCGTCTGTTCTGATAGGTATTGCTGGTACTCACCCGCCTTTCATTCTCAATCTGAACAAAGACGCACTCCATAATCCAGCTGTTCATTCCTCTAAGGATCGTGGTCTTCTGGAATTGGGGGAAACAGGATTTGGAACAGGAGATGGTGAGCAACTTTGTGCAGTTCTGACAATCTAATCGCTTAATATCTCAGCAAAAATAGAGCCTTTTCTTGCGAAGGATACCATTTTCTGCTAGTATTCGCTCATGAGACGAACCGCCCACCGCGCGCCTGACGGCGCGAGCAGAATACTCTATGGAAGGATGCTCTCCTGCATTCGCACAGATGCGGAGCTCTCCGCATCGTGGAATCTCATGCCAGGCGAGGACGGCTACGTCGGATTTATCGAGATGGACGGCGGAATCCTCGTCGACGATTGCAGGAACAGCGACAGGTCCCGCTACCGCATCGCCAACCCTGCGCTCATCGACTTGGAATGGATAGAGGAAAGGATGGTCGTCCTTTCGGAGGCCGAACCTTTCAGAATCAACGAGAACCTCTTCGCCGAATGGCTTACGGAATGCGTTTCGAAATGGATGGTTATGTCACTGCGGGCGATAGTCTTCTGCGGAAGCAATGACGCTCCACCCTCTGAAATCGACGGGTTCGACGAGTTCTTCGGGCTCCCGTCCTGTGCGGACATGCCTGAAGAGGGCGAGCTTGGCATCGCGCTCTCCGATTACGGCCTCGTCCTCGTCAACGTCGAGGCGCACTTCTCCGTCTGCGACGTCCGCGAGTCCGTCATGGACGACATAGCCGTTACCCTTGTCCACGAGATACGACACCTTGCCCAGGCGAACCCTTATCTGCCGGACTACCTCATGCGGCAGTGGGGGACGGAGGAGAATGATGCCGAATCGTTCGCTCGAAACTTCTGCGCACGGTATCCGCTCTCGCGTCCAGCTCCAGTACGTTCGAAATGGAAGCGGCGCATTCCGCGCCACTTTTTCCACTATGGGGTCTGGAATCATGTCCCCCACATACGTCAGCCTAGCTTACGCCGCCCCCAGAGAGGAGGAAAGGGAATCCTGCCCGCCGCACCCGAGCTATAAATGCGTCGGGTGTTTAACAAACGGGCCACTTCTAACTCCCTTTTTAGCCAGAATTCTTTGTTTAGAGTTTGTATATATTTAGTTATTTCAGTATATTACGCGCAAATACCTCGTCGCGTTTTCATGGATCGTCGAGAGATCTTTGTTCCGACACTTCGGAGGATATGGTGATATGATTGATGCGATCTCACACCGGATACGTATGACGCTCGGAGAGGAAGCATGCGACCTAGCCATCACCCATGTGCACGTTGTCGATGTGCTAAATTGTGACGTCACCCGCAATGCAACTGTATTGGCGGGAGGGGGCGTTGTCCTTGCCGTTCTTCCTGGCGGAGCCCATGACGATATCTGCGCCCGCGAGGTTGTTGACGGCGGCGGCAGATTCCTCACCCCTGGCCTGACAGACGCCCATATCCATATTGAATCTACCATGCTGACGCCGGACCGATTCGCGGCAGCTGTTCTTCCTTTCGGCACGACACGGGTTATAGCTGATCCCCACGAAATCGCCAATGTTGCCGGTATCGAGGGTTTGCGCTACATGCTGGACGCCAGCAGGCGGATGCCGATGCACATGCATATTGCCCTGCCATCATGCGTTCCATGCACGCCCTTTGAAGATGCGGGGGCGACGCTGACGGCGGACGATCTACTGCCTTTTATGGATGATCCCTGCGTCTGTTCGTTAGGGGAGGTCATGAATTGTCCGGGGGTTATGGCCTGCGACGTCGGATTGCTCGCCAAGATTAAAGCTGCCGTTGGGAAAGGGTTGGTTGTTGACGGACACTGTCCAACGCTACGGGCGAGGCAGCTCGCAGCGTACTCTGGTTGCGGCGTAGGCAACGACCACGAGTGTAGCACGCCGGAAGGACTGCGGGCCAAGATAGCTGCTGGGCTGTATGTCTTTATCCGCCACGGGTCAGCGGCAAGCTCTCTTGAGAGCCTCCTGCCGGGAGTGACTCCTGGCAATAT
Organism: Desulfovibrio sp.; assembly: GCA_024692205.1. GTDB lineage: Bacteria > Desulfobacterota > Desulfovibrionia > Desulfovibrionales > Desulfovibrionaceae > Desulfovibrio. The sequence goes on along the minus strand of JAILMX010000191.1, from coordinate 6,932 downwards.
ACGGCGCTGCTGCCTGTGCACCGACGACATGCACGCAGGAGATATTCTACGGCACGGCCATATCAACCACGTGGTGGCGCGTGCCGTGGCTCTGGGGATTCCAGCGCCGATGGCCGTCTCCATGGCTACGTTAAACCCCGCCCAGGCATACGGGTTCAATAGGGTCGGCGCAATCGCACCAGGATATAGCGCTGATTTTTGCCTGGTCGATGATCTCAGAGATTTCCATGTGGCCGCAGTTTGGTGCGATGGGAAAAAAATTGCGGAACGGGGACGCCTTCTTGAGGATCTGCCTCGGGGGCCTCTGCCGGAAACGCTTTGTTCAAGGCTGCATGTAAAAGATTTTTCGGAGGAACAGTTACGGATTCCGCTTCAGTCTCGGCGAGCTCGTGTCATCGTAATCCATCCTGGTTCGCTTAATACGGAAAAGCGGGTTATGGATATCGACACAACCGCAGAGGGGGATTTTTCCTCGGAACTGAACCCTGGCCTGTGCAAGATTGCCGTTGTAGAACGGCACAAAGGGCATGGGCACGTCGGCCTCGGCATCTTGGCCGGCTACGCCAAGGAGGGGACGACGCTGGGCGGGGCAATCGCGACGAGCATCTCCCATGACTCGCACAACATCGTGGTTGCGGGCAGCAACGATGAAGATATGATTGCCGCCGTGCGCGAGGTCTGTGCCATGAACGGCGGCATCGCCCTTTTGCGCGACGGCCGGACGATTGCGCGACTGCCTTTGCCCGTGGGTGGCCTTATGAGTCCGGAGGACGCGGTCGAGGTAGCTCGACTGAACGAAACCGTCAATGCCGCTGCAGCAGAGCTTTCGGTTAGCAAGGACGTGGATCCCGTGATCACGCTTGCTTTCATGTCCCTGTGCGTTATCCCTTCGATAAAAGTCAGCACGAAAGGCCTTTTTGATGTCGATGCCTGGCGTTTTGTGGACATAGAGGTTCGATGAACTGTCAGAAAAGAGGCTTCATGGCGATAGCTGCCTCCTTCACTATCTGATGGGGAAATCATGGCCACAGGATTTCCGATATCGGCGCTCCTATGAGGTAATCATCGTGATGAACGTGGCTGCATTCCGACTTGAGGAGGTCAAGGTACGCTGGCAGGAGAACAGCATCCGCAGCCAAATTTCCAGTGTTATCGGTCGCAGCAGCAGGGCGTTCGAGCCGACTTCCGCGCCTATGACATTGTGATTGGCGTCGAGGAAGTTCAAGCGGAAACAACCTTCTTCCCGTGCGTAGTCGGTGACGTTGCCAAGCCAGTCCCTGTAACTGGCTCTCAGAACGTTAAATTTGTTGGATGGTGGTATGCTTTCGACAGTTCTGACAGGGTATCCGTACTTGTCGATATAATTCCAGTCATGGGATGTGTAGACTGCGGAACCGATGAGATTGCCTTTCGCCTCAACGATTTCGACGTGGTCTTTATCCCTTGCCTTTGCGAAGGTATGCGACTTCCTTGCCGTTTATGCGATAGGTCATACGTTTTTCGGCAACGACGCCAAAGAGAACCCCGCCGCAAGAGACCGCGGCTTCGGAGTAGGGTACTTGCCATTCCTGGCAGTTTCAGGTATCAGGAAACTAATTGAAAAATCACACCTTTCGTGTCAGGAGAGCCGTGTATGGCTGCCGGCTCTCCACTTTTTATTGAAAAAAGTTGGTTCTTAGAAACTGCCCGGCAACGCGAGTGTGTGCTCCCATGACGAGTAAGCCGTGCCTGCGATGCAGGCGGCGAAGACGAGAAACGCTGTAATTCTCTGGCGCATGATGCAATCACCTCTTTTATATTTCTTTTCAAATTTATTATTATATATGACTCAGGAGGTGTCGTCAAGACTTATAATGTCACTTTTTATTGAAAAAACTTTCCTAAACCGTCGCCTATCCCTCCGAATTTCTCGTTGACATTGCCTCTTTTTCGCGCGTAGCCCAATGGACGTAGATTTCCGCACAGATGCCATGGAAGAGGCATTGACGAAGCATGGAACACCGGAGATATTCAATACGGATCAAGGAAGCCAATTCACCAGTACGACATTTACCAAAAGGCTGGGATCACGATTAATTCGTATTTCCATGGATGGCCGTGGTCGCTGGCTTGACAATGTCATAGTTGAAAGACTCTGGCGTTCACTGAAGTACGGATGCATTTATCTTCATGCGTTTGAAAATGGCACAGAGGCCCGTCAGCGTATCAGCGAATGGATTGCGTTCTACAATGAACGCCGCCCCGCATAGCCGCCATAGGGATCTGACACCTGATATGGCGTATGGAGGTCAGTTGACACAGGCTGCATGAGAAGATGTGGCGGCAGGCTCCGACGAGCTACTGTTTTGGCCATTCTTGCCCGCCGCACCCAAGTTACAAAAGCGTCGGGGGCTGTTTAACAAACGGGACCACCTCTAACAGCCTGAAGAAATTGGGCGAATTCACACTCAAAGTGCAAGACCATAAGCAAACAGCTTAGATTCGTTTGGCCCAATCAAGTGAGCCTAATGGGGTTCCTTATCATTGTTGACCGCCGGCACGCGCTTCGCGGAAATCACCGAGTTGAACTGCGGCGAACGAATGAAGACGGAAAACAACTAACACGCTCGTAATTATGGGCATTTTATTAAAAGATTATGCCCTAATAATATATAAGGAAGATGTTGATATGGAACAGATACATATAGAAAAAAGCGATTTGCGAGAACTTTGTATTGCAGCTGTGCGCGAAGACTTTGGAAATTTTCAGTTTGTTCCCAAAAATGCTATAGATAAAAATGATGCCGAGTTCTTTGATATTTATTTCAAGAGCAGAGAAGAATATATTGACAAGATTCGTATGGAAGACATAGGGCTGCAAGACGTTCCTATAAAGCTACGTGATCACGAGATATGCTTTGAAGCCGTAAAACAAAATGGAAATGCCCTGCAATATGTTCCAGAAAAATACCGTGATCGTGAGATGTGTTTAGCGGCTGTAAAACAGACCGGTAGTGCCCTGCAATACGTGCCCGAAAAATTTCGTGACCACGAGATGAACTTGGCTGCCGGGAGATCGTACACATTTGCAGGCTTGTAATAATAGTCATTGAAGAGTTTTTTCTTGAATTTTATGGGAGGAACAAAAATGAAAAATTATTTCACAGTACTTTTTTTTATATGCTGTATGACTTTCGCCGTCCATGCTTCTGCGGCGTCTCAGATCTTCGGCCCGGACTTCGCCCGCTTCAAGGTGGATGTGCCTGCCGGCTGGACGGCAACGCCGAACCAGGGCGGGTGCCAGATTAACTCGCAGGATGAAACCTCTTCGGTAAGCATTCAGGTACAAAAGGCCGCCGGGAAAAGTGCCGCTGATTTTGCAGCTGAAATCGCGAAGAAACTACCCTATAAGGTGCTCAAGATCGAGAAGGAAGATGACTCCCAGTCAATCATATATGCCGAACCAGAAAAGGGGGTTCTGATGGCGATAATGTGCATGGTCAGTGAGGACAAGTTTCTTGCCGTCACCATGGCTGGCCGTGACACCGAGACGATGAAGGCCATCCTTGGTTCCTTGGTTGAGGCTCAATAACTGCATGCCCTGAAACAAAATTAGGGATCTCTTTTGTTGTCTTGCTGCTGCGGTCATTATCCTTGGGGTTAGCCCGATGAATACTTTTGGAAGGAACATGACTGTCGGGACAGACATCAGCATCGGAGACGTCACGGAGTTCTATTACACCTATTCGACCTCGACTCATCCGCCTGAGTTTCAGCGCTATCGTTTTTACGTGAGGGAGGGGGAACCCACTTTTTATCACGAGAAACGCGAGGGAAACAGATGGCCCCTGACGGAAAAGGACGTAACCATTTCAGGCAGCAGGCAATTGAGCGGGCAAGAGTGGGCCGAGTTCTTTGCCACCCTGAAAGGCGGAACGGTCAAGAATCGTGTTGAGCATACCGAATGCGGAGATTCGGGGCCATGGCTGTTCTTATACTGGAAGGGAGACCGTTCCAAATGCCAGGAGTTTACATTCGCGAACCAAGGTTCCAGACAGGCATTTGAAGCATTATGCTCGCGGTTGAAGGAAAAATGACACACCGGTCGTCTTGGCTATCCGTCCACAGCCTTCGCGATGGCGACGGCCCACAGGGAATAGCCGATTGCCGTGCAGTGTACTCCGTCGCATTCCCGTATCTGCCAGCCGTCCATGGATTCCTGATAGTCGGGGCCTGGCCAAGGTGGAAAGAGCAGGGCCCCCGCGCGTGACGCCGCTTTTTGGATGACAGCCCGGCGCTGCTCCACTAAGAATTCCAGACTGGGATCTCCCATGGGCGGTGGAAGCAGCCAGACAAAACGAGCCGTGCCAGCCTCCCGCATTATAGCGTTCAGGCGTTCGGCGTATTCATGCTCCCAGTCTTCAGGGGCTCTTGCATCCGCATCGTTGGTTCCCAAGGAAATCATGACCAGCGAGGCGTTAGTTGGGATATGCTGTTCCTCCCATGCTTGACGGCCATCCTGCGCAACGCAGATGATCTGCGGCCAGATTCGCCGTAATGGAGCGGCTAGGCCAACCGCCAGCGAATCTCCTGCGAGTACCCGTTTCATAAAAGGCTCCCTCTTGTTGCATCATCGTATCGCCCGGATTCCAAGCGATGTCTGTTTCATTGCTGGCGGCCTGCGGCTGCACAGGGCATTGGAATCACATCTTCTTCTCCGAACTGAGCGCGCAGTTCGCTGATAATTCTTGTAGCCGCCGCCACCATTGCCCCGCTATTACCGGCAGTATCGCTGAAGGCTTTTACGGCGGTGTGCCTGAGCCCATTCAGTTGAAGAGGGCTTTTTCCATATCCTTCCGCCTGTCTTCGACTTCCGTGCCTTTGGGGGGAGTAAAGCGCAGATCGCCATCCCTCAATTCTGCGTTCGGAGAGAATTTGGTGAAGGAAATCTCGTTGGTGTTGCCGTAGAAATCCACGCTTCTTCCCCTGCGTATGTAGCCCGTACCGGGTTCGACCCAGATCTGGGCTTCGACTAGCTGCGTTGAAGGTTCCTTTGGGTAGAGCAAAAGCTTCTGCATACCGTTTTCCAAACCGGCCATCTTCACGTCAAAGTCCTTGGTCAGGACCGCTTGGCCGGTAATGACCTGGATAATGCTGCTGGACCCCTTGATGATAGTCGTCTGGTAGCGATAAGCAATTTTTTCATCGGGCAGATAGTTCCATATATCCGAATCCGTCACGATCAAAAGTTCCTCATGGGGTTTTTGCGTCTGCCAACGGATGCGAAGGGGTTTCTTGAACAGCAATTTCCCATGGCGTTTTTCGACAGAACCGCTTTCCTTATGGATGAGCGTCTGGTCGAACTCCGCGCTGAAAGTCTGCATCTGTGCGTAGTTCGAACGTATCATGTCTTCAAGTGCCGCTGAACGGGCAGTGACAGGGGCGATGGCGAGGGCGCCTGAGAGAAAGAGAAGGGCGAAGGGGTGTTTCATGGTGTTTTTCTCCCATGCGGTTATTTTTTGACAAGGCGGGGTTTGCTGCCGTCGGCGGGACCGATAATTCCGTCGCGCTCCAGCTGCTCCACAAGACGGGCTGAACGATTGAAGCCTATCTTGAACCGTCGCTGTATGAGCGAGATTGAGGCACGGCCCTGTTCGGTCACGAAATTCACGACATCGCCGTAAAGGGAGTCGTCCGCATCGGATCCGTCCGTGGCGCCTCTGTTGTCACCGGCATCTGGGCTCCATTGGGTAAAATCGACCTTGTAGGTCGGGGTGAGGTAATGCTTCCAGTGCTGGACGACGGCCTGCACCTCTTCATCGCTCAAGAAGGGGCCATGAAGGCGCTGTATAGGGCCGCTTGCCGGCTTGAAGAGCATATCACCCCTGCCGAGAAGGTGTTGGGCCCCCTCTTGGTCAAGAATGGTTCTGGAGTCGTGGCGGGATGTGACCTGGAACGAGATCCGGCACGGAAAGTTCGCCTTGATGAGGCCGGTCACGACATCAACGCTCGGACGTTGCGTCGCGAGAATCATGTGAATGCCTGCGGCGCGTGCAAGTTGAGCCAAGCGCACGATGCGGTCTTCCGCCTCGTGCCGTACCGTCATCATGAGATCCGCCAGTTCGTCAATCACGATGACGAGATAAGGCAGGGGCTCCAATTCAGCGATCTCATTAGGCAGCCTTCCGTGATAGGACGCCAGTTTCTGGTTGTAGCCGTCAATATTGCGCACACCTAGGCGCTGAAGCGTCTTGAAGCGATCTTCCATTTCATGCACCGCCCAGTCAAGGGCGTTTTTCGCATCTTCCATTTCGGTGACGACTGGGTGAACGAGATGGGGTTCATCAGCATAGACGGCCATTTCTATACGCTTGGGGTCGACGAGCAGAAGCCGCAGGTCGGACGGCTGAGTGCGGTAAAGAAAACTGGCCAAAATACTGTTCAGGCAAACACTCTTTCCGGCGCCAGTTGCGCCTGCCACGAGCATGTGTGGCATTCGCGTCAGATCTGCCATGTAGGGGCGACCGGTTATATCCTTGCCGAGTATCATGGTGAGCGGGCCGCACCCCTTTTGGAAGGCCTCGGATGAGGCAAGCTCGCGGAAATTGACTGTTTCCCGGTGTTCGTTCGGTATCTCTATACCTACCGTATCCGTTCCGGGAACAGGGGCCTGAATGCGTATGGCAGAGGCCTTGAGGGCGCGTGTCAAATCATCGCTGAGTTTGACTATGGTGGCGACGCGTATGCCGGGCGCTGGACGCACTTCGTAACGGGTGACGACAGGACCGGGAGTGATGCGGACAAGTTCTCCTTCAACGGAGAAATTGTTCAGGCAATCCATGAGAGCTTTACCGCGGGCTTCAAGGTTTTCCCCCCTGGCAGCAGGAGAGGGCTTGGGCGGAATAAGCAGATCCAAGCTGGGCAAGGGGATAAGGGCTTTGGTGCGTTCTTTT
>JAILMX010000162.1 GCA_024692205.1 Desulfovibrio sp. | reverse complement strand
ACGACGACGACACCGAAAACGTCACCATCAAGGGTACAGCTTTGGCCAGCGTGGAGCGCATACTGGGTGCCGTCAGCACGCTGGACAGGCGCTATGCCTACGAGAGCGGGTCGCTGGGCAACCTGGCCCAGATGTTCGAGGCGCAGGCCGACATCTTTGATCAGGCCAGGACCGACAATGCGGCCATGACAACGTCCACCGGCGACGCTTCCAGTGACGCCTCCTATCTTGACAGGCTCCTGGCCGCCTCCGGCCAGTCCTCCATCCTGTCCGGGACAACATAGGGATACCGCCATGATCGCCCAGAAGTACAGCCTCAACCTCATCGGTTTTGTGGAGAGCCCCTACGCGAACATGCCGGCGGCGACGGTGTATTCCCGCGCCGGTCAGGAGGGGCTGAGCCGGTACAGAAAGAGCATCACCGAGGGACGCCGCCAGGATTTGCAGCGCCAGGCCATGACCCTCATGTCCAATCCGGGCGTGGACGTCAAGGAACAGGCACGGCACAGACGCGACGCCGTGCTCCAGCGGGTGACGCGCGAATTCTGGACCAACCTTGTGACGCGCGGAGAAGATACGGCCATGCTCCGCCATCTTCAGGCGAGGATCAGAGAGGAGTACGGCGACGACATCAGCTTTTCCTACCAGCCGGGAGAAACCTATGTCGTCGTCATGCACGACGGGGAAAACGGCCCCGAGCCGGTCGGCCCGCAAAAGCAGACGGCGATCATGAGCCGCGCATGGAAGATCACCCGGGAAATCGTGGCCAGCCACATGATCGAGTAGCATCCGCATCTCTCTGCCCGACGCGTTGAAGCGATCCTGTGCGGATTGTGCGAGCCTCTCCGGGACAAACGCAGCGCCCCTTCGCCGTTGTGGCGGCTTTTCCCCTATTGCGACGGCAGCTCCTGAAGAAAGGCGGCCATCAGATCAATGGCGGCGACGCCTGCCCCCGCCCTGTACCGGCTGCGGGGCGTTTTTCTTTTGACGCAACGGCAGGGATTCCCTTCTTGACGTATTTTCCCCGCGTGCATAGTCTTTACGGCATAGGCGCACGCCTTGCCGCGTTGCGGCCGCAACGCCGGACAGGCGTTTTTCGCCACGCGGCAATCGGGAACGGCACGGACAGTACCCGAAACGATCACGAGGAGGCTTACCCGCATGAAACGCTTCGCTGCGGCCTTCGCGGCATTTCTCGCACTGACATTTCTGGCAATGGCGGACGCGCAGGCCAGGGATTCCGGTGATGAGCGCACGATACCCGTAACGCAATGGAAATGCGAATCGTGCGGCATGGAGTTCTTCACCTTCACGCCCGACGACGTCGGTTTCCAATCCGGCCCTGCGCAGAACAAGGACGTGCGCTACCAGCAGAGCAACTGGTTCCTCCTGAAGGACAGGAGCAGGCCCGTTCCCAAGTGCCCCCGGCTCGACGGCGGGCACGCACTGCGCAAAACAGGCGCGCGCACCATCTCCGGCAAAAATCTGGCGGAGGCCATAGACAAATTCATCGTGCTCAAGAACGGCAGGGAGATTCAGTCCGTGCTCAACAGGGTGCGCTGCGGCATCTGCGGCATGGAAGCCTATTGTTTCGACGGCGACGACCTTGACTGCCACGACGCCGTCACCCTCTCGGCAAGACTGCACCTCTGGTATCTTCAGAACAGAAGCGCCGTCAACGACTGCAGGGGCAAGCTTCCTTACGGCGGCAAGGATATGAAGGCCCACGTCTTTCTGCTCGTGAGCAAACAGAGGCCCAGTTCGTCCATGCGTCTTGCCGAAACCCTGCGATACGTCATCTATTCCGACTGATCATTCACCCGTGCCATGCGGCACGAAAGGAGGGGCAGCATGCTGTTTCACGCTCTTTGGAAAAGACCGGCCTTTTCCGCCCTGCGCCGCAGGATGGGGCTCGCCTGCCTCTTGCTCTCCGCCGTCCTTCTCGCTTTTGGGAACGCCTGGGCCGCTCTGCCCAAGACATACAAGGAATTCAAGGCCCGCTACCAGACAGAGGCGCGCACGCCCGAAGGCGCCCTCAAGCTGCATTTCGAGGCGATCTTCTGCTACATCAATCCGGCGACGCGCGACGAGGCATCGAAGATGCTGCGCTACTCCTTGTATCTGCCAAGACCACTTGAACAGTCCCGCACGAATGCGACCTTCGTGGAACGCATGACGGATCCGGACTACAACTTCGTCTTCCGCAGCTTCGTCAAGGGTGCAACGCCCGAGAACAACTACAGCATGTCCCCCGACAGTTTCACGCTGAACATGGTGCGGAAATGGAACAGCGAGGGTTTTCTGAAGATCAACCTCAGAAGTTCCGGGGCGGACTCCCCGCGCTGCGTGTGGATGCTCAAGCACGACGGCCTGTGGTACACGAACAACAACGCGGGTCTGTATTCGATGGTGCGCGAACCCAGAAACATGCTGGATGCCCGCAAGAACCTGCATGACGCGGATTACGATGCGGGCGGCGCCCACGCAGCCCCTCAGGACGATCCGCGCTCCGCCACCCCGCTGCCTGACCTCGCCGCCCCCGCCGGAGAGTACAGGCAGTAAGCGCGTTCCCTGTGGCTTTTTTCCGCAGGCTGGGCTGTCAGCAAAAGGCACTGCGAATCGTATTGCATCGTAGTTTGTTTTTTGATAACTTGTTGACTAGTGTAAAAAATCACAAGCGGAGAAATGGGCTGCCCTGTGATTCTGTCTGTTGCCCATCAACACGTTAACCAGATAAGGAGTAGAGATGCGTAAACTAGCTGGTGTGTTCTTCCTTTCCTTGTGCCTGGTCATCGGGGGTTTCGCCGGCAACGCCATGGCGAAAGAAAAACTCCAGATCCAGACCGCTCTGACCAACTCCTCCATCTACATGAGGACGCTGGAACGCTTCAAGGCCAACGTGGAAAAGCTGTCCAAGGGCGAACTGGAAGTCGAGCTTCTCGCCGCCGGCGCCATTGTCAAACCGTTTGAAATCTACGGCGCCGTGAGCCAGGGCCTGGTCAACGGCGGCATGGCCTGGACCCACTACAACTCCGGCATCAACCCAGCCGGTACGCTGTTCTCCGCCCCCTGCGGCGGCATCGGCTACGGCCTCGACCAGGCTTCTGTCATGGCTTGGATCTTCGAGGGAGACGGCGGCAAGCTGCTCAACAGGTACTATCAGGAAGCCTGCAAGATGGACATCGTGGCCTACGCCGTGCTGCCCATGGGCCCCGAAGCCTTCGGCTGGTTCCACAAGACCTACAAGAGCCTTGAAGAAATCAACAAGCTGAAGTTCCGCTGCCCTCCCGGCGTGCCTGCTGAAATCTTCAAGGAAATGGGCATGCCCGCCGTTTCCATGGCCGGCCCGGACATCATCCCCGCCGCCCAGAAGGGCGTCATTGACTGCGCCGAATGGATCGCCCCGGCCGAAGACATCGCTCTGGGCTTCGACCAGATCTGGAAGCACCTCTATCTGCAGGGACTGCATCAGGCCCTTTCCATCGGCGATGTTGTCATCAACAAGACCTGGTACGACAAGCTGCCTGAAAACCTCCGCACTGTTCTTGATCTTTGCCTGAAGCTTTGTGTTGTCGATCAGAACAACATGAACATAAAGCTGCATTCCGAAGCCCTCAAGAAGCTTGTTGAAGGCGGCGTCGTCCTCGACCAGACCCCGCCCGAGTATTACAACGCCTTCATGAAGGCCACCCGCGCCGTGTTTGCCCGGTATGCCGCCAAGGACGCCTTCTTCAAGGAAGTCATGGAGAACGAGATCGCCTGGGCAAAGCTGACGGTGCCCTTCCAGATGCGCGCCAACGGCCTGTACTACACCCTTGGCAAGACCGCCATGGACGACGGCCTGATCACCGACTACAAGAAGTAGTCATAACCGTGTCATAAGAGTTGCCTTTGAGCCGGAGGGAGCGTGCCTCCCTCCGGCTTTTTGGAGGAAATATGGGATACACCTATGAAGAAGCCATGGCACAGGTGCCAGCCGGCGCTCAAAAAGTGATCTCTTTTTTTGATGGGTTGAGCGGTTTCGTTGGCAAGGCCGCGTCATGGCTGTGTGTGCCCATGATCCTTTTTCTGATATGCGAAGTTTTTCTGCGCTACGGTTTCAACAAGCCGACCGTATGGGCAAATGACCTGACAGTGCTCTTCTACGGCATCATGTACATGCTGGCTTCGCCCTACTGCCTGCGTGACGGCGGCCATGTCCGCACGGACTTTTTCTACCACAACTGGTCCGTGCGCACAAAAGCGCTTTCCGACATGGTGCATTACATTCTGTTCTTCTATCCCGCGCACTTCATCTTTCTGTATGTGGGCTGGGATTACTTTGCCATGTCCTTCTCCAAGCTGGAATCCTCTCCGGAAAGCAGCTGGGGCATGTGGATCTGGCCCGCCAAGGGCGCCATCGTCATCTATATCTTCCTCACGATGACGCAGGGCCTGGCGGAGCTTCTGAAATGCTGGTACCGTTTCAAGACCAAGGTTGACCTGTGGCATGACAGCCCCGAGGCCGATGCCAACGCTTCAGCCGCCGCTGAAATCAAGCCTGAGGCATAAGGGGTAACGCAATGTCACATAATGAAATGCTTGCCATGCTGTCGCTTGCCGGCATGTTCCTTCTCTTCTGCTTCGGCTTTCCCATCGCCTACACCATGCTGTTCGCAGGCGTGGTTTTCGGATTTCTGGGCATAGGCTGGAAACTGGTCACCTATCTGCTCACCGTACAGTTCTATCAGGTCATGAACGACTCCGTCATGGTGGCCATACCGTTCTTCCTCGTCATGGGGTACATGCTCGAGGGCGCCGGCCTCATGGAGCGTCTGTTCTCAGCCTTCCAGAAACTCTTCGCCAAGCTCCCCGGCTCCCTGTACATGGCCGTCATCTCCACGGGAACGCTCTTTGCCGCGGCGACGGGCATCGTGGGCTCCTCCGTCAACCTGCTCTGCGTGATGGCCGAACCCACCATGCGCAAGGGCCGTTACGACGTGCGCATGGGCGCGGGATCGATCGCCGCCGCCGGAACCCTGGGCATCCTCATCCCGCCAAGCATCATGCTCGTGGTGCTCGGGCCCATGGTCGGCGTGCCCGTCACCGATCTGTTCATCGCGGCCGTTCCCCCGGGCCTTCTGCTGGCCAGCCTGTACATTCTCTATTCGCTGATAAAGTGCTGCATCTGGCCCAAGTACGGTCCCCCGCTGCCTCCTGAGCTTCGCCCCAAGTCCGCCGGTGAAGTCGTGAGGGAGCTTCTTGTCGGCGCCATTCCGCTGCTTCTGCTCATCCTGTCCGTGCTGGGCAGCATCATGTTCGGTCTTGCCACGCCGACGGAAGCATCCGCCTGCGGCGCCTTCGCCTCCATCGTCATGGTCATCGCCTACCGCAAGTTCACATGGCGCAGTTTTGCCAAGGCCATGTTCGCCACGGCAAAGATGTCGGCGATGATCCTGATCATGATCGCCTCCTGCAACTTCTTCGGGGCCGTTTTCTCCCGGCTGGGCGGCGCGACGTACCTTTCCAACCTTCTCCTTGGCATGCACGTTGCCCCCATGGTCATGCTCTGCCTGATCCTTGTGATCATCTTCTTCATGGGCTGGGCCATGGAATGGATCCCCATCGTGCTCATCCTCATTCCGCTGCTGCTGCCGGTTGTGGAAGCCATGGGCTATGACAAGCTGTGGTTCTGCATGCTCGTCGCCGTCACGCTGCAGACCTCGTGGCTGTCGCCGCCAGTCGCGCTGTCGGCCTATTTCATCAAGGGCGCGCTTCCCCACTGGAAGCTCACCGACATCTACGCCGGCATGTTCCAGTACATTCTCTGCCAGCTCATCGGCGTCGGCCTGCTCCTTGCCTTCCCGGAAATACTGACCCTTCTCAGCAGGCTCGTGAAATAGGCGGAGGAACCATGCGTACTTTTCCCGCCGCAAAGCTCCTGATCGGCATTGCCGCCGCCATGCTCCTTCTGCAGGGCACGGCGGCGGCCGTGCCGCTGCTTCAGGGTTTTGAGTACGGAGCGCCCATGGCGGAGATCGCAGGACGCGAGGGAGCCGCCCCCGGAAAAGAGGATTTCAAGGAGGATGTGTTTTTCAAGGGCGTGCAGTGGGCGGGATTCGCCTGGACGGCGCAGTGCCATTTCAAGGAAGAAAAACTCAACGGGGTGACGCTCTATTCAGCCTATTCCCGTGAACTGCTCAACAGGGTGACCGCCCATCTTAAGGAACGCAATTTCCAGCTGCTCGGCATGATCATTGACGGCAAGGCGCTGGACATCATCACCCTGGTCAAGCTGGGCGGCTCCGAAGCCTTCCAGAAGCGCTTCCGCGAACTGACAAGCGCCAAAATTCCGCAAAAAATCAGCTATGAATGGTTCGACGGGAACAAAATTCCCCAGGATCAGCTTAACGACTCCGCAGCGCTGGGCCAGCTGCTCATGCTTGTTCCCATGGATACGCTGCAGATTGACGTCACGCAGAGCGCCTCAGGGGAAAAGCTCGAGAACAGCATGCTGACCATTCATTTCTCCTATCCTGTGATGGATGAAATGAAAAAGAAGTAGATGCCGGTTGCGATGCTGACGGTACAGCGAACGGACTGACGCCCCGCCCTTTCACGGTTGCGGGGCGTTTTTCATTCCAGGGGGGGCAGGTTCTCTTCGGTATAGAGCTCAAGGCCGGCCTCCTGCAGAAGGCGTGCCCAGGTGCCCATGCCGGATATGAGCGTGCGGCTGAAGGTGCCGTCGTATATGCGCCCGCAGCCGCAGGAGGGGGAACGGCTCTTGAGAATGGCCGCGCGGCAGCCGTGCGCGATGGCCACGCCGAGAGCCTTTCGCGAGCCGCGCAGGAAAGCCTCCGTGCGGTCGATGCCGTCACGGCTCACGACGCGACCGTCACGCTGCTCGCAGGGTTCGCGCGGCACAGGCAGCTCGCCGAGCGTCTCAGGGCAGGCCGGCACGGCAAGGCCGGCCCTGACAAGGGCCACGACAGCGTGGCAGGCATTGCTGCCGCCGTCGTAACGGCAGGCGAGACCCGCCAGACAGGCGCTCACGACGTAGGGAAAGCGCTTCGCCTGCGTCATAACGCACCCTCTGCCGCGGGCTTGTCGGCGGGCGCGGCATCCGCGCCGTCGCCGCGGCTGTGCTGTATCTTGCGGAAGATTGTGCTGCGGTTCACCTGAAAAAGCTCCGCCACCTTCTGCACCGAACCGTGCGCCTTCACGGCCCGCAAAAGGAAATCCCGTTCAATGTCGGCCATGATCGCTTTGAGGGGGCGGCTGGCGGCCATGATCTCCTCGTCATACGGCGAGGGATTCTGCCGGCCCGTGACGGTCGGGGGCAGATCGCGGGCGGAGATGACCGGCCAGTTGAGCGTGATGACGAGGCTGTGCACCATGTTCTCAAGCTCGCGCACATTGCCGGGCCACGCATAGGCCTTGAGGATTTCAAGGGCCGCGTCTGAAAATGTCAGCGATTTTTTGTACTTGGCCGCGTACTGCTTTAGGAAGAGCCCGGCCAGAAGGGGGATGTCGTCCGTCCGCTCGCGCAGGGGGGGGATGTGCACGGCGGCGACGTTGAGCCTGTAATAGAGATCGCGGCGGAAGGCGCCCGATTCCACGTCAGCGGCGAGGTCGCGGTTCGTGGCGGCTATGACGCGCACGTTGACGCGCCTCGGGTTGCAGGAGCCCACGCGCACGATCTCGCCGTCCTGAAGAACGCGCAGCAGGCGCGTCTGCATGTAAAGAGGCAGCTCGCCCACCTCGTCGAGAAAAATGGTGCCGCCGTCGGCAATCTCGAAGTAGCCGGCCTTGCCCTTGACGGAGGCGCCCGTGAATGCGCCCGGCTGGTAGCCGAAAAGCTCGGATTCGGTCAGGTGCTCGGAGATGCTGCCGCAGTCGACCTTGAGGAAAATCTTGTCCCTGCGCTCGCTCAGGCTGTGAGTGAGGCGCGCGTACACATCCTTGCCGGTGCCCGTCTCGCCCAGTATGAGCACGGTCGCGTCCGTCGGGCCTATCCTGCGCAGACGCTTCAAAACGTCGCCCATGGCCGGACTTTCGAAAAGCGGCATCTTCTGCAGGCCCTCCTGCGCCATGTGGGCGAGCTGGCCGTGTATCTGATCGATCAGACGTCGCTGGCTGTCGACCTCGCGACCGAGCTCGGCGAGCATGGTGACGTCGCGGACAAAGGTGACGACGAGCTGGACGCCGCCCTCCTCGCCAAAGACGGGAAAGCCCGACAGGACGAGCTGCTTGCCGTTCTTGAGTTTCTGTGCATGGGTCTTGGGCCTGCCCGTGCGCACTATCTCGGGGTTCAGGGCATGGTCGAAGATGCCCGCGCTGACGAGGTTGCGCACGTTCCTGCCCTGAACATCCGACCGTTTGATGCCGGTCAGTGTCTCATACATGCTGTTGACAAAGAGCGTCTTGCCCGCCGTGTCCGTTATGAAGACACCTTCGGGCATGGCGTCGAGGATACGGTCGATGTTTTTCGCGAGGGCGCCGGAAGCACGCGCGGGCATAAGCAGAGAATCCTTTTTGGAAATGCGTTCAGAAAAATGTGCACTTTCGCCTGAGGGATGTCAATCAGCGCTGCTTTGCGTCGCAATACTGCATCGAAAAGGAGTTTTATGCGGATAGAGGCCAAAAGAGAGTCTTATTTTTGCGACGCATTGCAAACGTTTTTTTCACATTCTTCCCCAGACCTTTCTCGACCGCAGAGCCTTGAGCGGCTGTCTCTGGACCATATGCATCCGGAGCACGCAGAACAGGAATGCCTGTAAGCAATTTTTCAAGAATGTTAGCAATCAACCTGAATGCGACTCTAACGATGGTGCCCTTCCAAGAGGCGGAAATGCATACCCTCGCCATCAGTCGCGGACATGCCGCCCTGACTCCGTAACAAAAGTCGCAAATTTGCGTCGCATCCTCCCGACAGATCAAAAAAACAAGCACTGCATATTCACCGTAACATTTTGATATTTAAAATTGTTTTTTGAAATCCGAACACCCGGTACGATTTCCGTTCTGGCACGACTCGTGCAAAAAGAAAAATGCACACGCATGCCGGCCCGCCGCGTTGAACAATGGCGGGCGGCGGAATGTGAAAAACCGCCCCTTCGCGGGTGCGCAGGGGCGGACAAAAAACAGACTTTCCACGGGCCACGCCCCGCAAAAAGCCCCCCGCCAGATCGGGGAGGCAAACCTTTAAGGAGTCCCCCCATGAACGACAATGAGATGCTGAACCCCGAAGCCTGCGAATGCTATTCCCCACAGGAGCAGCGCATCATCGACCAGAACCAGGGCAAAAAAGACAAGTACTACGCAAGCCATGCCCGCGTGTTCAAATTGATCGAAAAATTCGAGGGTCAGACCCCCTTCATCGACGTCGAGCGCGCGCTCTACTTCACCCGCTCCATGCAGCAGACCGAAGGCCAGCCCCTCGTGCTGCGCTGGGCCAAGGCCCTGTACAACGTGGCCGCCAACATCACCGTGGGCGTTGAAGACGGCCAGCTTCTGCTCGGCCGCTGCGGTGCCAAGGAAGGCCGCTACGGCATTCTCTACCCCGAACTGGACGGCGACTTCCTCGACATCGCCGTGCGCGACCTGCCCACCCGCGAACAGTCGCCCGCCAAGATCTCCGCCGAAGACGCCAAGATCGTCATGGAAGAGATCGCCCCCTACTGGAAAGGCAAGACCTACCATGAAGCCCTGAACAAGGCCCTGCCCGAGTGGGTGCACAAGCTGACCTACGTCGACGACGCCGGCCTCATCTCCCGCTTCGTGGTCAACGAGACCTCTTCCTTCCGTTCCTCCATCCAGTGGGTGCACGACTACGAAAAGGTGCTCAAACGCGGCTTCAACGACATCAAGGCCGAGGCTCAGGCCAAGATCGACGCCCTCGATCCGGCCAACCCCGTCGACCAGGTCGACAAGCGCTCCTTCCTTGAAGCCGTGATCACGGTTTCCGACGCCATCATCCTGTGGGCCAACCGCTATGCCGACGCCGCCGCCGAGGCCGCGAAGAAGTGCGCTGATCCCAAGCGCAAGGCCGAGCTGGAAAAAATGGCCGCCATCGCCCGCAAGGTTCCGGCCGAGCCCGCCACCAACTTCTACGAAGCCGTGCAGTCCCAGTGGTTCGTGCAGATGTTCTCCCGCCTTGAGCAGAAGACCGGCACGACCATCTCCAACGGCCGCATGGACCAGTACTTCTACCCCTACTACAAGCAGGACATGGAAGCCGGCGTCATCACCGAAGAGAGCGCCATGGAGCTTCTGGAGTGCATGTGGGTCGGCATGGCCGAGTTCATCGACATGTACATCTCTCCCTGCGGCGGCGCCTTCAACGAAGGCTATTCCCACTGGGAGGCCGTGACCATCGGCGGGCAGACCAAGGACGGCGTGGACGCCACCAACGAATTGACCCATCTCTTCCTGCGCTCCAAGCGCGAGTTCCCCCTGCACTACCCCGATCTCGCCGCCCGCGTGCACGCCCTGTCACCCGACGAATTCCTGTACGACGTGGCCGAGACCATCAAATACGGCTCCGGCTTCCCCAAGCTCTGCAATGATGAGGAAGTCGTCCCCCTGTACGCATCCAAGGGCGGCACCTTCGAAGAGGCCCTCGACTACGCCGTTTCCGGCTGCACCGAGACCCGCATGCCCAACCGCGATACCTACACCTCCGGCGGCGCCTACACGAACTTCGCCGCCGCCCTTGAAATGGCCCTGCGCCAGGGCAAAATGAAGAAATACGGTGACGAGCAGCTCGGCGTGAAGACCCCCGACCCGCGTACCTTCAAGACGTGGGACGACATGTGGAACGCATACTGCGCCCAGCAGGATCTCTTCCTGCGCGCCACCTTCATCCAGCAGTACATCGTCACCAAGGTCCGCGCAGAGCACTTCGCCCAGCCCATGGGTTCCGCCCTGCATGACCTGTGCATGAAACACTGCCTCGACCTTCACACCCGCATCATCCCCGAAGGCGCCAACTTCGGCTACTTCGAGTTCATGGGCTTCGGCACCGTCATTGACTCCCTCGCGGCCATCAAGAAGCTCGTGTTCGACGAAAAGCGCATCACCATGGATGAGCTGCTCAAGGCCATGGACGCCAACTGGGTGGGTTACGAAGCCATCCAGCAGATGGTCAAGAACTGCCCCTGCTACGGCAACGACGATCCCTATGCCGACCAGATAGGCAAGGACATCGACCGTATCTGCGTCGAATTCGGCAAGGTCCACGGCCCCGAAATGGGCATCTGGAACGACGTGCGCTACGTGCCCTTCACCTCGCATGTGCCCTTCGGCAAAGTGGTCTCCGCCACCCCGAACGGCCGCACCGAATGGTTCCCGCTGTCCGACGGCTCCTCCGCCTCGCACGGCGCCGACATCAACGGCCCCACGGCCATCCTGCTCTCCAACTACAAGACGAAGAACTACGGCCTGCGCAACCGTGCCGCCCGCCTCCTGAACATCAAGTTCACGCCCAAGAGCGTCGAGGGCGAAGCCGGCACCGAGAAGCTCGTCAACTTCATCCGCGCCTGGTGCGACCTGAAGCTGTGGCATCTGCAGTTCAACGTGCTCAATCAGGAGACCCTCCTGGCCGCCCAGAAGGATCCCCAGAAGTACCGCAACCTGATCGTCCGCGTGGCCGGTTACAGCGCCTACTTCGTCGACCTGTCGCCCGACCTGCAGAACGACCTGATCGCCCGCACCGATCACGACACCATCTAACGTAAAGCAACGGGGAGGGGGGCTTTCCCCCTCCCCGATCCATGAGAATTCGCTGCGCACGAGGTAGGCATGAGCACTTTTGAGGACAGAAAGGTCGCCGGACTGGTTTTCAACATTCAGAAATATTCCGTCCATGACGGGCCCGGCATCCGCACGGTCGTCTTCACCAAGGGCTGCCCCCTGCGCTGCCGCTGGTGCAGCAACCCCGAATCCCAGTCACCACGGCCCCAGATGGCCTTCAACCCCGGTCGCTGCCTCGGCCCCGCGAAATGCGGCTACTGCATCCCGGCCTGCCCCTCACGGTCCATCACCGACAAGGACGGCGCGCTCGACATAGACTGCACGCACTGTTCCACATGCGAAAGCCTGGACTGCACAGGCGCCTGCCCGGCGCAGAGTCTCATCACCTACGGGAAAAAACGCACCGTCGGCGAGGTTCTGGACGTCGTGGCCCAGGACGCGATCTTCTATTCGCGCTCAGGCGGCGGGATGACCATTTCTGGCGGGGAGCCGCTTTTTCAGAGGGAATTCGCCGTGACGCTCCTGCGTGAGGCAAAACGGCGCCGCATAAAAACCGCCATCGAAACCTGCGGCGCCATACCGTGGGAGAACCTGGAGGAGGCCGCCCCCCTTCTCAACCATGTTCTTTTCGACATCAAACACACGGACAGCGAAAGGCACAAGCAGGGAACGGGGCAGGCCAACGAGCGCATCGTTGAAAACCTGAACAGGCTCCTCGACACCTTCCCCGAACTGCCCGTGACGGTGCGCACGCCCGTCATACCGGGCTTCAATGACGATGAGGAGACGGCCCGCTCCATAGGCCGCCTCCTGAAGGGCCGCACCGTGGGCTACGAAGCGCTGCCCTATCACCGTCTGGGAACTCAGAAATACATGTTTCTCGCCCGTGAATACCCCATGGGCGACGTAAAACTTCCCGCAGACGTCGCCCCGCGGCTTCAGGCCATCGTCGACGAAGAACGCGGTGCGCGTTAAGCGCCAAGACATGGAGAACGAACGCATGAAGATCATCGACTTCCGTTTCCGGCCCCACACCGAGGCCATTCTGAACGGCATCAAGAACAGCACGATGTTCAAGACGTGCTGCGAGGCCAGCGGCTTCGACAAATGGCAGGCGCAGACGCTTGATCAGATCGTTGCCGACCTGAAGGCCCGCGGCGTGGTCAAGGCCGTCATCACCGGCCGGGACTGCCGCACGACTTACGGCTTCCCTGACAACAACAAGAGCGTGCTCGAATTCTGCCGCAGCTATCCCGACATGTTCCTCGGCTTCTGGGGCATCGATCCGCACAAGGGCATGGACGCCGTTCGCGAAGTCGAGAAGGTCGTCAGGGAATACGGCATGAAAGGCATCGCCACCGACCCCTATCTCGCCCACATCTCCCCCTGTGAAGCCCGCTACTATCCCCTCTACACCAAGTGCTGCGAGCTCGGCGTGCCGGTCTTCATCACCATGGCGCCCCCGCCGCAGGTTCCCGGCGCCGTGATGACCTACACCGATCCCCGCGATGTCGACGTGGTCGCCCGCGATTTCCCCGAGCTCAAGATCGTCATGAGCCACGGTGGCTATCCCTATGTGCAGGAGGCCATCTACGCCTGTTACCGCAACAAGAACGTCTACATGGACATCTCCGAGTACGAAGCCGCGCCCATGTGCGAAACCTACATCAGCGCCATGAAGACCATGATAGCCGACAAGGTCGTCTTCGCCTCCGCCCACCCCTTCGTGGAGCAAAGCGAATGCCTCGCCAACTACGCCGCCATGGACCTTTCCGACGAGGTGCGCGAAAAGATCATGTTCCGCAACGCCGCGAAGGTGCTCGGCATCTCCGTGGACTGATCCCTTCACTGTTTCTTCCCCAGCATAATGGAAAAGGCCGTCCCTCAGAGGCGGCCTTTTCCGGTAAACAAGGATGACCGCCCATGATGACCGTTTTGCTCGTCCTCGTCTGCCTGCTGGTCGGTTTCACGGCCGGCAGCATGAGCCTGGGCGGCATTCTGCTCATCCCCCCGCTGCAGTGGTTCGCCGGCCTCACACCGGCGCAGGCTTCGGCAACGGCGCTCTGCAGCTTCGTCTTCACGGGCCTCTACGGCGCCTATCTGCACTGGCGCAACGGCAGCCTCAGGCGCGACCTCGTCGTGCCGCAGTGCATCGGCGCTCTCGTCTTCTCCTTCTTCGGGGCGCTCACCAAGTATGTGCTCGGCCCCGTGGCGCTCAACAGATCCCTCGCCGTGCTCATCATCCTCTCGGGCCTGCTCATACTCAAACCTGTGCGCGCGATAACGGCCCTTGAAAACCCGCGCGTCCGCTTCATCGTGCTCCTCGCGATAGGCGGCTTCGCCGGCTACCTCGCCGGACTGACGGGCATGGGCGGACCGCTCGTCTCCATACCCATCATGATCATCACGGGCTTCCATCCCTTCGCGACCGTCGCTGCCGCCCAGCCGTTCATGGTCGTCGCCGCCCTTTCGGGCACCCTGGGCAATGCCCTGCTCGACTACATAGACTGGCCGCTCGCCCTCATGACCGTGGCCCTGCAGGCGATAGGCGTGTGGGCGGGCGTGCGCGCGGGCCGACACCTGCCGACAGCCGTGCTCAAGACCTGCCTCGCCATCGTGAGCATAGGCACGGGCATCATCCTGCTCGTCCGCTGATCGGCGCGCCGAATTGAAATCGCACTGCGCGTTTCAAACGGCCCCGTCTGCTTGCGCTCAGGTCATATTCACGTCACATTTCCGATGTAGAAACTTGCTGAAGGATAATCAGGAGGTGCGGTTATGTTTTCCATATTGGTCGCTGAGGACGACACTGCTCTGAATCGAATGATATGCGCCAAACTCACGAAGGCGCAGTATCGGCCGATTCCCGCCTTTGACGGCC
>JAILMX010000134.1 GCA_024692205.1 Desulfovibrio sp. | reverse complement strand
GAGACCGCTGCATAAAGCGGGCAAGTGAATTCTAGTTCGATTATTCTACGATTATTGGCTTATTCAATTCCAATTTTTTTCATTATTTCTTTGTTTTTCAGCATTCTCAGCTCTTTTTCCCCAATTTTTTGGCGCACTATTCCTATCTAAAGCATAATGTTCTGGCGCGTACGAGATTATATGATAGGGCAACAAAGAAAAATTCTTGTTCTACTTTTGCCTGTCCAACATATCGACTTCGCGCATAATCACGACAACGCTTGAATGTGCCGAAGATCCGTTCAATACCGCAACGTACAGAAGAGATGCACTTATTGCGTACCTTCTGCGAGTGAGTGAGTGACTGACCGCGCACCGCCTTATCCATGATGCCGTCCTTGAATCCGTTTTGACGGACAACTTCTCGATTGGCCTTGCTCGTATAGCCTTTGTCAGCGTAGCAGCCCCCTTGAATTTCATTTGGTATCTCTGACAGCAGTTGTCCAAGTTCATTCATATCGCTGCGGTTGGCGGGGGTGACATGAGCGCCCACAACCAAACCATACGTGGGGTCGGACGCCATATGAACCTTGTATCCATAGTACGTCTTTCTCCCCTTCTTGAGCCATGCCGCTTCCGTATCGTCGGAGTGAGATATTGTGACCTGTTCTCCTGTATCAGATTCAGCCCTGTCCTCAGGAACAACTTCTATCGTTGTCCGAGGTCGTCGGGATGATTCCACAACGGTTGCGTCCACACTGACGCCCTGTTTGAAATCGCCTTTCTTAAGTAATTGACTCAAAACAAGTTGGAAGAGTTTTTCGCTCAGTTTTTGTCCCAATAACTCTTTTCTGAAACGACAAAAAGTTGTGGCGTCCGGAACTTCATCAGACACGCCCAATCCCACAAAACGAGGAAAAGAGAATCTGTCGTTAATCTGGTCTTCAAGTTCCACATCGCTGAGATTATACATGCGCTGTAAAACCAGCCCTTTGAACAACATTAACGCGGGATAGGCTGGCTTGCCAACAGCATTTGCAGTCCGCTTCAGTGCTTTCCCCAATTTCTTGTTTAGCGGCCTCCAGTCTATCCTCAGATCAATGGAGTCGAGTTTCGTATTTTTCTTACGCCGAAGGTTAACGAAATAATCAACGATGGGGGTAGCTGTTTTCTTTTCAGGCATGTTCGACTCCTTTCTTGAAGTCAAACATAGCACATTTATCAAATTATATCAAGGTATTGCTTCATTTATTCTGTGCAGTGGTCTCACTTATACCTACAATTTTGCCGGATGCAAACGAACATTGGCGGACAGTTAAGGAAAGGGAAATCAAAAAAATCAAGTCCGGAAGGTATTACGGACCTTGCCGGACTGATACGAATGCTATCTTGGTGGACAGTACAGGACTTGAACCTGTGACCCTCGGTGTGTAAGACCGATGCTCCACCAACTGAGCTAACTGTCCATTGCCGTCTAATAATCGGGGAGAAGGATATTGTCAATGTATTCGTTGACGACCCACTTGTGGCAATACCCCTTCACCACCCGTTCATTGACACGAACTCCGGTCATGGGGATGCTATTCCGTCAAGGATTCTCGCTTTCCATCGCCTGCAAAAGTACTGCAGCGCGCGAAACCCCGGCATTCGCTGCCGTGCGCAGATACGCGATTCCTCTCTCACGGGAAACGCCGGAAACTTCGCCACTGATGATCATGTTTCCAAACAGATACTCGGCATCAGGCACGCCGGCATCGGCGGCCTTGCGTAAAAATTCTAGGCCCTTCTTCCTGTTTGGCGAATCCTCGCTCAAAAGATACAGCGCATGCCGGTACTGAGCAAGCGGCACATTCTGTTCTGCCGCCCGTTTCCACCAAAGAGCTGCCTTCGCGGGGTCTGCTTCACAGCCAGTTCCTGTCTCCAAGAGGATGGCGACATTTGCCTGCGATTCTGCAAGACCCTGCTCCGCCGCCTTGTGAAACCATTCAAAAGCCTCCCTTTCCGCATCAGTCGTACCCTGTGCCTGCAGAAGACATGCCAAGCTATGCCAGGAATCGACGTTGCCCTGATCAGCCCCCTGCCGTAGCCATTCCATGGCGGCAGCTTCGTCGGCTTCGCAACCAAGCCCCTGCCGGAGCAAAAGCCCCATATTGGCGATTGCGGAAAGGCACCCCAATTCAGCGGCTCTCCGGCAACATTCAAAGGCCCTCACATCATCTTTCGGAGTTCCTATTCCTTCTCTGTAACAGGAAAAAAGTCCGAACCAACCGTCAGCGTTGTCTTGTTCGGCAGCGAGGCCATACCAGCGAAACGCCTCGGCTAAATCGCGGCGTACACCAGCCCCTGCCGCACACGCGGCAGCCATCAGGCACTGTGCCCGGGCGTCTCCGCCCTCGGCTGCTCTGCGCGTTTGTGCGGCGGCAGCGGGCAGCACACTTGCGGATGGTAGGCCGGCCATCGCGCCCCGAAAGGCATGGCGGCGTGATTTTTTGCTCTTAGCGCCCTTTCCCTGCGCTATCCGAATCGAAATCTTTCTGCTACCCATACCGCGCTATTCCTCATCCTCATCGTCGTGATTGCCGGGGGCAGCCGTCCTCCAAGTATACGCCCCGACTTCATCGTCATCGTCATCTTCCTGATCTGAAACGGTGGCCGCATGCCGGCGTTGCGCCAGTTTTTTCCGATATTTCGTGGGAAGTATAGTTCTTGGCCGTGTGACAGAGATGAGGCACATGAAAAGGATTATGCAAATCTGCATAAAACCCTGCCACATGTTCTCCGGCAATATGCAGGCCTTTATGAAACGCAACGGCCCGTCCATCCCGCTGACGGCTGCCATGGCAATGAGCTCATCGCCCCATCCCCCCCAGAAAAGGCCGCCCCAGAATCCCGCCGCGCAACTGATGAACCACTTTACGCCGATCCAGAAAAACTTGAAGAATCCTATGGAGGTCATCGTGGAATACACAAGCCCCGTTAGTAGACATCCCCCAAGGCCGGGTATGACAACGACGGTATCCACAAAATGCAGGCAGTACGCCGCCATATCGCGCATGGCTGGATCAGGCGTCGTCAGCTTCAGATATGACAACGCCTGCATGGAAAGGGCTCCGCCCGCCCACGCAGTGGCGGCCAGCATGTGAAAGGCCTTCAGGGTTTTGACGGCCGCATTGTCACGCGATTGATACCCTTTACCGCGCTTCCCATAACTCTTCAGAATCATGCGGGTATCTGGATTCAAAAAGTAACCGTTCATATACTCCACCCGCCATTCAGGTGTGTCTTCGCTCCCGCCGTCCGTCCATTGCGAGAGGTTACAGTTTCTTCATGAAAGACAGCGTTCGATTGGCTATGGTTGCCATGTCATCGGCCAGCTTTTGTCTGAAAGCGGCGGCCGATGCCCTTTCTTTCATTATCATGTCGGACTGGCGGCTGTGAATGAGCAGGTACCCTATCAAAGCCGTCTTCTGCAAGATCTCCCGTGCGGAAAGTCCGTCCGCTACGGCAAAGAGGGCGTCCTCTCTGACATCAACACGAAAACCATGTCCCTCCAAAAGGTCGGCTAGCATGCGCGCCCTGAGAACACGCCGCTCACGGTCGGCAGCCCCGCCCTTGAACTGAAAGGAAACGAGATTGGCCCCCGAATCCTCCCCTGCCTGGCACTCGACAGTACAAAAGTGATATCCATACCGCGCCTGAAGAATCATATAGCGCGCATCGATGATGAAAAAATTGCGCTCTGCCATGCTTGAGGGCGCTGTGCTCTCCAGTTCAGGGTTCATGGCGCTTTCCATAACGACGCTCATGAAGCCTGCGGTTCCACACGCTGGCGGCCCCATCCACGGCACGGCCGTCATACCGTCCCACAGGGCCAACATGGGCAGACTCGCGATATTGGAAATATCAACGACAGATCCGCTCACCGGGTGCTGGAACCCGCCGCCCATATTGACGATCCAATACTGCATCTTCGCGCCGGCTTTCAGTTGCTTGCCAAAACGCTCACCACCGACGCCACCGTCGAAAAACATCAGGCCGACGGCCTTCTCATGGCAAAAGCGGGTGATGTCGTGCAATGTTGTGCACTGTTCAGGGGCAAAATCGCTGCTTTCGGGGTCAAGCAGATGAAGCGGGGTGATCAGTTCTGCAAGGGCCTTCAGCCGGCGATGAACCGGACTTTCGAGCATGAGGGAAACTGGTTTCTCTGGGCCTTTTGGGAGCAGATTTTCCTGTCTTCCCGCGAGAACCAGACGACGACCGACATCCACGGTGACGTCGCCGCACCCCTCAAGCAGGGAACAGGCGCTGGCAATCCCGAAAAGCGCAGGTACGCGGTACTCTCGTGCGACTGATGCCAAATGCCCTGCTGTGCCGCCTGTTTCGCTGATCAGGCCCGCCGCATGCGGCAAGAGTGCCGCCCACCGGGGGTTCGCATGCTTTATAACCATGACGCCGCCCTCGGGGAACGAAAGCATATCCGCTTCTTTGTTCAAGATGTAAACTCTACCGATTCCGACTCCTGGGCTGACCGAGATCCCTCCCCTTGCCAAGACTGAAGCTTCGTCCAATGAGGGCAAAGACGGAGTTTCGGGCGCATCCGTTTGCGAATTGTATGTCTGCCGCAAAGGACGACTTTGCAGGATGGTCACATGGCCGGCCTTGTCCACCGCCCACTCAACATCCTGAGGTTCTGCATAGTATTCCTCCAGCGCCACGGCTATGCGTGCAAGTCGTAGCGCTTCTTCCTCAGAAAGTGACGGATTGTCCGGGGCGACGACTTTTTCAAGCATGGCAGGGGGATTGACCCGACTGCATGTGTACACATCCGGCATGATGCCGCCGTCGACGACACCCTGCGGCAGGCCGGGCACGGCGTTTATCACCACACAATCCTCGCGGCCTTCCATCTGCACGGGGTTCCGGCTGTAAGCCACACCGCCGGCGCGGGCCTTGACCATAGCGAGCACGCCGACGCTCATAGGGGCTGCATCATCCGGTATGCCGCGCTGATAGCGATACGTCATCGCCGAAACGGAATATTTACTGGCGACAATCTCTTTCCAGACTTCGCAGGCTTCATCAGGACAGACATTGAGTTCCGAGCGATACTGTCCGGCGAAACTGGCGTCAAGGGCATCCTCCCCCACGGCGCTGCTGCGCAGTGCGAGTCTAACATCTTCACCGCACCGGACCTTCAAATCGTCAATCGCCCCAGTTATCGCCTCCTCCAAATCAGGCGGCAGAGGTGCCCTGATAACAAGGCGCTGCAAAGACTGCGAAAGAATCAGTACGTCCTCGATACTTCCCAAGTCCGTCGCTTGGATCATCCGCGCGATCTCTTCGGTGAGACCCCCGAATTCCATAAAATGCCGATAAGCATTGACCGTAACGGCGAAACCGTCAGGAACAGGTAAGCCGACATTGGCCCTGATTTCACCCAGATTCGCCATTTTGCCGCCGACCTCAGGCATATCGGACAGACGAATCTCCGGCAGGGGAAGAATACGTGGAGCGCCATCCTCAGCCGAAGGAACAGCGCCCCGCAAGGCGTCCATATGCATGAGGATGCGGTCGAAAGCATCCCGCAACGATGCGTAGCGGTCTCGCGACAAGGCATTCAGGCTACGCACCATCTGCAATACCGATGCCGCGATGCGAGTGGCCGCCGCATCCACGTAATCCATGCCGAAGGGTCTCTCGCCTGCGAGATGAGCCTCTATGTCGCTCATGATCTCAAGCGCGGTCTTGTTAGCCGTCAAAAGACGACGGAAGAGGGCACAGCGCTCACGTACCCTTTCCCTCAGCTCTTCCTCCCGCGCCAAATCCTCGGGGCTGGCTACGTCGTCTTTTTCCCCCCAAAATAATTTCCGTATGCAGTCGAAAAAGGCCATTTCTCAAAGGGTCGTATCAGAGCACCGCATCGCCTCTTCCATCTTTACGATCAGTTCATTGATGGAAACAGGCTTGAGCAGATAGTCGTAAGCCCCCAGATCCATGCCCTCAACGGCGACTCCCGTGGCGGCATGGCCAGTCAGCAGGACGACTGGCAGCTCCGGCGCTTTCGCCTTCATGCGACGCAAAGTTTCAAGACCGTCCATTCCCGGCATGCGCACATCCATGACGACCACCTTGAACATCTCGTCGGAATTGCCGGCAAGAGCCTTGTCTACGAGGTCGAGCGCCTCTTGCCCACTGGACGCGGTCACGGCATCTATGCCCCGGCGTAACAGACGCTTATTCATCAATTCCAAGAATTCCGTCTCATCGTCGACCATCAGGACGCGCATAGGCACTCCTTTTTTGTATAGATGAAATTACACATTCTCGGACGCATTCGGTACGGCCTCGACAGGAGGCTCGTGCGGCAAAGTGATGCAGAATGTCGTCCCCTTGCCCAGCTGGCTGCTGACGTCTATGTGGCCGCCCAGCTTCTCAAGGATGGAATAGCATATGGCGAGCCCGAGTCCCGTTCCCTCCCCGACCTTCTTTGTCGTGAAGAAGGGGTCGAAAATGCGGGCCCTTGTCTGCTCGTCCATGCCGGGACCATTGTCGGTGAAGGAAACCTTCACCGTATCCTCGCCTGCCTCGGTCTTGATCTCCACGGTTCCGTTCTTGCCTATGGCATCGAGGGCGTTGTCGATTATATTGATGAACACCTGCTCAAGCTGCGCCATATCCGACAGGATTATCGGCATGCGCGGGTCGTAGTTCTGACGAATCTCGATATTCCGATTCGCCGCCTCGGCCCGCAGCATCTCGCAGGCCTCGCTCGCTATGGTATTCAGCAGGACCTCGGCCCGGCCGGGGTTCATCCGTCGTCCGAAGCCCAGCATGCGTTGCGTTATCCCCTTAGCCCGGTTCACGTGCTGATCGATTTTTTCCGTGCTTTTCAGGATTTCATCGTAATTCTTCATAGTTTTCGGGGTCTCGTCTTCAAGGAGATCCCGTATCCAGCCGGCATTCTCCTGAATGAGCATCAGGGGATTGTTGACCTCATGGGCCACACCGGCGGCCATTTTGCCGAGGGCGGCCATTTTGCTTGACTGCAGCATGCGCGCGTCTATCAGGGCCTTCTTGTCGTCAGCGGCGCTCAGGTAGCTGACAAGGCGCCTTGTGCAGAACAGGGCACCTATCGTTATGAGGAGAGAGCCACCTATCAGAAAAATGATGATGAGCAGCTGCAACTGATGAAGAGAACGCAGATTCTCGTTGATGTCATCGATAACCACGAGAACCCAGGGAATGCTTTTGAGATGTGTTGCTGAGGCCCTGAGCCTGGCATCGATCCCTTCGCCTTCCCCGGACAGGGGAACCGTGGCGATGCTGGAGGCCTCGCCTCTCAGCACTTCCGGCGGAAAATCGGAGAGCTTGTCGAATTTTTCCATGACCTTGCCGTGACAGACCGATTCCGTCTGCAATATGCCCTGCTCGTTTACGAGAAAGGCATCGCTGCGCTTGCCGGAATAGACGCGCACAAGAAGGTTCTCCATCGCCTCCAGATCAATCGTAGCACGCAAAATAAAGCTGCGAGTGCCCTCATGCCGCAGTACAGCGATGATGAAATGGGGAACATTCCGATAGCCCAAAAAGACATCACTAACAACGACGCCCTTTCGCAAAACTTCTTGGAACCATGGTGCATCGGAATAATCAACATTGCTGAGATCGAACGGGCCGACATAGGCGACATGGCGTCCGTCCATCCCGATCACGCCCATATCAACATATGAACGCCCGTTCGTCTGCATCACGCTGAAGATGCGGCTCAACGTTTCAGAATTGCTCAACTCTTCACCGGTATGCGTGAAGGCGAGCGTCTTTATCTGGCCTATCCGTTCCTCCAGAAAGGTATCCAAGGATCGGCGTTTGCTGCTCGTTACGGCCTCAAGTCCTGCGCTTATCTTCTCATCGAAAATGGCGTTGATACGGTCAAGGCTGAAAAAACCAAGCATGAAAAGCGGAGTAAGCGCCAAAACCAGCAGGGTCACTATCATGCGTCGATAAATGCTGGCATAGCCGCGTTTTTCAGAAGACATCTCCTCCGCCATTCCGATTTCCCCCCACCCGAACTAGAAAGCTTTACCGGTGAACAGGGCTCGGCATCGGGCGAGCATCTCGTCATGACGCCGAGCGACTTGAGCCGTATCCTGCATTATCATGTCAAGCTGACGCGTATGGATGGTCATGTAGCCCGCCACGGCAAGCAAATGACGACCCTCCTCCACGTCCATCCCATCAAGGCGGGCTGAAACGGCGTCATTGCGTATCGTCGGCCTGAAGCCGAACTCCCACAGAAGGTCTGCGACGAAATGAACCCGCAAAATTCGACGCCTGATGTCAGCGGCACCACCGCGAAGACGGAACACTATCGAATTTTCCTTACTACGCTCCCCCAAGGTCGCCTCGACGGAAACGAAATGAAAACCAAAGCGCGAATGAAGACTGCAATAATCCCTCGTCACCAGAAAATAATTCTTTTCGGAAAAATACGCACTCTGGGACGAGGGTTCAAGATCAGGGTTCGCCGTAGCTTCAAATAATACAGACAGAAAACCCTTGCCGTCAACAGGAGGTGGGCCCTGCCAGATTTCGGCGTTCATCCCCTTCCAAAGAGCCAGGAGGGGCAAGGAGGCTATCTGGCTGACATCAATGAGCGGGCCGGACGGGATCTCCGAGAATCCGTCGCCAAGGTTAACAACCCAAAACTGTTTCGGCACGCCGTCGCACAGCTGCTTCACGCGCTGCGGAGCGCATTTCTTGGCAGAACCCAGAGAAAACATGGCGGACACGGCCTTCTCATGGCAGAAACGGCCGATGTCGTGATAGGTGCGGCAGTTAACGGCGTTGAAATCAAGGCTCTCCACATCCAACGTCAAGGGCAGTATGTGTTCGCCGGCATGCTGCAGGCGACGGTAGACAGGACTGCCGGGCATGTAATCCACGCCTTTGCCCCTCCCCGCTAGGAACTCGTCCCGCTGCCCTTCATAGACGGCTGCGATATCAGCGCAAAGTGTCACTTTTAGTCCGTCAATCAAGAGGGTTGTCGCTTCAGGCGCATTGAAAACCGCCGGTTTGCCGAATTCGCGAGCCAGGGAAGCGAGCTCTGAACACGGCATCCCCTGCTCAACCACAATGCCCGCGACATGCTCAGCCAAGGCCGCCCATGCATATGCGTCATTCGGTACGACAAGGATGGCTCCCTTGGGGCAAGACTCCGCGTCTGCCCATGCACGGACAACCTTGACGATACCGGCCGTCCGCCCCCGGCTGACAACCGTCTCTCCCCGT
Organism: Desulfovibrio sp.; assembly: GCA_024692205.1. Taxonomy (GTDB): domain Bacteria; phylum Desulfobacterota; class Desulfovibrionia; order Desulfovibrionales; family Desulfovibrionaceae; genus Desulfovibrio. The sequence continues at coordinate 14,243 of JAILMX010000134.1, read as the reverse complement.
AACAACAGCCCTGGTATCTCCGGCGCATCAGCACACGGTGCCACGGAAGGCGGCATCAAAGCGGCATGCACGAGGCGTATGCCCGTCGAAGAGGATCCGCTCCAGCGTAGGGAAAATGGCCCCCCAAAAAGTGAGCGCAAGTTCCCCGCACATTGCGAGACAGCCTCTTCCGTACTGGCATCCGGCATGCGCACGGCGGAGCCGCATTCAGGCACCAATGCCCGCTCAAGCAACGCATCCTCCGGCTGCTGCGGTAACTCGGGACAGAATCGTACGGCAAGACCACTGGGATGTCTGTGTGTTTCATAGCAACAGGCAAGCCCACCGAGTGATGCATCCTCCACGGCGAGAAAAGTGATGCTGAAACCGGAAGATTTCTCGGTAAGCCCCCGTGCCCGTCGATACATGAGGGCCTGCATCTCCTGCTTTTGGGCCAAAGTCCGGTGTGCGGCAGAAAGAATTACTTCATCCGGCGCATCCAAGGGAACCGTCGGTCCCCAAAGAACAAGACCCACGTCAGGCATTATTTTCGTCACATCCGGGCCGGCACCGGTCTCCCCTATCTCCAAAAGGGGCCACAGGCAGCCCCTAAGGAGGAGGCAACGGATCGATTTCGGCGACCTTTCGCGCAAGGCCCTGACTTCCGACAGAACGGCATGAGCCAGTTCATCGGGAAAAAGGGTTGCCAAAACAAGCTTACGCAGACCAACGCAAAGCTCCCTCAGCGTCTTGGGATGTATGCCACCGGCTGCCTGTATCCGACGCATTATTTCATTTTCCAGTTCCTTCTGCATGTAAAAACGCTGGCAACCGGCAGCCGTGACGGCAAAGCCATCTGGAAGGAGCTCACCGAACTGCTCCCGCAGGCTTTCAAGCCGCAATGTCGTCGGATCTATCAGCCGCGAAACGCTCGCATCGCCGCCCAGTGCCTTTCCGAAAGGCAAAGAAAGAGGACCGTCAAGAGTCATCTCATCAGGGTAAACGACGTCCGAAACAACTTTTTGCAGGCTTGCGAAACGCTTGGTTAAAACAGCGCAGTCGGCGGTGTCCAAGCGCTTTAAATTCGTTATACATTGGAAAACCTGCGTCGCTACTGCGGTGCACAGCGCCCGAACACGATAAAGACCGAAGGGATGGTCACAGCAAAGCGTGTATTCCACCTCGGTCATGGTTTCTTGAAATCGATTCCATTCCTTCAGAAACATCCGAAAGGCATTGTGCCGCAGCGCAAAAACCTGATCGCTCTCAGCGGGGCTCTCTGACAGAGCGCGCTTTCTCTTCAATAAGCCGAGAACTTTCGATAAGATCACAGGTGTACATCCGTACTTATAAATATGTTGCGGCGTGGGAGGGATGCCCGAAAGCCCCCTCCGACGGCTAGGTCTGCAACGGTGTCGTAGTCTGCTGCCCCATGCCAGCCAAGGCCCGCATCTGCGCCATGCAGTCCTCCACGAAGAAAGGATCCCCCACATCTTGACACAAGAAGTCATTGATCGCCGGCATATTGTCTATGGCGGCATCGATTTCGGCATTGCTGCCCCGGGCGTAGGCTCCTATGTTGACCATGTCCTCCACACGACGGAAGGTGCTCATCTGACGCGTTATCGACCGACCGGCAAGAATATCTTCGCGGTCGCAAATATCGGAACGGAGACGGCTGATGGAACGCAGAACGTCTATGGCGGGGAAATGCCCCTGATCGGCTAGATCGCGTGTCAGCACTATATGCCCGTCAAGAATGGATCGCACCGCGTCCGCGATGGGTTCATTGAAATCATCGCCATCGACGAGCACGGTATAGATTCCCGTTATCGTACCTTTTTCTGAACGGCCCGCCCGCTCTAGAAGTTTCGGCAGTTGGGAGAACACCGACGGCGTATAGCCCTTGGTCGTCGGCGGCTCACCGACGGCCAAGCCGATCTCACGGGATGCCATGGCAAAACGAGTGACCGAATCCATCATGAGAAGCACGTCCATCCCCTTGTCTCTGAAGTATTCCGCAACGGATGTCGCAGCATAGGCGGCACGCATGCGGACAAGGGGAGACTGATCCGAGGTCGCTATGACGAGGACGGATCGGGCCATTCCCTCAGGGCCGAGATCTCGTTCCATGAATTCCACGACTTCACGCCCACGTTCGCCGATAAGGGCGATGACGTTGACATCAGCACGCGTATAGCGCGCCATCATGCCCATGAGCGTTGATTTTCCGACGCCGGATCCGGCCATGATGCCGACGCGCTGGCCTTTTCCCAGGGTTATCAGACTGTTAATAGCACGCACGCCGACATCAAGGATGTCCGTTATTCTCGGTCTCTGCAATGGACTCGGAGGATCGGCATACAGGGGAGCCAGTTCCGGAGGCCAGTTCTTCTTCGCCTCTCGGACCCATTCGGGCAGAAATGGATCCTGAGCCTCCCTCTGCGCGGCGAAAGCAGTCTGCCCTGTACCCCCCGCCGGCAGAGGGGAAACGTACAGTTCGGCGCTGACGGGCGGTCCGGAATCGAGCGGCGAACCGAAGGCGTCGAATGCCCGCCCCAACAGTTCAGGTCCCACAGGGAAAACTGGGGGGAGACTTGAATTGCGAATGCGGCTTCCCGGACGGATGCCTCGCATGTCCCCGTACGGCATGAAAAGGAGATTGCCGTCCCGAAAGCCAACGACCTCGGCCGCGATGCCTTCGTCCCCCCCATCGGGAAGCATATGGCAGACGGCTCCCAATGGAGCTCTGAGGCCGCTGCCTTCGGCCACCAGCCCTACGACCCTGTTGACCTTGCCGTAGAGCCGTATCGGATTACTGTCTTTCAATATCCGACAGCATGCATGCGGGTCGAGCTTCACTTCTCAGCCCTTCTGTCTGTCGGGTGAAGTTTCTGGAAGAAAACCGCCCCGCGCGAGGACGTCGTTCTCGTCGCTCAAGGGGAAAAGCTCCTCCTCCAACTCAGCAAGACTGGGGTCGGCGTTACTGGCGGCATCCGAGGACGATTGCGCAGATTCAGGGGGCACGTCACCGTCGGGGGCAAACGCGTCAGCAGACGCAATGGAAGCAGAAGGCTTGCCGCCCTCTTCCTCGCGCGACATGTTCCCGGCCGAATTCACCGTTTCAACAGACAGGGCATCCAAGGCTTGTCTATTTTCGGGATCAGACGGAAGCGCGGAAACGTCTTCGCCCCCCCCCGCCTCCTGCGCCAGCTGACTCTTCGCAGAAGGCGTGTGCGGCATACCATCGGCCCTATCCAGCACGGCATCGTCATCTGTACCCAAGTCCGGCGCTTTGGAAAAGCGCGCTGAGCCGCTTTCGTCCGGCATAGGTTGGGGGGAGGCCACGGATTCTGTTTCTCTTACGACCGGCTCTTCAGGGGGCACACAGTGCTCTTGGGCGAAGCGAAGCGCTGCTGCCTCCGCCCCGGCATGGGCTGCCTGAACGATTTCCATCCCCTCCTCATGCGCGGGTAGCGTCAAATGCTCAAGTACGCCGTCGACAAGCTCACGAAAGAATTGCCGCCTCAGGTCGGCGCTGCCCGTTCCGCTGTCCATGGACAAACCGCCTCGCTCGATGCTTTCATCCCCTTCGACAATCCACTGGCGTAGCTCCGGAGCTTTTTCACGCGCCGCCTTGAACATGTCGCTGACGACCGCTTCGTCGGCGGGGTTCACACGCGCAATGAGGGTCGTTCTTTCCTCAAGCAGACCAATCGCCTCCAGCACAAGGCTGCGCACTATTGTTTCGTGCTCCGCCTCCATCAGCCAGCCGGTAGCGGAAGACACGGCCGTGCGGACGAGTTCGACCAGCTCCTCGCGCCAAAACACGGAAATGTGTTCGATCTGACCGTCTATCGCACGCAATAAAGACGCGAGCTCCAGCCCCATTTCGGCCCGAAACTCCTTTAATTCTTCGCCCGCCTGCGTCATCCCGGCCTGAAAGCCCTCGTCGTGGGCGCTTCTCCTGACAGCTTCGGCCTCCTCATCCAGCTGACGGGCATGGGCCAACGCCTTCTCTGCTTCATCGCGCATGGCGGCAGACTGGGTTGCGGTGGATTGAATTTCCTGCTCAAATCGAGCCTTTTGTGCTTCAATTTCAGCCTTGGCCTCGTCCAGCAAGCGCTGTTTTTCGGCATATGCCTCAGTCAGGATCTCCCGCGCGCGTTCGGTGGCGCGCTGGCGTACTCTTTCAAGGTAATCGTCTTGGCGTTCCTTCTGAAGCCGGTCGCGCATGAGCGGTTCCTGCATGGCATCGAGCTGCTCCATGGTGGACTCACGTCCCCCCATGAAAATAGTGCCCCACTTTTTGCGCATCTCATCCGAAATCATGACAGCTGCACCCTTTTTCGACGCTCAGGGCACGTCGCTATACAAAGACGTCGCCGGCGCCCCGGCTGATGACGAGCTTGTTCTCGCTCTCAAGACGGCGCACGATCTTTACGATATTCTGCTGGGCGGACTCCACGTCAGAAAGCTTGGCCGGCCCCATGAACTCAAGTTCCTCGCGGATCATATTGCCGGCGCGCTCCGACATATTCGAGAGGAATTTCTCTTTGAGCTCGTCGCTCGCTCCGCGCAGGGCGAGAGTGAGGTCTTCGTTCGAAATTGACTTAAGCAGTTCACGGACGCCCTTGTCATCGATGCTCTTGCAATCCTCGAAGACAAACATGAGGTTGCGGATGTCTTCCGCCATCTGGGCAGAATCCTCTTCGATCTCCGAAAGAATCTCCTCTTCGGTCGCACGGTCTGTCGCATTGAGGATTTCCGCAACGGACTGTACCCCACCGACCTTCTTACCTTCCTTGCCACCCATGGCGATGAGCTGGCTCGTGAGGACCTTGTCGACTTCAAGCAGCATGTCTTCAGGTACGCTTTCCAGCTTAGCGAGGCGCGTCAGCACTTCAGTGCGCACACTTGCCGGAAGATTCGTCAAAAGGTTGGCAGCCTGATCGGGATTGAGGTGTCCCATGATGAGAGCGAGAGTCTGTGGATGCTCGTTTCGCAGTATCTGCGAAAGCACCCGCGGGCTCGCCTGTGAAAGCTCTCGGAATGGCTCCTGTCCGGTCTCAAGACTCAGGCTGTCCATGACGTACTTCGCCGTCTCGGGGTCGAGATTTTTCACCAGCATGCGCCTCACGGTGTCGCTGCCGCCGGAAATCATGTCGACCCCTTCAGTCAGTGATTCATGAAATTCCCGAAGCACCTCCTCAACCGTCTCCCTGGGCACAGGTTCCAGTTCGACGATGGCCTTCGATATATCGGCGATCTCCTGCCTGTCCATACGCTTGAAAACGTCAGCCGTAAATTTGTCGCCCATGGCGAGCAAGAGCACGGCGGTACGCTGATGACCGGTCAGCTCCATTCTATTCTCCTTATCAGGCAAGGCCGCAAAAAAGCGGCCCTACTGCTCCCGCTGTGCCAGCCAGCGGCGTATCAGACGAACGACATGATCCATATGATGCTCGGTCAGATGTAAAAGCTGAAGCTTCAGATCGGCTATGCGCTGGTTCGTCTTCCTACGCTCCAATCGCTGAGCCTGAAGCGCGGCAAGTTCAGGGGGGGCGCTTCGCCCCCCCTGCGATGCCGAGGGCAAAGCCCTACGGCTGTCACGCTTTTGCTTTTGCTGTTGCGTTGTCATCGCTTTTTATCCAGTCGCGTACAAGTAGCACGACCTGTTCCATATGGTTTTCCGCGAGCGTGAAAATATGGGCCTTGAGTGCCTCAACATCCTTGAAGATCAACTCTTCCTCTTCAAACTCGTCGTGTTCTTCCTCTTCCGCTTCGCCCTCACTCTTCGCGGCTTCTTCCAAAGCCTCGTAAAGGGCTAGCTGTTCCTCCGCTGCAGGCAGGCCCTCAAGCCCTTCGACCATCTCTCCGGATTCGACCTTCGGCCGAATGAGCGCCAGCACCACAGGGCGCACGATGAGCATGAGGAAGAGGAAGGCTAAGAGCGCGTTCAGGAGAGGCTTGCCGAGGCGTTCCGCATAGTCAGCCAGCATATCGGCGGCATTGGGATCCTTCGGCGGTTCGAAGTCGGTAAAGGGTGCCGAGCTGACTTCCAAGGCGTCGCCGCGCGTCTCATCAAGGCCCACGGCGTTCGACACCAGTTGCTTCACCCTCTTGAGCTCTTCATCCTTGCGGGGCATGAACTGCCAGTTGCCATCCACCTTTTCATACGTTCCATCAATGATAACAGCAACTGTCAATCGGCGCAAATCCCCCACGTTGCCGACGATCTGCTGCTCTTCCTTGTTGATTTCATAATTCGTCGTCCGCGTTTCACGACTGCCATTCTGGTCTGAAACGGAACCGGTTATGCCGTCGCCCCGGAAATTCGCGTCAGGCGCGCCGGCTTCAAGGTTTGCTCTGCCCTGCTGACTCTCCTCACTACGTTGCTCGCTCCGTACGGCGGTCTTTTCAGGATCGAAAATCTCGCGGCGTATGGTCTTCTGGCTGTAATCCATATCGGCGTTAACCTTGGCGATGACATGACCTGGCCCGAAGATAGGCATAAGCATCTCTTCGATACGGCGCTCAAGATTGCGCTGGACCTGTAACCTGTGCTCCAGCTGGGTCGCATTCACGCCGGCGATATCGTCATCCTCAGGCTTATAGAGAACCTTTCCGCCGTTGTCGGTTATTGATACATGATTCTTGTCGAGCCCCTCGACAGCCATGAGTATCATGTTGAGTATGGCGCTGATTTCCTTCTGATCGGGCTTGGCGTTGTGGTTCGCCAGGTTGAGGACGACCGATGCCGAAGGCGACTGGCGCTCTTCGACAAAAAGGCTGCGCTGCGGAATGACGAGATGCACCCGGGCGCTTTCCACGCTGGGAAACTCGGTGATGGTGCGCGCAAGTTCACCCTGCAGCGCTCTGGTATAGTTGAGCTTTTGGACGAAATCCGTCTGGCCGACCTTCACCTTGTCGAAAATCTCAAAACCTATGCCCTGTCCGACGAGCCCGCCTTCGCCAGCGATCTTGATGCGCTCATCATAGACGACCTGCTGGGGAACCATGATGGTCGCTCCGTTGTCTGTCAGCCTGTATTCTACCTTGTCGGACTGCAGGGCCTTGATGACGCGGCTCGCATCTTCCGGCCCGAGATTTGAGTACAGAACCTTGTATTCGGGCCGGGTTGCCCAAATCGAGAGGCCGATGACAAGCGCCAGCACGGCCACGGCCGCACCGCCGATGGCAATGCGCTGCACTATACTCAGCTTTTCAGCAAAGGTTCTGACGACATCAACGATTCTTTTCAAGATTGGCGGCATACGAACTTCCTTTGCCTGTCCGCTGCATCCCGCAGGGGAAATGCGGCAGGTCTTCGACAATAGTACTCAACCTCTGCTTAGCAATTCCCATACCATTTTCACAACCCGCCTTCATATAAGAATTTTTTCAGAGGCGCTCAAATTTTTGACAAAAAACCCGTCCCTCCTGCTGGGGGGACGGGCGCAACCGCTATGCCGATACCGAAGGCTACGCGGTCATCAGAACTGCATTTTTGATATTTCCTTGTAGGCCTCAAGTACCTTGCTGCGCACGGCGCTTGTCAACTTCATCGCCATGCTCGATTTCTGCATTGTTATCATGAGCTCGTGGACGTTCTGCGTGCGACCGGAGGCGAAATCATCAATCGCCTGCCCCTTCGCTGTTTCAAGTTCATTCACCCGCTTCAGGGAATTGGAGATCGTGTCGGAGAAGCTGTTCCGGGGTGTGACTGGAACATGCATCTGATCGGGATACTTTATAAAATCAGCCTGTGCGCCGAAATTCTCACCTTTGTCGACGGAGTCGCGCAAAAGAGTCTGGTCAAGGGTTTTTGAAAAGAGGGAACTCTTGCCGACAGCCATCCCCTGCTTGAGGGAGCTTTCCACCTTGTTGAAATGCTGAAGGGCTTCGCTGTACGCCCGCATACCCAAGCTCTGCACGCTCATGTCAATCCCCCGACCGAATTATGCCTTGCCTATTTCAAGGGCCTTGTTGTACATGCCCTTGATAGCCTCAACCGTTGTCACATTGGCCTCGTAATTCCGCTGAGCCGTCATCAAATTGGCCATTTCCTCGACGACGTTGATATCCGGATAAAAAACATAACCCTCGGCGTTGGCATCAGGATGACCCGGTTCAAAAACGGCCTTGAGCGGACGTTTGTCCTGAGTGATGCCGAGTATCCGAACTCCCTGCACTTCCCTGTCGAGCGCCGAACGCATATGCACGGAAAAGGGATCGTCCACCTGCGTCGCCGTCTGCACTACCGTGCGCCGACGATAAGGCCCTCCGTGGGGAGTTCGCGTCGTCTTGGCATTGGCAAGATTCATAGCGATGGTATTGATGCGGGTACGGTCGGCCGTAAGGCCGGAAGCGCCGATATCGAGAGCTGTCAGGAAATCCATTGTCACCGCTCCTAGGCCTGCTTGCCATCCATGATGATAGAATTCATGCCTTCAAACATCTTGCTCATCACCTGCGTGAGGGCGGAGTATTGCAGCTGGTTTTTGGCATGCTTGGCCATTTCCTTATCAAGATTCACGCGGTCTTCGCCGTGTATCTGACGTGGTTTGAACTGCTTTTCCCATTCTGGCCCGAAATTGTCGGGATTGAAGGCCGCCGGCATATGCCCCTGGCGAGTCGTCGTCATGCGGCCGCGCATATCGAGCCCCATCGCCGCCTGAAGCTCTTTCTCGAACTCAAGCTCACGGGGCTTATAATTCGGCGTTTCGATATTGGCGAGGTTGCCGCTGATCACGTTCTGCCGCTGGAGCTGCATATCCATGACACGGCCCACGAGACCGATCTGGCTGTTGAACATACTTCTCATACTGCCTCCCGCATCCCCATAAAAAGGGTGCTCACGGCAGAAAAAGCAATGTTCGTTCCAACAATAATTTTTTATTTAATTTCAATAAATTATATGGACAAGAATGTGACGCGAGAGAGCTCTGTCAATTTTTCGGCGAAGCTTTCGGCAAGCGACATCAGGAAAGCCGCATCTGCCTGTCAGTGACGCCCATTGCACGCAGGCGCAAATAGACTTCAGCGCAAGCCGTGGCATCGGAGACAGCGTTGTGATGTTCAAGAGGAATGTTGAAATAATCACAGACTACATTGAGACGACGCGATGGTAAGGGCAAGCTCCGTCGTGAACCTTTAAGGGTGCAGAGGAAAGGCATCCGTAACGGCGGTAAGGCGGCCCGCTCTAGGCAAGCCTCAAGAACACGCCTATCGAAAGACGCGTTATGAGCTATGAAATACTCGGCCCCTTCAACGAAACGCCCGATTGCCGGCCAAATATCGGAAAAGGTCGGCGCATCCTTGAGCATGGACCATGTGAGGCCATGGATCTCGGAAAAGAGCACCCTGGGGGACGGCGGCCGAAGAAGGGTGTAGAAGCAATCAGCAACGCGGCCGTCCACAATGCGGGCGAGGCCCACGGCGCATGCGCTGTGGGCCTCGCGACCGGATGTTTCAAAATCTATGGCGACAAGAGTCACGGACAGTTCGCTCAAGCCTTTGCTGCCGCTTCGGCCGCTTCGACCAAACGGTCCGCTATGTAGGCCCGCATCTTCTCATCAGCCTCGTCAAGGTTGAAGCAGAGAGCATCGCTTCCCATCAGGCCCTCGGGAACGAAATCGGCCACGTCATCAGGATCTTTGACCATGTCGGCATAGAAACAGACGGAGAGCCAACGGTTTTCCGGCTCATCATCAACGACATCAACGAGCACGAACAGATTGCGTTCCTTCTGGGCGGCATGGTGCGCCCGCAAGGAATAGCTGATACCGGGGCGGGCCTTGAAATCGAAATCTACCCCGTCTAAGCCTGTGAGGATATCACGGTAGGCGACAAAGGCCTGCTTGGCGCAAAGGGGGTCTTGTTTCCAGTCAGAGAGAAATCCTTCAAGAGCAACGGAACAATCGGGCATAAGAACTCCTTGCCATCGGGCCCACTGCCACGGAGGGGTGGAGGCGTTGCTGTTCCACAGTCCCTCGCCGGATGTGACGGCCCTGTGTTCTTCGATATACCACCGTCGGCAGTATAGTAGTTTTCGACATCTCGTATGGTCCCCAACGCGAATCTGCCACAGATCAGATCATAAGAGAAAAAGTCTTCTGATCATGGCATGAGCCTACCACAAAAAAGCATGGGGTACCATACGTCGCAACGCCCCGTCCCAACACAATTTACCCCCACATGAGGCGGCCAACGCGATAGGCGACGAAAGCCACCGCATAGGCGAGAGAGGTGTTGAAGATGATGCTGAAGATCAGCCACTTCCAGCTACCGGCCTCGTTCTTTATGACGATTAGCGAAACGAAACAGGGCGAATACATCAGAACAAAAAGCATCAGGGAAAGGGCCGTCGCCTTGCCGCCGCCAAGTTTCCAGCCTTCACGCAGGCGCTCCCCGAGCCTTTTTGAAGCGTCCTCGTCTTCAACATCAATCTCACCCATAGACCATACGGTTCCGAGAGTGGCGAGCACGGCCTCTTTGGCGGCAACGCCGGCGAAGAGGGCTATATCCGTACGCCAATCAAAGCCGAGGGGGGCGAAAACGGGCTCAATAGCCTTGCCGATGCGCCCCGCCATCGAATAGGTCAATGCGGCTTCAGCAAGCTTGTTTTGCGCTTCAGTCTGGTCAGTTAAGGCGGCATCCAATTCTTTCTGCACAGCCGCACGCTGTTCTTCAGGAACTGTCGCGAGCAAATCCTGCATCTGCTTAACGGCATCCGCCCGGCTTTGAGCGCTTTTCGCAGCCCTCTCATACGGCGCGGCCTTATCTTTCGGCAGTTCGGGAAAGGTCATCATCGCCCAAAGAACAACGGATATGGCGATAAGAACAGTGCCCGCCTTCTTCAAATAATCCCAAGCGCGCTCCATGCTGTGCAGAAACACGCTAAAAAAGGTAGGAAAACGGTACGGGGGCAGTTCCAGAACGAAGGGTGTCGATTCTCCCTTTATCACCGTGGAACGCAAGAAAGCCGCCACAAGCAAGGCCACAACCCAGCCAGCGATCATGATTAAGAACATAACAAGAGAGGCTTCTGCGGCGAAGAAGGCTGTGGTCAGCATGAAGAAAAGCGGCATCTTTGCGCCGCAGGTCATATAGGGCAGGGTCAGCAGAGTCGCCAGCTTTTCCTTGGGGCTGCGCAGAGTTCGCGTCGCCATGACGCCGGGGATGGCGCACCCGCCGGCAATGCCGCCGGAAACGCAGTACGGCATGACGGATGCGCCATGGAGGCCGAACATGCGGAACACGCGATCCATCATGTAAGCCATGCGCGCCATATAACCGCAATCCTCAAGAAAGCTCAACATCGCGAACATGATGACAATGAGCGGCACAAAGCTAACGACCCCCCCGACACCACTGATGATACCGTCAATGAGAAGCGACTTAAGGTATCCGTCGTTCATATGGCCAGCTATCCATGTGCCCAGCCAGCCGATGCCGTCTTCCACCCACTGTTGAGGATAGGCACCGATATCGATTGTCACCTCATACATGAGAAAGAGCACGGCCAGCATGATGATGGGGCCGCAGATTTCGTGCGTCAACACAGCGTCAATCTTGTCAGTCATGGCAAGACGGTTCTTCGTGGGATCCTGGACAAGCACGCCGTCTTGCAAGACGCTGCGGATGTAGCCGAATCGGTGGTCTGTGATGAAGGATTCCGTACTCAAACCGAGAGTGTCGTGAATATGCTTCACGACGCCCCCGCAGAGGGATTTCAGCTCCGCGGCAAGCGACGCATCAGCCTCCATGACCTCTTTCTCCATGTCAGTATCGGCTTCGATCAGCTTCAGCGCGACCCAATGCGGATGATAGCGACCTTGGAACAAGCCCGCCGAGGCTATTTTATCCTCAACAGTGCTAAGAACGGGGTTGACGTCGGTGCCATAATCAAGCCGCAAGGGTTCTCTGTTTCCAGTACGTGCCAGTTGCACTGCCTTTTCAAGCGCCTCGGTCAGCCCCAGTCCCTGCTTCGCCGTCATCGGCACGACAGGCGTATGAAGTAGACGGCCAAGGCGTTCGGTATTGATGGAGATACCGCCCTTCTCCGCTTCATCCATCATGTTGCAGCACAAAACTGTCGGCATGCCCATTTCAAGAAGCTGGACGGTAAGTATCAGGTTGCGTTCAATAGCGGAGGCTTCGGCAACATCTATCGCGGCCTGGACATTTCCGCCGGCAAGCTCACGCCTGACGACGATCTCCTCCTGAGAAAATGCGGTGAGGCTGTAAGTGCCGGGCAGATCAACGAGCGTTACGCAACAATCGCCGCACTCTACCTCACCTTCCTTTCTGTCAACGGTGACACCGGGATAGTTGCCGACATGCTGTTTCGCGCCGGTGTACTTGTTGAATACGGTCGTCTTGCCGCAGTTGGGGTTGCCGAGCAGGGCTATGCGTAAAGCTGTCGCGCCGCCTTTGATCAGAATGGTGCTGTCTTCACCCATGTAGTGGGCCTCTCACAATTGTCAAAAAAAAGGAAAAGGGGTTACGGAACTATCCGCAACCCCATATTCTTTAATGGTGCCCGGAGAGCACCCATAATCACGGCTATCTTATTGAAATTCATTGAAGAAAAAATTTGAAAATTTTTTAGTGCCAACAGAAATACCAACAAATTTGAAGATTGCTAAATTATGGGTCCCGAAACTCAAATATGCCCAATTCCTTGCTGCTTGGCAATGTTCACCTGGCACTATATTATACGCACATGGAATACGGAAGCCTCTACCCTGCCGACGAATGCCTGACAATATGGGATGTGCTTGACCGCTGGCCGCGCATAAACCTGTACGAGCTTGAATGCCTCATCAACAAAAGCGACGACGGCGACCCCCTCCTACCGCCTTACGAATATGAGAGGGCCGTAAACATGGAGCCTGACGATGCTTTGTACCTCCATCGTATGCGGCGCGGCACTCTGAAAATTTCCGAACATAACGACATTCTTACGGAAGTCCGCGACGAAAGCGGACTAGCCGTGGCATCGACATGTTATGAGACCTGCGATGAGCATAAGAACCCTCTATGGCGTGACAAGCTTTATTTCCTGCTCGGCGACGTCAAACGCCTTGAAAAAGAACACCCCGATTACGTCAGCGCAATTCCGAAGCGCAAGAGGAATGCGCCCGCCGAAACGACACGACGTCCACCGTCTAAATCTTCCTCGGCGCCTCGCCGTACAATAAAGATGCTCCGGGTAGAAGAAGTCGCTGCCCTTCTCGGCATCAAAAAGTCTACCGTCTGGCAATGGGTTGCTGATAGCAAGCTTCCCGCCGGCATCAGGCTTTCAAATAAGGCTACGCGATGGTACGAGGACGATATCCTGCGATTTATCGAGAAACATATCGACTAACGGCATGTGCCATTCATACAAAGCCAAAGTCGCAAAAAACTTCTTTGTGACATTTCCCGGCAACCGACTAAATTCTTGTGACATTTCCCGGATGCCGACTAAATTTTTGTGACAGTTTTTCACTATGGACTAAATTCTTGTGACGTTTTCCGGCTTCAGACTTAATGACAAAAAAAAGCCCCGCGGCAAAAAAAGTCGAAAAAATCCGCGGGGAGCGCCACAAAATGCGACATTGTGAGAATTAAGTAGCCATACGCCCGTTTTTCAGCAGGTGCATGCCCAATGGTAAGCTCAAGCACGGTTTGAGCGGGCTCTGGAGCAGGCGCATCGACGCCGCGAACCGTCTCGTCTACTTCGTCGAGGACGACGCCGTCCATATTATCGCCTGCCGCAATCACTACGGGGATTGAGGCGGGCAGCCGCTTTTTTCTGTTTAGCGAAGTCCGCGTATTTCAGCTACATCGCCGGGGACGACGGATGGCCGGAGCTCCGCCATCAGACTTGCGCCGGCAGTGGGGACCGGTGTCCTCGGTGGAGATGCTGTGCCTGTCGAGCCATTCAAGGACGGCGTCGGTTCGGTACCAGACCTTGCGGCCGCGGCGGATGAAGTCGGGCCCCTCGCCCCGCAGGCGCATCTGCGTAAAAGTGACAGGATGGTAGCCGAGATACTCGGCGACCTGAAGGGAGCCCCGCTCCTGCGTCAACAGAAAGCGGGGCTGGCACGGCGCGGTAATGCCCCCGTGCACGACTGCCACGGTACTCATTCTTTTAGACCCCGACCCGCCACCAACGGGCCGGGGTCAACGGTTATCTGGCGTCAGGCACCAGCAACAGGACCAGAATCGCAGCGCGTAGCAAGGCGAAAACAAGTTAATGGCGACTATAGTGA
>JAILMX010000113.1 GCA_024692205.1 Desulfovibrio sp. | reverse complement strand
GTACTGCATCCTGTCGCCGGTGATCGTGCCCATGTCGTAGCGCAGGGCGCCTTCCTCGCAAAGCCAGGCGACGGTCTCGTACTGCATGATGTTGCCGATGGAGAAGGCGCGCCAGTCGTTGTCGAAGCTGAACTGCTGGCCTCGGTAGATGCGTTCGGCCATGGTGCCGAAGATGAAGCCGATGTCGCGCCCGTCGCAGCGGGCGAAGATGACGCGCGCGTCGCGCCGCGATGCCGTGCGGGCGATCAGGGCGTCGTAGAAGGGGCGGACGCTGTCGTTGGTCATGCCACAGCCGTCGAGCCCCTTCCAGCTGCGGCTTTCGATGTCGAGCATGCGTTCGTAGCAGACATGGGCCTCCGGGACGCTCGCGGGATTGACGCGTTCGAAGCGGACGCCGCGGTCGGCAGCATGCCTGCGGGCCTTTTTGAGCTTGGCGCGCAGGTTCGCGGATCGGCGCGAGAGCCAGCCGTCGACCCCGCCCTGAAGTGAAGCGGCGCAGACGCGGCCCGCCTCGTGCAGGTAAATGCCGTAGATGTCGCCCAGGTCGCGAACAAGGCGTCGGGCGAGCGTTCCTTTCGGGTCTATGCCGCTGATGACGAAGCGCACGGGCGCGCCGTTTTTCTCGGCACCTATGCGCTCGGCCGTGTCGAGCAGAAGCGGGACGGGGTTGCGCCCGAGCAGGGGGCAGCCGAAACACCAGGCGGCCTCTATGGGCTGCAGGAATACCTGTCCGTCAGCGTAGGTCGTTTCGGCGAGGGCGAGCATGCTCTCGCCCGTTGAGACGAAGATGAGGGGACGGCTGCCGTCGAGGGCGTCGTGAAAGGCGAGCTGCCATTCCGGCAGGCAGGAGAATGGGTCCGGCTGCGGCCCTTCAAGAGCCATGCGTCGCCAGGCGCTGTATTCGGGCGGGTTGTCCCCCGCCGCAAGACGAGCGTACTGCATGGCGCTCACGCCGAAGGGCGCATCAGCGGACCCCTTCAGGCGCCCAGTCGACGAGCAAGGCCTTTCGGGCGAGCAG
Organism: Desulfovibrio sp.; assembly: GCA_024692205.1. Lineage (GTDB taxonomy): Bacteria > Desulfobacterota > Desulfovibrionia > Desulfovibrionales > Desulfovibrionaceae > Desulfovibrio. Next base: position 8,447 of record JAILMX010000113.1, on the reverse strand, counting down.
GGCGCGGCCTGCGGCATCGCGTCCGGGGCGGGCGATCTCGTCGAAACGGCCGGCCACGCGGTACAGGCGCCAGCCGTCCGCGGGCAGACGGTTGGCGGCTATTTCGGCCTCCAGGGCCTCACGGGCGGCCGCGGGCGTGCAGTAGAGGGGGAAGGGCTGCACGGAAGGGTCGAGCTCCACTTCCGCCCCTTCGGCTATGTCGAGCACATAGTTCCCGGGTGCATATATCCACGCCTCTTCGCAGGGTGCTGAAGACGCCGGTTGCGGGGCCGGCTGCCTGGGCACGGCCTCAGGCGCCTTTTGCCCCGCGCAGGCGCAGAGGAGCAGGGCGGCCGCGATCGCGGCAAGGCGCCCTGTTCTGCGAGTGATCCGCATGACTAATTCCAATGGCCGCCCCCGCGTCTTTCGGCGGCGCGCTGCTGCAGGCGGGCGATGCGTTCCTCAAGCGGCGGATGCGTGCTGAAGAGACGGTTCATTCCGCCGCCCACGGCGAAGGCCGGCTGCACGATGAACATCTGTTCGGTGCTCGGGTTGCCGGTCGTCATGGGGATCTGGCCGCTCGCGACGCCCAGGCGGTGCAGGGCATTCGCCAGAGCGTTCGGGTCGCCGCAGAGATCCGCGCCCGTGTCGTCGGCGAGGTATTCGCGCGAGCGGGAGATAGCCATCTGGATGATGCTTGCGGCGAGCGGGGCGAGCATGGCCATGACGAGCATGGCGAGGGGGTTGCCGCCGTGGCCCTCGCCGTCGCGGTTGCCGCCGAAGATGGCGGCGAACTGGAAGATGTTGGCGAGCGTCACGATGGCAGAGGCCAAGACGCCCGCGACGGTCTGTATGAGGATGTCGCGGTTTTTGATGTGTCCCATTTCATGGGCGAGCACGCCGCGCAGTTCCTCGGGGGGCATGAGGCGCAGAATCCCTTCGGTCACGGCCACGACCGCGTGCTCGGGGTCCCTGCCCGTGGCGAAGGCGTTGGGGGCCTCCTCGGGCACGACGCAGACGCGGGGCTTGGGCAGGCCTGCGCGGGCGGCGAGATCTTCGACGATGCGGTGCAGGAAGGGGGATTCGTCAGGAGAAAGCTCGCGCGCGTGATACATGGAGAGGACGATCTTGTCCGAATACCAGTAGCTGCCGACGTTCATGGCAAGGGCGAGGCCGAAGGCGATGATGACGCCGCTGCGGCCGCCGAGCATGCCGCCGAGAATGATGATGATGGCCGAAAGCAGTCCGAGAAGCATGACTGTCTTGATCTGGCTGGTCATGGTACCTCCAAGGGATGTCAAAAGGAATGCGTGGCGTCGGGGAACACCTCGCAGAAGGAAAGAATAGGCACTTCTCGGCAGGATGCAAGAGGGCCCCTGGCAGGGGACGGCTCGCAGAAGTCTGCGTCTCAGACCTTGTGCGCGCCGAGCCAAAGCTGCAGGACGAGGATGGTCCAGAGGGGCTTGCGCCAGTCGGCTTTCCCTGAGAAGTGTTCGTCCATGAGGCGCCGCACGCCATCGGGGTCGAAGATGCCCTGCGCGCGCAGTCTGTCGGCCGCGAGCAGATCCTCGAGAAGCGGGCGCATGCGCCCCCTGAGCCATGCCGCCACGGGTATCTGGAAGCCGCGCTTGTTGCGGTGCAGTATCTGCTGTGGCAAAAGGTCGGCCATGGCCTTCTTGAGCAGGAACTTGCCCTTGATGCCGTGCAGCTTGCAGCGCAGGGGCAGGCGGGCCGTGAATTCGGCCACGTCCCTGTCGAGGAAGGGGGCGCGCACCTCAAGGGAATGCATCATGGAGCAGCGGTCAACCTTGACGAGAATGTCTTCCGACAGGAACTGCCGTGCGTAGACATGGAAGGCCCGGGCGATGGGCTGGGCCGCGCCGGCGGGCTGCCAGTGGTCGTACTGGGCGCGGGTCGAGGCGAAAAGGCGTTCCGGTTCAAGCATCCCGGCGTGTTCCGCAAGCCAGTCGCGCAGAAGGATCTTCTGCTGCATGGCGGGCGGCAGGGCGGTGAGGAGAGTCTGTATCCGCTGCCAGTCGGGCGATGCCGCGCCGCGGAGAAAGGTCTGCAGGGCGAGGCGCGGGTTGACGTAGCCTGCGGAGGCGGGCAAATGCGGCACGATGGCCTCGATGGCGCGGCGCACGAAAACCGGCAACCTGTTGTATCGCTGCGCCATCGCAAAAGCGAAATAGTGTTCGTATCCGGCCCAGAGTTCGTCGGCGCCGTCGCCCCCGAGGGCGACGGTCACATGCTGACGGGCGAGGCGCGAAAGCAGCCATGTCGGCGCCACAGAGGCGTCGGCCATGGGCACGTCCATGCTGCGCACGATGTCCGGCAGGCGGTCGGCGCAATCCTCGGCGGAGAGAATCTCCTCGTAATGCTCGGTGCCAAAGGCCCGCGCCGCGAGGCGCGCGTAGCGGGTCTCGTCGTAGCTCGCCTCGCGAAAGCCAATCGAGAAGGTCTTGACCGGGGCTGTCGACGCATGCGCCATGAGCCCTGTGATGATGGTCGAGTCGATGCCCCCAGACAGGAAGACGCCGAGCGGCACGTCGCTTATCATGCGGCGCCGTACGGCCCGCAGCATGAGGGTGCGCAGTTCGCCGCAGATCTCGTGCTCGTCGCGTTTCTCGTCGTCGACGGGCATGGGCATGTCCCACCAGCGCTCCAGATGCGTTCCCGATTCGGAGACGGTCAGGAAGAAGGACGGCGGCAGGGTCGCGACTTCGGCATAGGGCGTTTCGGGCGCGGGCACATATTCATAGGCGAGGTAGCGCATGATCGCGCCCGCATCGAGCGTGAAGGAAAGGCCGGGCACGAGCGTCAGGGGCGTCAGTTCAGAGGCGAAGCAGAAGAGGCCGTTCTGCGCGGTATAGAAAAGGGGTTTCTTGCCGAAGCGGTCGCGGGCGAGGAAAAGGCGCCTTTTTTTGGCGTCCCACAGGGCGAAGGCGAACATGCCGTCGAAGCGGGCGAGGCAGTTCGTGCCCCAGTGGCGGTAGGCCTCGAGGATGACCTCGGTGTCGGAATTCGTCGTGAAGACGGCCCCGCTTTTTTCAAGTCCTTCACGGAGTTCCTTGAAATTGTATATTTCGCCGTTGAAGACGATGCTCAGGGCGCCGTCCGCGCTGTGCATGGGCTGGGCGCCGCCAGCAAGGTCGATGATCGAAAGGCGCCTGTGCCCGAGGCAGAGGGGGCCGTTCTGCCATACGCCGGAACCGTCCGGGCCGCGGTAGCGCATGGCGTCGGTCATGGCCGTCACATGGCCGGCCGCTTCGGGGGAAAGCGGTGTGCCGTCAGGGCGGAAGATGCCTGCTATGCCGCACATACCGGCTCCCTCCATTCAAGGCGGCGCATGAAAATTTCGGCCAGCCTGCGGCTGTTCGCCCTGGGGTCGAACATGTCGCGGGCGAGGGTCGCGCCTGCACGGCCCATGGCTTTCGCTTCGCCGGGCGCGGCCGCAAGGCGCGCTATGGCGCGGGCCAGGGCCGCGGGATCGTTCGGGGCGACGGTCAGTCCCGTCTCTCCGTCGCGAACGACTTCGGGCAGGGCGTTCACAGTGGTCGCGATGACGGGAAGCCCGTAGCTCATCGCCTCAATGACGGTGTTGGGAATGCCGTCCCGCCGTCCCGCGGGGTCGATGACGCAGGGTGCCACGAAGATGTCGTGCCGGTTGAGAAGGCGCGGCAGCTCGTCGTGGGAGACGAGGCCCGGCATGGCGACGCGCTGTTCCAGACCGAGATTCGAGCGAAGCTCCCTGAGACTGCCTTCGAGATTGCCGAGGCCCATGACCTTGCCGCCGCCGCCGGCGAGCGTCAGGGTGAAGTCGAGGCCCTGATCGCGCAGGATGCCGCAGGCCCTGAGGAGAACGTCGAACCCCTTGGTGACGTCGAAGCGGCCGAGCGCGAGCAGGCGCACGGGGCCTTGTCTGGCGTTTCCCCTTTCGGCGTCTTCGTCTGGGGGTTCCTGGGCCTGGGGCAGGGTGAGGCTGTTGTAGACAAGTTCTGTCCGGCCTTTCGCGTCGGCGCCGTCCAGGGCCTCTATGCGATCCCTGTCAGCGATGTTGTTCGCGCGGATGAAGAGGGCCGCACGCATCTTGTCGGTCAGGTCGGGATCGGCCGGGGCGAGGTTGTCGCCCCGCGCCGTGACGGCAAAGGGTATGCCCGAGATGGTGGAGGCAACCCAGGCGGCCGTCGCCGTGCCGCGCGGCCACGGGGCGTAGATCAGGTCAAAGCCCGCGTCCTTCAGAAGGCGGCCGAGGGAGAGGCCGCAGGAGAATGCCCAGAGATTCTCCCCGAAAACCTCAAGGTTCGGCCAGCGACGGAAGAGCGAGCGCGCCGCGAGCCGGCAGAAACGCAGGGGATGGGTCAGCAGCTGGCAAAGCATTTCGGCGAGGATGCCGGGCAGGGCTTTCACGCCGAAAGTGCGGACGCAATCGGCCTGCGCCAGCATCTCCGCCGAGCAATGGCGCGTGTCCCGCCCGTAGAGGCTGTAGACGGAAAGGGGCAGGCGCTCCTTCAGGCCCTCTATCTCGCGGAAGATGAAGGGTTGCGTGAAGAGCGGGTACCACAGAAGAATGCAGGCGACATGTGGCAGACCCGCGGGCAGTTCCCGTCCGTGCACGGTGTCGCCCCCAGGCATGGCCTTTTTCCTGTCGCTCATTGCAGACCGCCTTTCTCAGGGGGCGTCGTCCAGTCGCCGTCCTCACAGGTGAGGACGGGTGCGCTGCCGCCCAGGGCATTGCGCAGTTCGTTCATGGGCAGGCAGCGGATGTCGAAGCGGCGGCCGAGCCAGTCCACATAGGCGGTCACCTTTTCGAGCAGCTTCCGCACGGATTTTTCATCGGGCAGGTGCGGCGTTCCGCCCGGGGCCATTTCCGAAGAATGCCAGGTGAGCGAGATGAGCCTGCCGCCCCTGGCGGCGAAGATGCGCGTCACGGCCTTCATGGCGGCGAGCGGGTGATAGGCGGGCAGAAGCGCGAGCGCCCCCCAGCAGTGGGTATTCGCCTGCAGGCGGCGGGCGATGCGGCCCGTACGGCCGGGCAGGCCCGCAAGGGCCGTCAGGCCGCCGCATATGCCTGTGAGCAGGGGCGTCACCGTGAGCGGCGCCTCGAAGATGTGCTGCCCCTGGACGGGTATCCAATAGGGATCGGAAGGCGCGTTGAAATGGTCGGGCAGGGTCGATCCGGGGGCCTTGCCGTGCAGGGGGCGCACCGAAGCGTCCGTAAGCACGCCGGCCTTTGCCAGAAGCGGCCAGTGCTTCTTGTGCAGATCCCAGCGGCCCATGCGGAAGGAGGTGACGGCCTGCCCCTGAAAGTCGCGGGCCGCATCGAAAAGCGTTTTGAGTTTTGCTGCGAAGAGCTCTTCGGGCAGGACGCATGAGGGCACGCTGTCCGTGCAGTCGGGCAGGCTGCTTCCGTCGCCCGAAAGCTCAAGGGGCGGCGTGTTCCAGTGGTGGAGATGCGCGCCGATCTCCGCGCCGTGGCGGTCCCGCAGGGTTTCGAGGATGCGGCGCGACTCGGCATCGGCGAGGACGGCGTGCGCGCAGAAAAGCGTTGGGCGAACGCCCCGCTCAAGCAGAGGGGCCAGACGCGTCAGAAAACGGGTGTTTGTCACCCCCGCGCCGCGCCGTTCATAGACGTCGCGGAAAAGACCTTCTTCCTCCACATCCAGACTGACGGCCAGATATATCGTCTTACGCATGCTGCTCCTCCTCTCCGCCTGCGGCGGAGAGATACATTTCCTGCAATGCAGCGTTGTTTTTTCCCTGGTCGAACATGCTGAGCACGAGTTCGCGGCCCGCACGGGCCATGGCAAGGGCCTTTTCCCTGTCCGCCGACATGCGTCGCACGGCGCAGGCGAGTGCGGCGGGGTCGTGCGGCGGCACAAGCAGGCCCGTTTCGCCGTCCCGGACAACCTCGGAAATGCCGCAGACATCGGTCGCCACCACGGGCATGCACTGCGACAGGGCCTCCATGATGACGTTCGGTATGCCGTCGCGGTTGCCGTCGCCGTTCTGGATAATGCAGGGCATGACGAGCAGGTCGTTTGACTTGAAGAAGCCGCAGATCTTGTCGTGAGGCAGAAAGCCGGGCATTTCAATGATGTTCGTGAGCCCCAGGCGGTCGCGCAGGCGCAGGAGCGGCAGGCGCAGATAGCCGTTGCCGACAAGGGTGAGCCGTACGGGGAATCCTTCCCGCACGAGGCGGGCGATTGCCGTGAAGAGATCCGCGAAACCCTTTTTGGGCACGAGGCGGCCGACGGCGAGCAGGCGGAAGGTCTTGTGCATGGGCAGGGCGCGCTCTTCGGCGGGATCGAAGGTCAGGCTGTTGTAGATGAGGCGAACCTTCCCCTCCTGCCCTTTCGGGCAGAACGAGGCGAGCCAGGCGACGTTTGCGGCATTGTTCGTGCGTATGCGGACGGCATCGCGCGATTTTTCACGCAGAAGGGCGTCCGGCGGGTAGATGTCGCCGGCCCTGCCCGTGAACACGAAGGGTATGCCCGTCAGTCTGGAGGCTATCCATGCGGCCGTGGCGGGGCCGTTGGCCCAGGGGGCGTGAAGGAGGGAGATGCTGTCCTTGCGGCACTGTTCGGCCAGCAGGAAACCGGCAAAAAAGGCCCACAGGTTCTCAAGGAAGGATTCCGCATCGCGCTGGCGGCGCAGGCAGCCCTCGCGCAGAAGGCTCAGAACCGAGCGGGGCTCTTGTATCAGCCGGCGGAAGAAAGCGCCGAGGATCCTGCCGATGGCGCGCACTCCCATGCGCCTGACGGGACCGTCATAGGCGCGCATTTCAGCCGAACAGCCGCCGAGGGATGTGCCGTACAGGGAATAGATGAGAATGGGCAGGCCGCGCTCCCTCAGCTGGACGACCTCACGGAAGATGAAGGTCTCGGTGGAGCGGGGGAACCACAGGAGCACGTAGGCTATGCGAGCAGTTCCGGCATGATCTGTGCTCGTCGGCATGACGGGGCCTCTCTCCCCCGAGGGAGCGGACGGCTTCGCGTCAGATGTTGAGGACGTCAGTATGTTCACTCTGGTACTTGTCGACGATGGCCTGGGCGTTCGGAATCTCCTCCACGACGGCATCGAGCGTTTTGCGCACCATGTCCTCGGTGTGCGCCGCGGAGATGAAGAATCTCAGGCGCGCCGCGCCTTCCTTGACGGCCGGGAAGGAGATGGGCATCACGTAGATGCCGCGCTTGAAGAGCAGCTGCGAGAGAAAGCCCGTCACCCAGGAATTGCCGATGATGACGGGGATGACGGCATAGCCCTGCGAGGCGCCCGTGTCGAGGCCCTTGTCTTTTGCATAGTGGAGGAAGTACTGGCTGATATCCTGGAGTTTCCTGACGCGCTCGGGCTCCCGCAGGAGTATTTCGAGAGCCTTGTCGCAGGCGGCCGCGATGACGGGCGGCATGCCCACGCTGAAGACGAAGCCGCTGCTGCCGTACTTGAGAAATTCGATCAGGTCGCGCGAACCGGCGATGAAGCCGCCGCAGCCGCACAGGGTCTTGGAAAGGGTGCTCATCCACATGTCGACGTCTTTCGGGTCGATGCCGAAATACTCGCGCGCCCCGTGGCCCGTCGCGCCGAGGACGCCGAGGGAGTGGGCCTCGTCGACGAGCAGCAGGCAGTCGTATTTCTTCTTCAGTTCGATGAGCCTTGGCAGGTCGGGCACGTTGCCGTCCATGCTGAAAAGCCCCTCGGTGACGATGATGGCGTGCCTGAATCCGGCACGTTTTTCGGCGAGCAGGGCTTCGAGGGCGTCGCAGTCGTTGTGTTCGTAAGAGATGCGCGTGGCCCCGGAAAGGCGGGCGCCCTGCAGGAGCGAGTTGTGCGCGAGGCCGTCGTGGAAGATGCCGTCGCGGTGGCCGAACATGAAGCCCAGGGTCGACACGTTCGTCGCATGGCCGCTCACGAAGGCGATGCAGTCCTCGACGCCGTAAAAGTCGGCGATGTCCTTCTCGAGTTTTCGGTGGGGCGGGCGCTCGCCGCCCACGAGGCGGCTTGCGCCGGCGGAGGTTCCGTAGAGGGTCGCGGCCTCGGTCACCGCCCGGGTGATCTCGGGGTGCGTGTTGATGTCGAGATAGTCGTAGGTGGAGAAGTTTATGTATTCCTTGCCGTCGATGACGGTCGTGCCTTTCGCGGCGCGTTCATGGCAACGAAAGAGGGGGTTTTCCATCCCCATTTTGGCAGCCATTTCCACCATGCGCCCGAAGGAGAGCTTCGAACGCATGCGGTTGAAACCGGAAAGGGCGGATTCTTTTGTCATACAGGTTCCCTTGCGCGTTTCGGCCCGCCGAAGAGGCGGGCCAGTAAGAAGCATACAGAAAACTTGAAAAATTCTACACCAGAACGCACGGTATGGCAAGCGAGCGGAACGACTGGACAAGACCCCCGATATGTCCTAACATATCAAGTTAATATCAACGGAATCCGCACGGTTTCATCCCCTGCGTCACAGCGCGATCATGGTA
>JAILMX010000090.1 GCA_024692205.1 Desulfovibrio sp. | reverse complement strand
GGAACAGCATTTGCGATGCCGAGGACGGCGACGGCATGCTTCAGTGTTATGAGAAGGAGAGGAAGCGCTTGGATGAAGAATCGGAAAAGTCGGACAAAGAGCTGATGGAGTATTGTCAGAAGAAGATGCCGAAGGAGTGCGTCAGGCTGGAGAGGGCGATAGCGGACCGGAAGAAAGCGGAGAAGGCGGGCCGGACGTACCGGGAGAGCATAGACGGTATGCGGCAGGGTATGGAGACGCTGGGAAATTCGCTCGGCAACGCGCTCAGGCAGGGGTCGGAGGGCGTGAGAGATCTTTTTGACGGGGATAGGAAAGACCGGCAATAGCGTCGCCAGTATGAAGACATGCCAGTTGTGTATATAATGCGGCTGAAGGGAGAATGACAGGCCGGCGGTCCGCCTATCCGCCCACGGCCTTCGCGATGGCGACGGCCCACAGCGAATAGCCGATCGTTGTGTAATGTATGCCGTCGCATTCGCGGATCTGCCAGCCGTCTAAGAATTCCTGATAGGCCGAGCCCGGCCACGGTGGAAAGAGCAGGGCTCCCGCGTGAGACGCCGCGTCTCGGATGACGGCCCGGCGCTGCTCCACGAAGAATTCCCGGCCGGCCTCTCCCATGGCGGGAGGTAGCAGCCAGACGAAACGCTCCGCGCCAGCCTGCCGCATTATGGCATGCAGGCGATCGGCGTAGCCGGTTTCCCAGCCCTTCGGGGCTCTTGCATCGGCATCATTGGTTCCCAGTGAAATGATGACCTGTGACGCGTCGGCGGGAATATGCTGTTCTTCCCAAGACTGCCGCCCGTCCTGCGCGACGCAGGCGAGCCCCGGCCAGATGCGCCGAAGGGGAGCGGCAAGTCCCACCGCCAAGGAATCTCCGGCAAGAACTCGTTCCATAAAAGACTCCCTTGTTTCATGGGCTTTTCCCGCATCAATGCCGCGCCGGGCCTGTCCAGTATTTCCCGTGCTGCGTCGGCATCGGCCAGCCATTCCTTGAGGCTTTCTTCCGGCAGGCATACCGGCATCCGGTCCTGCACGGGCTGCAGTCATAGGCGGTCGAGGTGAGGAGGGCGAATGGTCCTCTTGGGTTGAACATCCTCAGCAATGCAGAAACCTACGACATAGGAAAGGCGCTGGCGCCTTGCGATGAATGAGGTGCTTTGTCGCCTTGGCAGTGACGCATGCCAGTCAGTTCTCTTGCTCTCGGCGAGGCTCCCAGAACCTGCGGAGGTCCCTCGCCGGCAAAACGCTCAAGGGCTCAGGCGGCGTCTCCCTTGAATACTCTTTTGCGCTGAGCGACACGCCCACCATCATTGACGCCACAGTGAACTCGGTTGCCGTAAACGAACAAACAAAGGCTATTGTCGAGGCCCGCGCCGCCTCCGTCGGCATCGCCAACGCCGGTACCGACCTCGCTGCCGGCCAGGGCATAAGCAGCGCCATGGCGAGCACGAGCGCCGCGCTGGCGCCCGGCTCGATTGCGTCCTGCTGAAATGACGAAGCTTGGCGGCAAAGGCAAGTTACCCCAGGCTTTCCGTCAGTTGTTGACCTGTGAGTTGCGCTTTCCATGAATGCATGGCATGCGCAACTCACCGATACAACTCTTGACATGCCCCCACGGCTTACGCCGCGGGATTCTTCTAGGGAACCGTTATCCCTTTATATGGCCTTTGTGCATACCATGCCCCTGCTGAATCAACTGATCGAGCTGGGTCTTGTATCCGCCCATTTTGTCTTCTGTGAGCTTGTTGATCCCTTCATATCCGTAGTCGGCTTTCACGCCTCTGACTGTGGGGGGATTGCCCTTGAGGTCGCATTCCATCTGCACCTCCACCTTGACATAGCCCGCTATGCTGCTGCCGTACTTCAACCCAGTGCCCTCCATCTCGCCGGCATCCGGGCATTGCACGGGATACTTGATGATGTAGGAGACCGTCGCCTTGTCAGGCTTTCCCGGCGTGCCGCCGGACGTGTTGAGCGAAAACACGCCGCGTTCCTTGTTGGTCATCAGGGTGAGGTCGCCGCTGAACTTGGGCAGGGGCGGGAAACCCTTTGGAACGGAGCTTCCGTCCGGCATCATTCCGGTCCCGATTATGCCGAAGAGGTTCGCCTGGTTCGCCTGTGTTAGCAGGGTGCTCACCAGTTGCCGTTGCGGTTTGCCAGTGATTATCTTCTTGAATTCGTCGATGACGGGCTTGCCCTTGTTCTCGTCGCTGCCCACGATCACGTGCCCGTTGAGCCTGAAGGTCGACCGCGTGCCGTCCGCGCCGGACCCTCCAAGCTGGCAGGCCACGCCATCCTTGTCGAAGTTCTTGGGATTCTCTTTGAACTCCTTCAGATAATTATTGGTGTCTTCCTTGAGGAAGGCGTTAAACTTCTCCATGCTCTTGGGGTCGGCCTCCTTGCTGGACTGCCATGTGCCTATGGACTTGGCGAGCTTCGCGTCGTTGGTCCTCTTCAGTATGCCCTGGGCGAGGCCCTTCTGTCCCGCGGGGAACTGGGCGATGTCGATACGGTTCTGAATCTGCTCAAGCGTGCTCTCGAACTGCGGCGACAGTTTCTGCGAGGCGGTGAGCAGGTTCTTCTGGGTGAGATTGGGCAGCGGATCATTGCCGCTGAGCATGGCTGCCATGGCCAGGTCCAGCTTGGCCTGCCGCTGGTTGATTTCCTCCGCGCTGCGCCAGAGCGAGTCGCCGATGCTCTGCCAGAGCTTGGAGAAGAAACCCTGCGTTTTTACCTGGTTGTTTTCCGTGACTGTGAGGCTGCTGCCCGCGTTGATGTTTCGGACGAGGTCCGCAGCATTTGTTATTTCGCCTGACATTTCTTCCTCTCTACATTTTCATCCATGTGTTGCCTTGCCCGGCGGGCGCGGCGCCGTTCCCCTCGGAATGCGCGCCCCCTGATGCCTCCGCCCAGTTCGGGTCGGACAGGGTCTCTATCCAGCGCGTTGACTCGGTGAGCATGGCCTGCATGAAGTTGGAAAAGCCCTCCTGGTTCATGGTGGTGACGTCCCATGCCGCCTGAAGCGTGACGACCTCGGCGTCGGCGTTCAGGCCGAGCGTCATGGCGCGGGTCTCCGCCAGCAGGTCGTTTGCGGCCAGAAGGCGCAGGGCCAGTGCCTCGCGGCCCTCGGCCGGCAGGATGCCGACCCCCGCCTGCGCCACGAGCATGCTGCCGCCCGGCTGCAGCAGAAGGCGCACCCGCATGGGCCCGGCGACGAGGGTGCCGGCGTGCCCGTTGTCCAGCATTTCCAGGGAAAAGCCGTTGTCTTCGGCGTATTTTCCTGCCAGTTCCTGCAATGTTCCCATGGTATTCTCCTTGAAGTTGGTGTGTTGTTTTCACCCGGCGGAACCTGTGCGACGGGGCTGCGTCGCGCCGCCGCGCACGAGCTCGGCTAGCTTCTCCTGAGGGGATGCCTGCTGTGCCGGCTGCGGCGCGATACGGGGCTGCGGCGGCTGCGCTGCGGGCTTGGCAATGCCGAGCTGGCTCATGGAGGGACTCCTTGTATTGTCAGGTTGGTTTAATGCTATTTTAGGCAGTTTATTTCAGTAAGCTGACGGTTTCAACATCTTTTTCGCGTTGTTTTTCGTAAAAAAAACAGCGTTTTCGTCAAAAATGACGGCATTTCAGTCATGCGGCATCGGAAATACCCAAGGGAACAAGGTGGTTGCAGGAAGTGTCGATGGCGAAAAATGTTGAATCGCCAATGTTTTTCCCGTTTCCGCGCGTCCCTCGCGCGGGCCGTCCATCCAATGCGCCGCGCGGTGAAAAAAGCCCCTGATGTCGATGAGTTGAAGGCAACGCCCTGTCCGTCGAGGTAAAATTCAGGTCGTCAGAAATGGCGAGCGAGAAAACGCGAAAAATGATGACTGCCCAAGAAGAGGCATTTATGGAGGTGGACTTAATGGTCACAGGCTGCGGGGAGACATTTTAGGACAGAGACTTATTTGAAGACTGCGACAAAAAAAATCCTGATAGAGCGTTCTTCTGGGTTTTACCGCGTCCCTTTTTCAGCAAGAGCAGATAGCCTGCGCCGAATGTCCACAAGCCCAAGGTGCAGACCAGCACCACGATCTGCAAAAGCAGCATGAAAAGGTTCGTCGTCTTGTGCGGAATGACCTGCTGCCAATTCTGTCAGCTTTTTGCCTTTTTTGAGGCTTTGGCCGCTTCCGCTTTCAATCTTTCTACTTCGGCACGGGCCGTCTCGGCCTTTTCTTCAGCTTTAACGGCTCTGATTTCGGCCTCGGATGCCTTGGCATCTGCAAACTTTGCGCGTGTTTCGGCTTCGACGCGTAACCTTTCGGCCTCGTTGCGTGCGGCTTCAGCGCGATCTGCGAGTTCATCGGCTCGTTTGGCGCGTTCATCGGCGGCTGTTGCTCTGGTCTCGGCAGCTGCCGCAGATGTCTCTGCTGTTGTAGCGCGGTCCTTCGCGGCATCGGCTTCGGCTTTTGCCGTTGCAGCACGGGCTTCGGCTTCTGCGCGTGACCTTTCTGCCTCGGTGCGTGCGGCTTCGGCGCGGTCTGCGAATTCTTCAGCACGCTTTGCACGTTCATCGGCGGCTGATGCTCTGGCTTCGGCCGCTGTCACGGCATTCTCTGCAAGGTTTTTCGCAGCGAGCGCTTTGTCGCGTTCAGCCTCGGCGGTCTTGGCACGCTCGGTGGCGGCATCGGCTTCGGCCTTTGCCGTAGCGGCTCGGGCTTCTGCGTCGAGTCGTGCACGTTCAGCCTCGGTCCGGGCAGTTTCTGCGGCTGCCCTTACGTTGTCGCATTCGCGTATGGCGTCACTTGCCCTCGCTTCGGCCTTGGCTTGAGCGGAGAGGGCCTCGTCTCTTGCGGCGATGGCTTCGTCTCTTTCGACTTCGGCGATTCTAGCGATATCATATGCCTCGGCGGTGTCCGCCTCAGCGGCGGCGATGGCCTCGGCGCGTTCGGCTATTATGGCCTCGGCGTCTTTGCGCCGGATGCGGTCATAGGCTCTTGCCAGTTCTTGAGGCACAATCACGGCCGCGTCAGGTGCAGGTTCGGCTGTCGCCTCCCTGGCCTTCTTGTCGCGTATTTCCTTTTTGAAAGCGGAAACAATCGGTCCAATGCGCGTCATGCTGCCGCCGCCGACCCTTTTCCGGACGGCCTCGCCAGTAGGTTCTTTTCCGGTCTCCTGCAGAATGGATTCGCAGGCCGCTCGATAGTCGTCATCTGTGAAGGTTGCCGGTTTGGGCATGGCGGACGTCCTCCTGTAAGATAACGTAATATAAAGTATAAGATAAGGTAAGATATAAAGTAAAATGTATGATAAGGTATTACGTAATGCTCGTCAATCTTTACCTTATGTTATTCTGTCGGCCGTATGGCCGACATGAGGGACGCGGCAGGACAGCGGAGCAATAATCCTCCCCGCTGTGAATATTTCGGAGAGGATCTTCCGGCGCTCTTCTCCATGCGTGGCTAGGGGGGATGGCTTCTTCCAGACTTTGGCGATTCAGCGGGCGGAGGTGAAATCCTCGCTGTGCTGAAGGGGCAATGAAGCTCTGACGGTAAAGGCAACCTAACGTATTGCTGTCGTTTTCTATACCTACTTCTTTTTGGTTTCCCTCTGGCCGATTATTTCTCTCGCTGCTTTTTTCGCTCGCCGCTGCTCCCTATTATTGGCCTCTGAAGCGAAAACTTCTACAGCTTCATCGACTAGATCGTCTGACCAGACTTCTCCAGTCGTTATGGTGTCTGCCCATGGACATATGTCCTTATAGTCCGAATCAAGCACAACTGTATACGGCGGGCCACAACGATCATTCACAGTCATATACAGATGACGGCCTTGACTAATAAGGCTTGTTGGCGATTTGACATTCGGATCATCAATCTTGTCATATATTTCTTTTGTTATCTCATACAAATTATGATTAGGTCCGCCTCCTGTCTCTGCAGTATAACGTCCTGTCTTTGGATCGTAGCAGCATCGCCAGCCGCATCCAGATTTAAATTGCATATAAGTACTCCTTTGATGATAAGCTACATAGAGAATAATGTATTGTATGCTTTTTAAAAAAGTTATCTATTTATAAATTATGTCAGCTGAAAAGAAAATCGTCACGGAATGGAATCATTTTTACGGTGTAGCTTGTTTTTCTCGTATAGACGCTTAAATATAGTGATGGCAAAATCAAAGAAGCCCCACCAGCCGCCACAGTGTACATTAAGTGCATTAGCGAGTGGATTTCTAAAGAACTGTGTTTCTTCAAGAATCAGTCGTTGCTCATCATGCGGAGGAAATTCAAAACTGAAACCTGAACAGAGCCATGCGATGTGTCTGAATTTTGGCCAAATCATGTTATTAAGATTTTTTTCATCCAACGTCGGCATGAGATTTCTGATATTATCAGATTGTTGTCGCCATTCCTGAAATTTATCGATACTGCTCTTGATTGAGTCCTTTAGTGACTGTCCAGAAGTAGACATAACGAGGCATATATACCCACATATCATACCCTGCATAATAAGCTCTTCAATAGAGCCTTTGCCACGTTCTTTAAATCCGACATGACATATGGAATCAAGGAAAGCCGCTTGCGATCCGAAAAAATCTCGCTGCAATCGGAGATTGTGCCTGTCTAGTTGTTCCTCTTTGTTATGGATATCTGATTCAACATTAGAGATTCTTTGTATTTCAAGTTGAAGATTGCCCATGGCATCATCTTCTTGAAAATCTGAATAACCAGCTTTCAGCTGTTCCCATAAAATGGATACTTCTGTTTCGCCGCTCCATGTTAGTTCTCGGAGCTCTCTGGCAACATAGCCGGCAAATCTCTCATAATCTCGCGGAAACAGCATGGCTGCGCCTGTCAGACACAGCAGGAATTTTTCGGCATCGGGATTTCCGCGTTCGTTCTGCCAAGCTTGTTTGGGGAAAGGGATGATTCGTTTGTTGAAGATTTCCTCGATAAGCATAGATCCGTCCTTGCTATGGATTCAATCCATAGCTCCGATTTTATAGACTTTTTTCTATCGATTATGATAGCGGATGTCCAGAGGGGAAAGGACATCCATGACCGCATTTCTTGAAGAACAGCTTGGGCGACGCATTCCCACGAAGGAGCTTGCCGAATGGCTGGGCCTTGACGTTGACGCCGTTCGACGTCACTATCCGGCATTCGGTGGGATACGGCCCATTCCCAAAGGGAAAATCCTGTTCTTTGAACGCAATGTTGTGGACGCCCTGAGGAGTTCCAAGCATGGCATCGAAGATAATGAAGGACGGTCGTATTCGTTGGAAGGGGCGGGTCCAGAAGATGGGCCAGATCAAGCAGAAACTCTTCAACACCAAGGCGGAAGCCTTGGCATGGGAGGCTCAGGAACGCGCTGCCGACTGGGAGGCAACGACCGACACGGCCTGCTCCCTGAAGGACTGGGCGGAAAAGTACCTCGATCACGCCGCAAAGTACGACCGCAAGACGTACAACGAGAAGCGGCAGGCCCTTCGCGAGCTGTTCGCAGCCACGACGGGCAAGGGCAAGGCCCG
>JAILMX010000069.1 GCA_024692205.1 Desulfovibrio sp. | reverse complement strand
TCTGCTTTTTTTCTGCGTTTTGCCGCCGCGCTTCTTTCCTGAGGCTTGGCGGGAGCGCCTGACTTTTTTTTCTTCCCCCTGCTGCGCTCGGTCCGTGCCGGACTGAGCCCCCTCCGCAACAGGCGAGGGC
Organism: Desulfovibrio sp.; assembly: GCA_024692205.1. Classification (GTDB taxonomy): domain Bacteria; phylum Desulfobacterota; class Desulfovibrionia; order Desulfovibrionales; family Desulfovibrionaceae; genus Desulfovibrio. The sequence continues at coordinate 14,213 of JAILMX010000069.1, read as the reverse complement.
TGCATCGCCTCTCCCTGCCACAGGGCCATCACCCGGCGCACATAGTTCTGTGTCTCCGCATAGGGGGGAATGCCGCCGTATTTGTCCACCGCACCGGGGCCTGCGTTATAGGCTGCGAGGGCCAGCTCCGTTGAGCCGTACTGCAAAAGCAGTTCGCGGACAAACGCGCAGCCCGCATGAATGTTGGCCTGAACGTCAAAGGGATCCTTCAGGCCGAGGTGCGCCTGCGTGCCCGGCATGATCTGCATGGCCCCCTGCGCGCCTTTTGACGAAACCGCCAGATGGTCCAAGTTGGATTCCACCCGGATTATGGCGGCAATGAATTTCTTGTCAAGGCCGAAGAGGCGCCCCGCATCCTGAATCATTTCCTCCCACTGCTGCGGGGTGAGGGTGGTCGGGGCTACGCCACGCTGCAACACGCCGCTGCCCAGCAGGGGGGAGACGCCGTAACGCAGAGCGCCGGGCAGGGCGAGGCGGCGCGAGCCGGGGGAAAGGTCGTACACGCTGTGGATGCCGAGCGAGGCAAGGTAGGCCCCGGTGTCCACAACGGCAGACGAAAGAGGGGAGGCATAGCGTGCGGCCCGCGGCTCGCGCGCCTCCCACACGCGAACTGGACGGGCTGTCCGCGCCCCGACCTCGCCTTCGCGAGGAACGCGGCTTGCTGCCTCCCTGACCTCAGGCGGACTTTCCCTGTCCTTCTCGGCCCTGTCGGCGCTGCCGCCTACGTCGGCAAGGGGCTGCTCCGTTATGCCGGAAGCGGATTCAGCCGCGACGGCAGCGCGCGCCTCCGCATCCGTGAGCAGAACTCCGTCCTGACCGGAATCAGCCCTCAGATAGACATCCATGCGCTGCGGGGCCACATCCACGACCTCGCTCTCATGAAACAGAATACGCGGCCCCAGTGCGCCGGTGCCGTATCTGTCGTCCACAAAGCGCGGCATGGCGGAAGAAGAGTTCTTTTTAGGGGGAAAAGCGTCGACGGCCGACGCGCGAGAACCGGCTTTGGCAGGGTCCGTTCCGGGCCTTTCCGAAGGCGGCGGATCAGCCGGTTGCGATGACTCGGACGGTTCCCCTGCGTTGACAGAAGGAAGTGAAGCGCGCGGCTTCACCCCGCAACCCCAGACCATGCACAGCGCCGCCGACAGCGCCGCCGCCAGACGAAGCAGACGGAAAGATGCTTTCAGGGACGCACATGCGCAGAGAGCGCCCCGCACACTACGATCCCTCCTGTTCAGCACCGGCCTTGAAAAAGAGTTCGACCGTATTGCTGCCGTCCGAACCGCTGTAGACGTAGTGATTGGAAATATGCTTTACAAGGTGAACGCCCAGACCGCCGATACTGCGTTCTTCCACGCCCAAGGAGGTGTCCGGTGTGCCCACGCTGCGGAACGGGTCGAAGAGACGCCCCCAATCCCGCAGCCAGACACAGAACAGATCCTGCCCGTCCATGTTCACCCAGCGGCAGCCGACCACGAGTTTTCCGGTGTTCGCAGTATCTCCGGTTTCGCCGTCCGCATAGGCATAGCGCGCCACATTGACCAATAATTCCTCAACAGCCAGCTCCACATGCGTGAGCATGTCCGCATGGTCTCCTCCTAGCTGCTGGCGGAGAAATTCCATGGCCTCGGGAATGCAGTCTACGTCGGCGTGAAGAGTGACTTCAGGCATACCATCCTCCTCAGGCACGCAACGCGGCCAATCCTGCTTCGCGATCGCCGTGGACGGAGAGCATACGGTCAAAGCCGGAAATGCGGAAAACTTCGGCCACCATGGGTTGCAGACAGCAGAAGCACAGCCGCCCCTGCCCGGCCTTGGTCAGCTTGGCCAGGCTCAGCAGACTGCGCAGTCCGGCGGAACTCATGTACACGAGGTCCTTCATATCCACAAGGATATGCGTGTGGCCCTCTTTCAGCACGGCCTGAGCCGCATTGTCAAATTCAACAGTGGTGGTGGCGTCCATACGGCCGGAAAGGGTCAGAATGGTGCATTCATTGTCCTGCGTGGCAGTAATTTCCATAAGGATTCCTCGTCAGTGATAACTCAGTAAAAGGCCCTGGCTGATTTTCAGCCAGCCGTCCAGAGTCACGAAAAGCAGAAGCTTGAACGGCAGGGAAATGGTCATGGGCGAAACCATCATCATGCCCATGGCCAGCAGAATGTTGGAGATGATAAGATCTATGGCCACAAAGGGCAGATACAGTAAAAAGCCCATCTGAAAGGCGTGCGTCAGCTCGGTGATGGTGAAGGCGGGCACCAGAATCAGCAGATTGTCCTTGGTGATGCCCTCTTTCATGCCCTCCGGCCAGACGCGGCGAGCAGTGCCCATGAAGGCGTTGAGAATGACGGGCGAGGTATTGTCGCCCAGGAACTTCCGCAGAGGCGGCGAGCAGTTCTGCATGGCCTGCAAGACCTCCGCCGGAGGCGAGTTGCCGCTGATCTTCTGCCGCTCCACCAAGCGCAGAGTGTCTGTGAAGGCCGGAGCCATGATGAACACGGTGAGGATGATGGCGAGGCCGTTCATTACCATGGCCGGGGGAATCTGCTGCACCCCCAGCGCGTTGCGTATGAGGCTCGTCACCACAACGATCTTGACGTAGGAGGTGACCAGCATCAGCATGAAGGGAGCCAGGCCGAGAACGGCCAGCCCCAGCATGAGATAAATCGGGTTGATTCCCGCAAAACCCATCAGTCGCCTTCCTTGGCCGAGCTGTCCACTTCTGCTGGCGTTCCGGCCAGTTGCGTGAGCTGTACGCCAACAGTGCCGCCCACATCCACAAGCCTCCCCAGCGCCACGGCGCGTCCGCCCGCCCGCACCGTCACAGGCAGGTTTGCCGCATCCGCCGACAGGGTGAAGGTGTAGCCCGGCGCGAGACGAGCGCATTCTGCGAGCGGCAGGCGCAAGCCGGGCAGTTCAAAGGTGATGTTGAGTTCCAGCTTTTCCAGATCGCCCTGCTCCAGCAGCGGGGCCGCAGGCTGTTCGCTTGCGGCTTCAGGCGAAACGGTGTTTTCCGTGACGGTTTCCGACATGTTCTGTTCTCCGTGAGCGGTTCGCGCGGCAGGCGTCTCCATGGCCCGCAGCGTAAGCGTGTCTCCATTCAGGGCACAGGCAAGAGTAAGGCCGTCGGCCAGATGCAGCCTTGGTTCCTTCGGTGTCAGCGAAGGGGGCAGCAGCACATCCCCCGAGTTCAGAGAAGCCAGTTCTTTGGGGGTCAGCCGCATGCTGCCTATGACGAGGCAAGCATCAAGATTCGCGTCCGCGATGGCCGGCAGCTGCAGCCTGCGCAGGGGCAGCGCGTCAAGGCGCTCCACAACGGGCACGAGGGTCGCCCTATCCTGCCAGGCGATGCGCACCGGGCAGGCGAGGGGCTGCTCTCCTGTCACATTCAGGAGCATGTCCAGATGCTCCGTGAACATGGGCCGCACACTGGTGCGCGGGCTTCCGACAAAAATGGCGGGCATGCCGGTATGCCGCGAAATAGTGTCCAGAACGGGCAGGAAAAGGCGCTCCAGAACGGCGCGTATCAGACCTTCCGGCAGCATGCCGAAACGGTTGGCGACATCGGCCTGAAGCCAGTCGTTCAGTTCCGGTCTAAGCGCCAGCAGGTCAAGGTTGCCGAACTGCACCCGCCAGAGCCCGTTCAGATTCACATACAGCGTGAACGCCGGTTCGGCCTCGTCGTTGCCGCCAGCCACGGGGCACGTCACACCGACCGATGGCGGGGACGACTGCCCGTTGTCCAACGTGACGGCGGCGGGCAGAAGGCGGCAGGCCAGCGCGTTCCAGAGACGCGCCGTGCCGAGCGGCAGGGGATTGGCGCGAAACGGCTCCGTCATGCGCGCGCCTGTTCATCCGCCATGTTCTGCAGGCCCTGCGAACGCTGCCGGGAATCGCCCTCATTGCCGCCCCCGGCATCACCCTGGTCCACCACGACCAGCACACGTTCGCCGTGGGCCTCCAGGGCTTCGGTCAGGCCCTGACGCGCGCTCACAGCGGTCTGGAAGGATGCGGCGTCCATACAGCTCACCCGCACGGCGAGCTGGCCGTCGGCATGGCGCATGATGCTCAGCTCTGCGCCCTTCAGCATGCCTTCGCCCAAGGTGATGCGGACCTCCTGCGCGCCCTGCGAGGGTTCCGCCACGAGAATACGCTCCACGAGCTTGTCCATTGCCTCGCCCATATCCGTCACGGGAGAGGCTTGCGGCGCGGCAACCTGAGCGGGTTCCTGCATGCGGCCGGCGAAAAGGCTTTCCATCAGAGATGCGGGGGACGGCATCGCTTGGGAGCGCTGCTTGTCGCCATCCTGCGCTGCCTGCCGCTCCTGCTTTCCATCTCCGCGCTCGTCCTTTTCGTAGGCGTCGGCGAAATTGCGCGCGTCATCTGCGGAAGGCTGCTTCTGCACGCCGATACGGCACTGGCCGCTGCTGCAGTTCACAGAACTCTCACTAAACAGCTTTTGAACGTCCATACGTTCCTCTCGCGTTGTCTCTGTCAACTTTCATCGTCGGCCCTGGCCGGACCGCGAGATTCTTCCATCTCCAGATCAGCCAGGCGTTCCTCTTCCTTGCGCATGGCGGCTGTCCAGATATCGCGGTGTTCTTCCAGCTTCATGCAGGCCCTGCGGGCAAGAATGACGGCCTGGCGCGCCGCTTCCGTCTCGTTCTGGCGCTCGTTCACCACGGCATCCGCCTCGTCCACCTGCTGCCGGCGTTCCGCTTCGCCCTGCGCCAGACGGGCCAGATCCTCGCGGAACTCGGCAAGCTCTGCCACGTCCATGGGCTTGCCGATGATGGCCGCGTAGCGGCGGTCTTCCTCCTCAGGGCGCCATGCCTTGTAACGTTCAAGCTCCGCCGCCCTGCCGTCCCGCATCTCCTGCGCCTCGCGCAGGCGCTGCTCCGCAGCGCTTGCGTCGCGCTTGGCCTGATCCTCATGCAGCCCGCGCACACGCAGCATGGCCGCCAGAGGATACTTTGCCCCGGCCACGGGCTAGGCCACCGCCTGCTGCAGGGCGGCCACGGTTTCCTCAAACGTGCTTTTCTCGTCCTGCTTCTGGCGCAGGAAAGCGTTAACCGTCGACATGTGGGCGAGGGCCGAATCAGCTTCGGCGTCCGCCCCCTCCTTGTATTCGCCGATCTGCACGAGCAGCTCGATTTCCGCGTATTTGGCCAGTATGGCGCGCAGCCGCTGCGCCGCCTTCTTGTGCTCCGGCGTGACAATGGCGTTCATGACGCGGCTGACGCTGGCCTGAATGTCGATGGCGGGATAATGGTTTGCCGCCGCCAGCTTGCGTGAAAGCACGATATGCCCGTCCAAGATGGAGCGCGTTTCGTCGGCCACGGGTTCGGTCATGTCGTCACCTTCCACCAGCACAGTGTAGAGTGCCGTGATGGAGCCCTTGCTAGAATTGCCGGCGCGCTCCAGCAGTTTGGGCAGCTCAGAGAACACGGAGGGCGGAAAGCCCCTGCGCGTGGGCGGCTCGCCAGCGGCGAGGCCGATTTCGCGCTGGGCGCGGGCGAAACGGGTGACCGAATCCATCATGAGCAGCACGCTCCTGCCCTGGTCACGGAAATACTCCGCGATGGCCGTCGCCGTGTAGGCCGCCTTGAGGCGCTCCATGGACGACCGGTCGGAGGTGGAAACCACCAGCACGGCCTTGGCAAGGCCGCCGGGGCCGATGTCATGCTCAATGAATTCGCGCACTTCGCGGCCGCGCTCGCCGATGAGCGCCAGCACGCAGACCTCTGCGGAACAGCCCTTGAGGATGCTGGACAAAAGTGTGCTCTTGCCGCCGCCGGCCGCTGCGAACACGCCCATGCGCTGCCCTTCGCCGCAGGTCAAAATGCCGTCGAGGGCGCGCAGGCCCAAGGTGATGGGATGATCGATGATTTTGCGCGTCATGGGGTTTGGCGCTTCATTGAAAATGGGGTAGCGGTTGTGCGTACGCAGTTCCGGCCCGCCGTCCATGGGCTGGCCCAACCCGTCCACCACGCGGCCCAGAAGTTCGTCGCCCACGGGCACGGAGAGGATTTCGCCGGTGGGGATGACCTCTGTGGCGGGTGAAATACCCTGCATGCTGCCGAGCGGCGACAGGAGGGCGATGTTCTTCACAAAGCCCACGACCTCGGCCTTGAGTTCCCAGTTTTCCCACGGGTTGCGCAGAATGCAGAGCTCGCCCATGCGAAGGCCCGGCACGACGGCGCGGATGATGGTGCCCACCACCTGCTCCACACGCCCGCGTACCTCCACAGGGTTCACGCTGCGTATGGTTTCGTCCAGCAAATTGCCGATGTACTCGAAGGCCATGTCTGTCCGTCCGTAGAAAAAAACGCCCGAAAATTATTTGTCCGCGCCGATTCTGGCGGTCAGGGCGTGCTCTATGGCCTTGAGCTGCACCTCCAGCCCGGCGTCCACCACGCCCATTTCGCTTTCCAGCATGCAGTCGCCGGCTTTCATGCGCTGGTCTGCCACGAGCTCGATGCCGCTTGAGGCGGAGTTTCTGGCGAGCATGGGGGCCAGCGCCTCCCGCACCTGCGGCTCCTCTTCCGGACAGACGCGCACAACCACGCGCTGCCGTCCGCGCACCTGTTCCAGCGCGGTGCGCACCACGCGCACGATGCGCTCATTGTCGTCCAGCTCACCCACGATCTTGCGCACGGCGGTGGTGACGACCTCGACGATCTGTCGCTCCAGCCCTTCGAGATATTCAACGGCCTGCATGCCGGTTTCAAGCATCTTCTCGGCCTGCTGCATCTGCCCGTCCAGCACGCCGTCCTCGTATCCCTGCTTCTTGCGTTCCACATAGGCTTCTTCGGCCCGCTTGCGGATGGCCGCCGCCTCGGCGCTGGCGTCATCCAGAATGTTTTGCGCCTTCAGCAGGCGGGCATATTCCGCAGCGCGCAGGATGCGCGTGCCGGGAGCCGGCCTGACGGTGCTTCCTATGCGGTGAAATACGGCTTCCATGAGGGCGCCACCTCCCCGAGAAGGCATTTTTTCAGCATCCGCCAAAGGGCCTGCCATGCCGTGTCGCTCAAACCGTTCCCCAGGCTCACGGTCGTCCCGATTTCACCGGACAAGCGCGCAAGACGGTGAAGGAACACGCGGCGCAGCTCCTTCGGCCAGCGCAGGGAGCAGAAATACAGGGCAAGCCAGCCGTGCGCCCGGCAACGCTCCGGCAGGGGCAGTTCCTTATCGCGCCGCGCCACGATGTCGCCCGCCGCGCCTGTGCGGTACTGCCCCCGTGACTGGGCGTAATCGAAGAGCTCCGCCCCCAGGGCCTCACGGCAGATCCGGCGCTCTTCCCGCGCCACAATGCGCGCCAGGGCCGGAGCGTGCAGGGTCACTCCCGCCACATCGGCAAGACGTTCAAGCTGCCCGTCGTCCAGCAGGAATAGCTTGCGCGAGTCTTCGCCGAAATCCCAAAAAAACACCGCGTCCTTGGGCAGTTCGCCGTCACGCCCGCTGTCGGGTATCTGCGCAAGCCATGTTCTCAGACTGGCGAGCGCGTCTGGCGAAAGCGGTCCTGCGGCCTCTTGTTTCGCGGGGCAGGGATGGGCGTTGCAGCGCATCATGGCCGGCCACAGGGCGTTGCCCTCCGCCAGCTGGGCGTCAAAGAACGGTTTGTCCACGGATACCGCTGCCGCCATACTGCGCCCCGCTATGCCTTCTCGCCCTCAGGCAGCGCCTTCGCGTCCCCTTCTGTCTTGGACTTGTGCCTCTGCCAAAGCCATGCGCCGCCAATGCCGGCCACCGCGAAGACCAAGGCCAGCGCCACGGTCTGCAGCAAAAGCGGCAAGGAAAAACGGTCGCCAAAGAGCGAGGGCGGGGGCGGCGGAGCCTGCGGCACGGTGACGCTTTCGCGCACGGGCACCAGCATGACCGTCACGTTGTCGTAGGAAAGCCCGGCCACAGCGCCCGCCGTGGCCTTGCGTATGTCCGCCACCAGCGTGGTGACGATGGAGTCCGGCGTATGCCGCAGAAAAACCGTTGCGGACGGCGGGATCTTCACGTTGTTCAACGGATCGTTGACGCCCAGCACCACATGCACACGGGCGGTGAGCACGCCGTCGATGCGGGAAAAGGTGTTGGCGAGCTCCTGAGACAGCGCCCAAGTCATGCGGGCCTGCTCTTCTGAGGCCGAACTGATCATGCCCCCCCCCGCGAACACTGTGCCGAGGCTGGCGAAGTTGTCGCGAGGAAGGCTGTTTTCCCTGAGCAGCTGCAGCGCGCGCACGACCTGCGTATCCTCTACGGAGATGGCGTAACCCGTCTTGCCAACGGAAGTTTTCTCCGCGCTGATGCCGCGCTTGAGCAAGACGGACAGCATGGAATTGGCCTGTTCCTCATCAAGACCGGTATAAATCTGTGTCTGACAGCCAGCCAGCAGCAGAATCAGGGGCAGAATCAGGGCAAACAGTCGTCGTGTGTGCATGGGGATTCCTTGATGTTGCACGGTCACAGGACGCGGGCCAGTTCCGTCGCCAGCAGATGCTGCGGACAATTATCCGGGATATGCGTGAAGGCCTCTTCCGCTTCATCCCTGCGCCCGGCCAGCAGAAGGGCCATTCCCTGAATGACGCGCGCGTCCGCGTCATCAGGGCTCTGTTCCAGCAGGGGCGCCAGAATGTCCAGGGCCATGTCAAAATTGTCCACCACAAGGTGGGAATAGGCCAAGGTGATGACGGCCGGCGCAAAGCCCGGCCGGACTGCCAGCACGCCGTCCACAATGGTGCGGGCCTCGGCGGGCATGCCCTTGTGGCAGGCCAGGTTGGCAATATCCAAGAGGAGCGCTATGTCTTTGTCCTCAAGAAAAGCGTTTGTCGTCTGCGTCATAATGCTTAACCCGCCATTTTGTCATGCAGGCGCGCCGCGGCTTCCCCGCCGGTTTCCACAGCCAGCAGCACCCGTTGCGCCACGGAAAATTCCTCTGTTGAAAGCCCCGCATCCATTTTTTGACGGACGGGCTCTTTCATGGCGAGCAGCGCCTCCTGCAGGCGGCGGAGGCCCGTGCCGTTATGATCGCCTTCAAGAAGGTCGAAGGCGGAGAGATTCTCATTCATGGTTTCCTCTCAGGCTGTACGTAAATACCTTGTCCCCCCGCCGCAGCGTCAGTTGCGTGGTGGTGATGCTTTCCAGCACGTTGCCGTTGGGCAGGACGGCGCCAGGGAAAAGGCGGCTTCCGTCCTCAGTTGTCACGAAGTCCAGCGGGGCGGCGAAAACGCCCGTCAGCTTAAGCCCTCCCAGGGGGTCCTTGTCCTGATGGGCTTCTTCACTCTGCTTCGCCTGCTGGGTCCGGCCGGGCAGTGTCAGGCCCGCGCCGCGCTCGTTTGCGAACAGGCGCGCATTGCCATCCACCATGTCCTCGCCGAACAGCGGCACGCCGAAATGGGCGCTCAGGCCCGCTTTCAGCCGTTCCAGCACAGGCGTCCTGTCCGGAGACAGATTGCCCGTAAGGCTGACGCGCCCCGGCATAAACACGGGCTGTATGTCATTGAAGCCGGCATTCTGCAGGGTGGTCTGCAGGAGCGGGGCGACGTCCTTTTCGTGCAGAACGCGACGCCGCTTGACCGGCGGCGGGGGCACATCCTTTTCAAGCCGGGCAAAGGCGTCCGCCTCCACAAGGGCGTCGCGCATGTAGGCGGCAACGAGCAGCTGCGGTTCTCCCGAACCCCGCTCCATGCGAACGGCAGGGGAAAACCCCCGAACCCCCAGAGCGTTGCGCACGGCCCTGAGCAGGTCGTCATCAACAGCCACCTCAAGATACACGGGGAAGGACACTTCTTCAACGGCCTGCTTCAGGCGCTCCAGATCCGGCGCCGCCGCAACGGCGCCGCGCACCTCAACGCCCGGCCAGCGCGGCGTCACCGCAAGGCCCGTCAGTCCGGCCTTTTTCAGGATGTCGTTGACAATACCGGGGTATTCCGAACGGCTCGGCCCAGTGGAAAACGTGAAGGACAGCGCGCAGAGCAAAACCGCCAGAAGCAGCAGCGGCACGGGACGGCGCAGGCGCTGCCGCCACGGAAGGCGCGGCGTCCGCATGGCATCGTCTATTCGCAGCGGCTGGAAACCCGGTGATTCCGCCGGGAGGTTGGCGTCCATGCTGAGTGTCTCGCGCTCAGGGGCACCGGAGGCCGCGTCGACGGCATTCGGCTGTTCTGCCACTTTGGAGGCGTCATCGCCTGCAGCAGTCTCTCCGACTCCGCTCGAATCCACTACGGTGCCGTTCACAACGGGGGCGGCGCTCTGCGGGATGAGCGTTTCCTGAACGACCCCGGGCAGATTCCAAGCGAAACAGGTATCGCCCAGATACCAGGCCGCACCAGCTTCGAGCGGGGTTTCGCCGTCAGCCGCAGCGCCACCGGCAATCACCCTTCCGTCCTGAGGGGTGACTGTTACGGAGACGGTTCCGTCCTCGGTTTCCGTGACGCAAAGCGTGGCATGGTGCGGGTTCAGGCCGTTGAAGATGAAATCACATTCGTCGTCAGAGCCAAGAAGCCACGTTCCCGCTGACAGGTCGATGCGCGCTCCCAGATGCACACCCGAAAGGACGTGCAGGGCGATAAGCGCCGCAGTACGGTCAGGAGCGGCGTCGCTCATGGGCGCACCGCCGGGACTGAGGTTTGCAGCGGCTTGGCGGGCTCTCCCATGGGCGGCTGTCTCATCGGCTGCCCGAGTGGAGGTACGGTGTCAGGCGTGGACGCATAGTCCAGCCGGCGGCGTGTGCACCCGCCGACAGGCGTCTTGGAGGGCACGCGCTCGTTGTAATTGGCCTCGGTCGGGGAGCGGCTGAAACGGGGGTCGTCCACGCGGTTGGGCACGGGCGGCACATCCTCAATGTTGAGGATGCGCGGGGTGATGAGCACGAGCCGCTCCATGCGGGAGTGCTCCAGCTTGTCCGCGCCGAAGAGTCGGCCCAGCAGGGGGATGTTCTTGAGGCCGGGCACCCCCGCATCGCTGTCGCCCTGCTTCTCGTGGTAATAGCCGGCGATGAGCAGGCTCTGCCCCTCGCCGACAATGGCCTGGGTGTTGATTTTCGTCTGCTTGATGGGCTGCGGTGTCGTGCTGCTCACCGTGAAGGCAGAGGAATTGTCGTTTCGGTTGTCCTGCACGGTGACGATGAGCTTGATGGCGTCAGGCAGCACCGTGCCGTCAGGCAGCACGCGGCCGGGGATGATGTGCGGCGTCACCTTGAGAATGGTGCCCGTCTCAACCTTGAACAAATCCGTTGCCTGATAGCCGGACACGGGGATGTAGTAGGTGCTCGTGTTTTCCAGCGTGGCCTGAACATTGTCCGTGGTCAGCACAGAGGGCTTACCCAGCATGCGGGCCACACCGTCCTCCTCCAGCGCCCTGACGCGGGTGAGGAAGAAATCCGCGCCGCGCGTGTAGAGCGTGGAGAACGACAGGCCGGCTTCCGAGGCCGCGCCCATTGTGGGCAGTGTGCCCTCTGCCGCTGCCGCACCGGCCGAACCGCCGATCGACCAGTACCGGGCATTGCCTGTGCCGTGATAACCGCCCTGGTAGTTGACGCCAAGCTCCCGCTGGAACTTGCTGTCGATATCGACAATTGCTGCGTGAATCTCCACAAGGCGCACAGGCTTGTCCAGATCACGGATGACGCGCTCGTAGTATTCCATGCGGTATTCCGCATCCGTCACCACAACGGCGTTGACGCGGGGGTCGGCCATGATATTGACCTGCGACTGCGATCCGCCGCTCTTGTTCGGCCCAACGGATTCCGAGCCCGCGGCGGGGACTTGGGCGGACTGCGCATGCGAAGGCTTTCCCGCGGCGAGTCCCGAACCCAGAAGGCCCTGCTGCGCGGCTGAAGCGCGGGTGATGGTTGTTTCCCCTTGGTTGCCGCCCATGACCATGGCGCGCAGTATGCTCGCCACGCCGGGCACCGTCACAACCGTGTCGTTGCTGCTGTTGACCTGCTTGTCCTCCGCCCAGGCATGCTTGAGGGGGAAAACACGCATGGTCACGCGGTTGGTCTGGGCCTGCTCCATGCTGGCCATGGCCTGCCTGAGCTGGTCGATGTAGAAGCCCGGGGCGTTCACATAGAGGATGTTCTTGTCACGCATCAGCTTGTGGGTCAGCTGCGGCGAAAGGATGCCGGCCTCCTGAAACAGCGAGAGGAGCGTTGATGCCTTGACGACCGACGGCGCAAGGAAGGCCTGCTGCATTTCAGGCTGGGCGTAGAAATTGATGGTGCGGCCCTGCCTGAACCAGCGCACCTGCCAGGCGGCGCCCATGCTGGCGAGGAATTCGTAGGGATTTGTCTGCTCAAAGGTTCCGTTGACCTGCCCCTTGAGGGCGGGGCTGACCACCGCGTTGTAGCCCTCGACCCGAGCGAACTCGGACAGAAGGAGGGCCAGATCCTCATTCTGGGCCACATGCGTGAAGGGCACGAGAAAAAGACGCTGCGGCGCGGGCTTATGCTGCTGCTTGGCCGGCTTGGCGTCGGCAGGCGCGGTCGGCAGCGCGGCCGGAAGCAACACTGCCAAGAAAAAAGCCAAAAGCAGGAGGAAAAGGCTCCTGCTCCGCCGCATCAGCATGGCATGGCGCGGCCCGTGCCCGCGCTGTGGAATTTGTGCATAAGGTTCCCTGAGTTTCCGGCTGTTCACGAAGATTCAAGTGCGACGACATGCGCGCATATCTTAAAACGATATACCCCCAAAACGCAGCGGTGTCCATGCCCCGCCGCAAGCCGCGGCTGGCGGCTAGGCCTACAGCCTGATGCCGGAAAACATATGGGCGCCGAACATGCCGCCCATGCCCGTGCCCTGGCCTTCCGCCTGCCCAAGGGCTGCCTTCCACCAGGAAAAGTCGTTGAGCCAACCCTGCACTTCAGCGGCAAAGGTTTCCTCGTCCGCGCTCAGGGGCACGGTACGGAAACAGACCAGACGCGCTGCGGCCGCAGCCGGCTCGCCCGGCACGGCGGACTCGCCCGGTTTTTCCAAGGCGAGGACGGAGGGCCGCTCCCGCAGGGCGGCAACTTGCCTACGCGCCGCATCGGCGCACAGGGCGTCGGCTTCCGCCTCGTTGCCGGGCAGATCGGCGACCACCCCGCGCATCACGCACACCCTGCCGCCCAGGGCGAAAAAGACCACGTCAAGGTTGTCCTCAAGCGCCACGCGGTACACGCCAGCGCCGTCCGGCGCGGAAAGCGCGGACCAGCCTGTGGCCGCAGCCAAGGCGCGCATGTGTTCAGCCATGCCGATCATGGCTTATTCCCCCTTGTTCAGGGCGTCAAGGAGCGTTTCGGCCTTGTCCATGACGGCCCTGTGCTCCGCGTTGTCCTTGCTGCCCAGCGTCAGGACGGCCTGCAGGGAAACCCGCGCGTCTTCGATCTTGCCCTGCTTGAACAGGCAGACAGCGCTGTAATAGAAGGGCGCCGGGTCTTCCAGCGCGCTGTAAAGGGCCGCCATCTGGTAGGCCTCAAGCGCGCCGTCGAACTGCTCCAAGGCCTGACGGCAGGCACCAAGCCCGAGCCAGTGAGCCTCCGTGTCGCCGGCATAGACGGTGAGCCAGCGGAAGATCATTTCGGCATCTTCGTACTTGCCCGCCGCGTATATCTGGTGGGCGAGGGCGTAGCGGGCCTCGATCATCCCCTCCTTCATCCCCAAGATGCGGTAGAGGGGCTCGCCGCGGATAAGGGCGTCGCGGACGTCGTCAAATTCCTCCGGAGAGAGGCTCAGTGTTTCCGCGCCCACCTTCTGCACGGATTTTTTCAGGGTCTCCAGCAGCCGCTGGACGGCATCACCATGTTCGACGTCTGCTTTTGCCATCAGACACTTCCTTGTAGATTACGAGGTGAACCTGAACATAGGGGTACAGCTCCGGTATAATCGCGTACGCAACGCAACGGCGTAAACTAGATTTTTTCTAGCGTACGCCGCGCGTCGCGTCAAACAGATTGCGCTGTCCCTACTGGCCCTTGGCGAGGCCGGCTAGGACCTGGTTGGACTGGCTGATCGCCGTGTTCGCGCCCTGCATATAGCTGTTGTACTGCCCCATGAAGTCCTGAAGCTGCACCATCTGGGTCTGAATGTTCGCGCCCACGGTGTCCAGCTTGGTCTGCAGCTGGGCGATGAGCTTGTCCCATTCTGCCTTGTTCTTGTCCGTGTCCTTGGGAGTGTTCGGAACGGAAAAGCCCAAACCTTCCACTTTCTCGTTGAAATCCTTGCTGGTATAGGGTTGTCCGCCTGCGTCCTTG